>DATEWZ010000001.1:0-10959 GCA_035257485.1 Chthoniobacterales bacterium
GCCGAAAGTTTCCTGGACACCGGGATGAACGAAGAGATCGGCCGCTTGATAAAAACGGGCAAGCTCGCGCGGCTCAGCGCAATATTTGATCCAGGAAACGTTGGTGCAGCGCGTCTGCAGTTTGCGCAGTTGTGCCCGCTCCGGACCGTCGCCGATCACGAGCAAGTGAAATTCATCCGGTCGTCGCTGATCGAGGAGTTCAAATGCGCGAAACAAGCGCGACGTGTTTTTCTCTTTCGCCAAACGTCCGACGTAAAGCAAAAGCGTTCTCTTTGGTTCGAGATCCAGCGATTTTCGCGTTGCCGCAACACGAGATTGGTCCGGACGGAAAATGTCGGTGTTCACGCCAAGACTGAGAACGCGCACGTTCAGCACTCCCCAATCGCGCAGGACCTGCGCCAGGCGTTCCGAAGCAACCAGCGTCGTGGCGTGCCGATTGTAAAGTTTGCGCACGTAAGCGCGCGAAAGTTTCATCACCCGGCGCGTCGCCGTTTTTCCTAGCAACTTCGCGCTGCTCCGCAAATACGCCTCCGGAAAATGCGAATGATAAAACCCGACGACCGGAATTTTCAGCTTTCGTCCGACTCGAACTGCGCGCCAGCCAAGCTGGTACGGATCGCCCGATTCAATGACGTCGGGATTTTCGCGCGTCAGAATTTCCTCAACCGCCCGCAAATTCAGGAGCGCCCGATATTGCGCGGTGCGCGAAACCAGCGGAGATCGGACGGTGTAAATGCGCGCCCGCGCATGTTTTTGAACGGCAGTCTTTGCGCCGGGTACGATGAGTACGTGCTTGTCGTTCGGCGCCTGTCTTTGGATGTAATCGATCTTCTCGTGAAGATAACGTTTCACCCCGCCGCTCACCGGCGAGTAGAACTGCGTTAGGTCCGCGATTTTCAAGATCGACAATCGCGCCTCGAATCAGCCGTGCGATTCGAGTTCGCTTAAATACTTCTCCGCTTCGAGCGCCGCCGCGCAGCCCGAGCCTGCCGCCGTGACCGCTTGTTTGTAAACGCGATCGGCGACGTCGCCGGCAATGAAAACTCCGGGGTGTTTACTTTGCGCGAGATTCCGCGCGATCAGGTAACCGTCGGGATCGGTCTCGAGTTTTCCCTGATAAGCCTTTGTGTTCGGATCGTGACCGATCGCTACGAAGACGCACGCGACTTCAAGCTCGCGCTCCTTGTTTGTCTTCACGTCGCGTAAACGCACCCCGCGCATCTCGCCTTTTTCGTCGGCAAGATATTTGGTCACCACCGTGTTCCAGACAGGCTCGATCTTTTTGTTCGCGAACACGCGTTCCTGCATGATTTTTGAAGCGCGCATCTGATCGCGGCGATGAACCAAATAAACGTTGGACGCGAAGCGGGTCAGGAAGATCGATTCTTCCGCCGCTGAGTCGCCGCCGCCGACCACTGCGACCGGAACGTTCTTGTAAAAAGCGCCGTCGCAGGTCGCGCAGCTTGTTAGGCCGTGGCCGATCAGTTTTTCTTCGTCGTCCAAGCCAAGATAGCGCGCCGACGCGCCGGCCGCAATGATGAGCGCTTGCGTTTCGAGCCATTCGTCGTCGGCTTTGACGCGAACGTGTTTCTTGCTCATGTCGAAATCGGTGACCTCGGCGTAGGAAAAACGCGCGCCGAATTTCTCGGCCTGCGCGTGCATGTTTAGGATCAATTGCGGACCTTCAATCCCTTCCGGAAATCCGGGAAAGTTTTCGACGAGCGTCGTGGTTGAAAGCTGACCGCCCGGCTGGCGGCCTTCGAGAACGAGCGGATTCAAGTTCGCGCGCGCGGCATAAATCGCGGCCGTCAAACCGGCGCAGCCGCTGCCCACGATGATTACTTTTTCCACAAATCAATCTAGCACAGGCCGCAAGTGGAACGCATCTCTCTCCACAGCTAATTTCGGCGATGCCCGAGCTGGCCGAGGTCGAATGGTTGCGCAAACAATGGGACCCCGGGCTCGGCGCCGAAGTTATCGATCTTCGCCTGCACGCGCGAAACCGCGTGCTTCGCGGCGAGAACGCTGAACAGCTTCGGCAACGCTTAATCGGCGCGACGGTTCTGAGCTCTCATGCGCGCGGAAAACGAATGGTTTTCAAATTCTCCGGCGACACTTGGCTTGGGATTCATCTCGGCATGACCGGCAAAATTCGCGTCGACTTGGCGAACTACCGGCCCGCCAAACACGATCATCTCGTTCTTTTTCAACGGGAGCGCGCGCTGGTGTTCAGCGATTATCGCCAGTTCGGCCGCGTCCGGTTTCACCACGGCGCCGATGAACCCGACTGGTGGAAATCCGAAGCGCCGGAAATCAATTCGCCGGAGTTCGACGAGAAATTCATGAATCACTTTCTGGATCGACATCGGAAAGCGCCGATCAAGGCCGCGTTGCTGATGCAAAACGGTTTTCCGGGAATTGGAAACTGGATGGCCGACGAAATTCTCTGGCGCGCTAAAGTTTTGCCGTCGAAACGAATTCGAAAGTTAACCGCGCAAGATCGACATCAACTTTTTCGCGCGATCAAGTTTGTCGTGCGCCGCTCGCTCGAAACGCTCGGCAAAGATTTCTCCGATCCGCCCAAGAACTGGCTCATTCACCAAAAATGGAAGCGTGACGGCGTCTGCCCGATTCATCGCACTCAACTTCGTCACGCTACAGTCGCCGGTCGCACCACCGTCTGGTGCCAGAAATGTCAGCGCTAGTCACGCCGTTACGTGCACGATGATTTTATGAAGACCGGTCACGCCGGAGAACGGGCTGCGGTCTTCTTCGAATTCCTGGACCTCGCCTTCGCCGTCAGTCGCGCGGACGACGAGGGTGTAATCATCCGGGCCGTCCGGTTGCCAGTCGTGACTCCAGAGCGCCCACGTTAATTTCGTTCCGGGATAAATGATTTTCGCGTCGGTCCAAGTTTCGCCTTCGTCATCGCTCAACTCGACTCGCGAAATTCCACGATCGCCGCCGAAAGCGATTCCTTTGACCTCGACCGGGCCGACGAGTTTTCCTAACGAGAAGCGCGATTCGTGATCGGGCACGTCGATTCTTGATCTTGTCGGCGCGATGAAGTCCGGGCCCCAGCCCTGGGTTTCGTAAAACCCTTTCGCGTTCGGTCCGGTGAGCTCGATGCGCGTCAGCCATTTCACATGTTTCTCGCCGAAATATCCGGGCACAACCGCGCGCAACGGATAACCATGGCGGTCCGGCAATTTCTGGCCGTTCATTTCCCACGCCAGCAGCGTGGTCGGTTCGAGCGCTTTCTCAATCGGGATCGTGTCGGTGTAATTGTCCACGCCGTAAAGTTTCACGCGCTGCACCTCAGCAAGCGGACCGGCCGGATCGATCAGATCGCGTAGCGCGATTCCTTTCCAAACCGCGTTGCTTATTAATCCAGCGTCGAGTCCGTTGCTGATGCACATCAGCGTCGTCTCCTGCTCGACGATGTTGAAATTGAAATCTTTGAAATCCTTAAAACGATACGTGCGCGGATTTTGCACGAGCCCATTCACTTCGAGGTGCCAAATGTCCACATTCACCCGCGGATCGACCACGTTCTTGGTTACGCAATAAAACAAATCGTTCGGCGTGATCGGCTGGACGATGCGGCCTTTGTATTGCGTGCCGTCGTAACTAAACGTGGCCGCGCGCCAAAGTTTTCGGATTAATCCAATCCCGCCGCCGGCCAGCAACACACCGAGTCCGCTCAAGATCAATGCGCGCCGGCCGATCGCCGGCGTGAACTCGCCACTCGGGGCTTCAGACTTGGTCCGGGTGAGAAAATGAAAGCTCGCGACGAGTGTTCGTTCGAAAACCAAAACGCTGAGCGCGAAACCGATCAGCGTGATCGCGCCACCGGAAGCGATCGGCAAACCGGTGTAGCTCGTGCCGAGTACCGGCCACAAAAGAATCGCGAGTGCGATGATCGGCAGCGCCACGAAGATCGACATCGTCACCGCCGTGACGCGGCGCTGCGGAATTTGTCGCATGAACAAACCGAAGACGGCGCCGCCGAGCATGCTGACGACGAGCTGGCCGGCCATTGTCGAGCCGACGCCGAGTTGTTTGAGATGATTGTAGCCGCCGACGCGACCCATCAGGGCGAGAAACGGTCCGGGTTTAATGAAAACCGAAAGCCGATCGCCAATGATCGCGAGCGGCGTCGCGACTCCAAAGAGCGCAAGCAAGAGCATGAAAACCGTCATCGCGATTCCGGCGACGAGTCCGGCCAGTAAGCCAGCAAAAAAGGCGTTGGATTTACTCATCGGCGAGTCCGCGAGGATAGAGTTGTAGAGGCGTTCGCCGCGGCGAACGCCTTTTTATATTTAATTCGGTGCTTGAGAACAAGCACCGCTACAACTTCTTTGATAACGCAACGCGAAGAAACGTGGCGATGATTCGTGCGCTGGCGACGAGCGTGCCGCGGAATGTGCCGGAGACTTTCGAAACCCCGCCGGTGCGGCATCGATGATTGACCGGCACTTCGAGAATGCGGAGACCAGCACGAGCCGCTTTCATCTGCATCTCCAAGTTCCAGCCGTAGGTTTCTTCTCTCATTCCCAGTTTCTCGAGCGACGTGCGCCAAATTGCGCGAAACGGACACATATCGGTATAACGCACGCCGTACAAGATCGATATCAGCCAGCCTGCAACTTTGCCGGCGAAGATCTGCTGGAAATTCATGCTGCCAGGTTCGCGTTGGCCTCGCGTGCGCGAGCCGATTACGAACTCGTAATTGTTCGCGACGATCGGACCGACAAGCTGAGCTATGAATTCAGGGCAATCGCTGCCGTCACCGTCGAGAAAGACAACGATCTCGCATTTGGCCGACAACGACCGCACTCCGGCCATGCAGGCGCGCCCGTAACCGCGCGGCGCCTTCACCACACGCGCGCCTGCTTCGCGCGCACGCTCGGCTGTTTGATCGTTACTGCCGTTATCGACGACGATTACTTCCTGTGGGATTCCTGTAATCAAACATTCGCGGACGACGCCAGCGATCGGCTGTTCCTCGTTCAGCGCGGGAATAACAACGGAAACGTTCATGCAAGAACGAGCCGCGCAGTTGTGAAGTAAATTACGAGCGCGAAAACGTCGGCGAGCGCGAGCGTGATTGGCCCAGCGGCAATCTTTGGATCGAGATTCAGTCGATGCAAAAATGACGGTACCCCGAGGCCGAACAAAGACGCGCTGATCAATGAGAGCGCGATGCTGCCGCCGATTGCCAACGCGCCACGAGCATCGTGTCGCCAGATCAAGACGATGACCGCGACAACGGCTCCGCAACCGAGTCCAATCAGAAGCGCGGTGACAAATTCCCGCCGCAGCGCAGTTCGGAACCAGCTCCAGGTCACGGGCGCCGAGCGCAACATTTGGATTGTCACGCTCATCGATTGCGCGCTGACGCTTTCGTTCAGACCGAGCACCATGGTTAGAAAAAATGCGATGACGAGCGCGTGCGCGAGCGTCGCCTCAAATAACCCCGCAAGGATTGCGCACATCGTGCCGCCGGTCACCGTGACCAGAAGCCACGGAAAACGAAACCGGAACATTCGCCACGACGACGCGCCGCGAATCTGCTCGAGATGGAACCCGAGCACTTCGAAGATGTCGTCACGAATTGGCGCGGCTGGTTTGGGTTGATCTTCCCGTTCGCCCAACATTTCCTCAGCGAATAAGCCGACGTCGATCAACCCGACGACACGGCGTTGTTCGTCCACAACGGGAAACGCGAAGAATTTGTAGAGAACAAAAAATTCGCACGCGTCCAAAATTGTCGCGGTCGCGGGAATTGCGACGACTCGGCGGACCATGATGTCGTTCAGTTTGTTTTCGAGCGGAGACGTTAGCAGTCGTCGCGTCGGCAAAACGCCTACCAGACGTTTGTCCGAGTCGACCGCGAAAAAATATATGACGCGCTCGCCGACGCCTTCGCGGCGAATGCGCTCGAGCGCCTGGCCGACGGTCATCTCCGCGTCGAGCAACGGAAAATCTTTCCGCGCGTGCTCGATTACCCGCGAATCGAAATCTGGAATGCCCTCAGGCATTCCCCACTTTTACCCGATGAACGATGCCTTTGCTCTTTAGAATTTGTTCCGCTTCGCTGAAGTAATCGCGAATGTCGGACTGCGCGCGAATCCAGTCGATGTAGCGCTGGATCCCTTCTTCGAGCTCAACCTGCGGTTGGTAGCCAGCTGTGCGAATTTTCGTGGTGTCGCTCGTGAGATGCCGCATCTCGCCGGGACGAAACTCGCCGCGTACTTCCGGTTCAATGTCGATCTTGAGCAAGCGCGAAAGGATCTGCGCGATCTCACGGATCGGCGTTCCTTGGCCGCTGCCGACGTTGATTGCCTCGCCCTCGAGCTTGTCCGTCTCCGCGGCGAGCAAATTCGCGCGCGCGATGTCTTCAACAAAAGAGAAATCGCGCGTTTGTTCGCCATCTTCGTAGAGGACGGGCGGCAGATCGTTGAGCAGGCGCGTGCAGAAAATTGCGATCACGCCGGTGTAGGGATTAAAAATCGATTGGCGCGGTCCGTAGGTGCACGAGTACCGGAGCGCGACCGTTGGGATTCCAACTTGTTTTCCCCAGAGCAGCACAAGTTTTTCCTGATCGACCTTGGTCAGACCGTAAACCGTTTCGCCGCCAACCGGCGCGCTTTCCGGGGTCGGCACGCTCTTGGTGATCGTCCCGCAGATCGGGCAATGCACTTCCCAGTCGCCACGGCGGAGTTGTTCGACCGGTCGCACCGTTGGAAAAACAAGGTTGTGTTTCGGACAACGACCGGCGCCTTCGCTGTAAACGGCCTGCGAGCTTGCCACGACAATCTTTTTGATTGGCAGATTTTTCTCGCGAATCAGTTCGAGCATTTGCGCGGTGCCGAGCGAATTCACGTGAACGTATTTGGAAATTTCCGGCATGTAACCGCCGTAAGCGGCCTGATGAAAGACGATGTCGATCTTGTCGAGCGCCGCGCTGATCGTTTCGCGATCGCGAATATCGCCTTGGATGAATTCGGCATCAGGATTGATCCAATTCGGTTCGCCGCGCTTGTGCGTGTTCGGCTCGAGATTGTCCAGCACACGAACTTTCCAACCTTCGCGCACGAGAAGATCGACAACGTGCGAGCCGATGAGTCCGGCGCCACCGGTAACGAGCGCGCGTCTTGCGTTCATGTCGCTAGATTCGCTTCTATCCCGCTAACTGCGCGAGAAATTTTCGCGTGTGCGGCGCCATATCGCAGGGCGATTTGTTCGACAACAATTCATCGCGAAGCCGCTGTAAGCTTGTCGCATCATCGACATCGTACCCGGCCGGCAAAAGATTCACTTCGAGACCGAGCTCGTGCGCGCGGTGCTTCGTCTGTTCCCAGACACGCTCGGTGCTCCAATCGATTCGTTCGAACAACTCTGGATGCGGTCGTTTAATGCCGATCAAGTAATAACCGCCGTCGTCGGAAGGTCCGAGGACTACGCGATCCTTTGGCTGCGAGAGAAGCTCGACTGCTTGAGCATAAGCTTCGGGAGAAACGGTCGGGCTGTCGGAGTCGATCAGACAAACGGACGCGAAGCCGCACTGGAACAAATCGGCAGCGGCGAACGAGAGACGTTCGCCAAATCCATCTCCGCGCTGGGGAAGAAGTTCGAAGTTCTCCGGTAGGAGGTCGAGGTACGCGCTTTCGGAGCCGACCGGAGTAAAAACGCCAACGCCGCGCGCGTTCGCGTCGCAAGCTTTCGTAATTGCCTGCGCTGTGTCGCGAAGAAAACAAATATTCAGTTGCGCAGCTTGTGCGGGAGTTAGCGGCGGAACGAGTCGCGTTTTCACCTGTCCTGCGCGCGGCGCCTTCGTCATCACCGCGAGCGCGCACAGATTGTCAGCGATGAACGGCCGATTCGGATTGAGAACGTGATGCGCTTGTTGCATGAGCCGACCTAATCGCGCTCAAATTTTCTCACACACCGCGTATTGATAACGCCCATCCTGCCAGACGTGAACTGATTTCCAAGGTTGCTGCCGAAACAATTCAGTAAATGCGGTCTGTCGAAGGACCGTCGCCCTTTTCGGTTCGCGGTAGCCGTGGGTAGAATGGATGACACGGGCAAGCAACCACATCGTGGTCAATGGAATGGATGCCCAAAACGCGTAACGCGGTTCCGCGATGAAACAGCAGCCACCGGGCTTCAGAACTCGAAACATCTCAGCGACGGCACGCTGATGATCGGGAAGCACGGTGAAAATGCGTGAGGCGATGAGAACATCGAATGAAGCTTCTTCACTCGGCAACGCAAGAGCGTTAACGCGCTCAAAGACGCAATTGCCGACATTTTCCGAGGCTGCGCGCGCCCGCGCCGAACGCACCTGACTCGGAGAACGATCAACGCCGGTGACAATAATGTGTGGAAAACGCTGGGCCAACTTTCGCGAATAGAATCCTGGACCACAGCCGAGCTCGATCACGCGCAGGCCAGAGATGGGCGGCTTGTTTTGCCAAAGACTTTTGACGATTCGTTCCGTATCGTCGCGAAAAAGGTGCTCCCGACACAAAGCGTAAAGCCACGAGACACGCTCAAATAAACTGTCGTTTGAATCGGTCGAAGAGGATTCGTTTACGACCACGCTCGGATGAGTTGTCTGCTGTTCGGTCGCGAGGGCTGTCGGTGGCATTGTTCTACAAAGTTAATTCGCAATCCGAAGCACAGTTGTTCGCAAATCTAATTAGAACTTTTAAGAGAAGCTTGTTTTCTTCTTCTCCTTCTCTGCGCCAACAACTTCAGCTGTTCGGCGTGGTCCATTCGCAGAGCAAAGTGTTGATAACATTGCGAACAACCGCAGACAACTTCGATTCCAATCACAGTCCGCCAACTTATTAAGAGTTATTAGATCTTGTTGGCTGGTTGCTATGGAATTAGCTAACAACACGAAAAGGCAAATGAACTTGCTCGCTCAGTGGGTTGACCAAAAGTCACAGAAAGAACGAAGATAGAGCCCGCATCCATGCACATCACGGATATCATGCGGGCAGATTCGCCCACATTCTCGTTCGAGTTCTTTCCTCCGAGATCAGTCGAGGCTGCCGAGACTCTTTACCAAACCATTCGGGAACTCGAATCCTACATGCCGCATTTTGTCAGCGTGACCTACGGCGCGGGCGGATCCACGCGGGACTTAACCCATGATCTTGTCGAGCGGATTCAACACACAACGAAACTCGATCCGATCCCTCACTTAACCTGTGTCTGCCACAACGAAAAAGAGATTGAGGCGATCCTAACGCGATACGCCAGATCGGGGATTGGAAACATTCTTGCGCTAGGAGGAGATCGACCGGCTGAAATGGCCTACGATAAAACGCGCGACTCATTTCCGCATGCTATCGATCTTGTAAAGTTCATTTGCCGATTCAACGAATCGGGCGTGCATCCTGATCGTCGCGGTTTCGGCATCGGCGTAGCCGGGTTTCCCGAAGGCCATCCCGCAACGCCGAATCGGCTGATCGAAATGGACCACTTGAAAGCAAAGGTGGATGCCGGCGCCCATTATATTGTTACGCAGCTATTTTTCGAAAATCGTAACTTCCTGGATTTCCGTGAGCGTTGCGCATTGGCGAACATCAACGTTCCGATTATCGCCGGCATTATGCCCGTTACTTCGATGAGCGGATTGAGGCGGATCGCTGAGCTCGCCGGTGGAACACGGTTCCCGGCGAGACTTCTCCGCGCCATACAGCGGTGCGAAAACGACCCGGAAATGGTCAAGCGTGTTGGCGTTCACTTTGCCTTGGAGCAGTGTCACGATCTCTTGGATAACCACGTCGCTGGAATTCATTTCTATACGTTAAATCGCTCCGATGCCACGCGGGTGATTTTTGACAGCCTCGGCATTCCGCGTCGCCAGAAAGCAGAGACCTCAACCGGCTAATCAGAAACGGATCCTTCCATGTTTGCCGGCGGATGAGGGTATTAGTTTGGCAACACCGAGATTTGCGCGAAGTCTCTGAAGCGGGCAGAATTTCGGAATGCTCGGAACCAGGCGAGTCGTCTATCTCCAGCTTGCGATCTTGTTGTTGCTGATCGCGGCGGGGTTTTTCGTTTCACACTTTTTCCCAGTCGTTGATTGGTTAGTCGCTTTGCAGCAGCGGGTGATTGGCGTGGGCGATTGGGCGGCGATTTTTTATCCGCTGCTGTTTGCTGCTTGTAACGTCTTACTGCTACCGGGCGGTGTACTGTGCATTGGCGCCGGATTCTTCTTCGGACTCTGGTGGGGCTTTTTCGTCGTGCTCTTTGGAAATTGCATCGGCGCGGCGATCTCGTTTGGTTTAAGTCGCTGGTTGGGAATGCGATTCATCAATAGCCGCGAATCGACGAACCGAATGCTGCAAGTATTGCAACGAGCCGTCGAACGCGACGCTTGGAAAATAATTTTCCTCAGCCAGTTACACCCTCTTTTTCCAACGAGTTTGCTAAACTATTTGTACGGACTGACTCGAATCCGTTTTCGTTTGTTCATGTTCTGGACAACGATCGGTCGCGCGCCGGGTCTTTTCTTGTACACTTATTTAGGAACCCTCGGGCAGCTCGGGCTCAATCTGGCGCGTGGAAAAACGCATCCGCGGATAGTAGAATATTGGACTTGGGGAGGCGCATTCTTTGCAACGGTCCTGTTGTTTTTCGTGCTCACACGGGTGGCGTTGAAAGCGATGCGCGAGATACAAGGTCTTTCGAGACAACACCTCAATAGGGTGCATGCCCGAGAGCTAAATACAATAAATGGCTTATAATAAGGAGTTTAGTTATAAAGATTTAATCGCAGCGGCCACCACCGCTAAGTCGGCCGCGTACGCCCCTTATTCCAAATTCGCCGTCGGCGCCGCGATTCTGACTAAGAGCGGAAGAATTTTTACGGGTTGCAATGTAGAAAACCTATCTCTCGGACTGACGATTTGCGCTGAACGCTCAGCGGCTGCG
>DATEWZ010000002.1:0-31351 GCA_035257485.1 Chthoniobacterales bacterium
ATATGGGTGTCGCCCGACTGAAACGGTGGTCGAGCTTTGGCCCGGTGAACTGGAAGGCGCGCAACCAGAAGTCGCCCGGGATGATTCAGAATGCTCGATTCTTTACGTCAGCTCGTTTCACGGGCGCAAAAATCATCTGAAGCTGTTCGACGCGGTGGAAAAGCTTTGGAACGAAGGTCTCGGGTTCAAGCTGACGCTGATCGGTCGCAACGTCGGCGCGCCTTTCAATAAAATCGTTCGTGAAATTTGGAAGCTGCGATCTCGTGGACGTCCGCTGCGCTGGTTGCGGCACGTGAACGATGAAACGCTGCTGCGCGCTTATCGCGAATGTTATTTCACGGTTTATCCGTCGCTCATGGAAGGTTTCGGACTGCCGATCTTGGAAAGTCTTCTTCATGGCAAACCGTGCATTTGCGGCGGGAATGGCGCTCTTGGTGAAGTAGCGCGCGGCGGTGGTTGTTTGATTGTCGATCAAACAAAATCCGATGCGCTCGCGGACGGCATCAGGAAGCTTTTGTCAGATCGACAACTCTATTCGCGCCTGGCGGAGGAAGCGCGTGCGAGAAAATTTCGGACGTGGTTCGATTACGTCGAAAAACTTCTCGGGCATTTGGGAGTGCCCAAATCGGCGCTCATCTCAAACTGAAATCCGTTGGCCGTGTGGGTGGCTGGCGATTAGGAGGCCATCTTTCATCTCGTGCACCCAATCGCAAGCGTCGGCGATGAATCGGTTGTGCGTGACAAGCAACAGCGCCTTCTCGCGCTCGCGCACAATGTTCGCGAGCAACTCAAACGCCCGTTGCGAATTGCCGGTGTCGAGATTTCCGGTCGGCTCGTCTGCCAGGATCACTTGCGGATCATTCGCGAGAGCGCGCGCGATCGCGACGCGCTGTTGTTCGCCGCCGGAAAGGTGACGGCTGGGCCGGCGCCGCTTATTCCCAAGATCGACCGCTTCCAACAACACCGCGGCCCGTTCCCGCATTTCCTCCTCATTCATTCGGCCGAGTCGTCGCATTGGAATCATTACGTTTTCCTCCGCGGTGAAGTCCTCCATTAGAAAATGAAATTGGAAAATGAAACCGATCAGTTCGTTGCGGCGGCGCGCGAGTTCTTCATCGTGGAGATGCGAAATGGCAGTTGATCCGATTTCGACCGAGCCGCCGTCCGGTTCGTCGAGCAGACCGAGAATGTAAAGGAGCGTGCTTTTGCCGCAGCCGGAAGGACCAACGACCGCGTGCAAGCTGCCCGCCTCAACCTGAAGGGAAACGCCACGCAATGCGTGCACTCGTTCTTCCTCTTCGCCGAGGTAGCGCTCGAGATCGCGGCAGCTGAGGGAAATATCGCCTCTCATCCGCCTCCGCCAAGGCTACGGCGTGACAAGTAAACCGCCGCTGGGAACATAAATGATGCACTCATAAACTTGAGCCGCGCAGAGTGTCGACCGGTTGGAGCTGGGCGGCGCGTTGCGCGGGAACATAACTGGCGATGAAGACCGCGATGATTGCAAGCACAGTCGCCCAAAAGTAATGTCGCCAGTCCCAGACGACCAAGAAGTGATTGGTGTAAAGTAACCCGCGGATGCGGATTGGCACTTTGGAAATCCCCAGCGTCATCGCTGCCCCCAGCACGCAACCGAGGAGCGATCCCACGCCGGCGATCAGGGCGCCTTGCCAGAGAAAAATCGCCGAGATGTCGATCCTGCGATAGCCCATCGACCGCAAGATCGCGATCTCACGAACTTTTGAAAGCACCGACATGGTCAGGACGTTGAAAATGCCAAAACCGGCGAGGAGGATGATCAGCGAAACCGTGATCGCGGCCGAAATGCGCAAGGTCGAAAAAATTTGAAGGTTTCCTTCCTCGCGCTCCTGCCAGCTTTGGGCGGTGTGTTGAAAAAGATTCTCGAAGTGAGTCGCCAGCTCGGGCGCGCGCTCCGGGTCGCGCAGTTTGTAAACGATCATTGACGCTTCGAACGATTTCTTGAGCAATCGCTGAGCGACCCGTGCGTGCGCATACACCCGGCTTAAATCAATCGCGCCGACGCCGCTCCGCGCCACTGCCGCGACATTGAAACGCCAGTAATCGCCGCCGGGCGAGAGCAATTGCACCGTGTCGCCGGGAACAACTTCGAGCAGTTCCGCCAACCTGTAACCGAGAATCACGCTGGTCGTGTTGTTGCGAAAATCTTCAAACGAGCCATCGACAATCTGTTTCGCGAGGTCAGTCGTGCGCAAATGCGAGACCGGATCGATCCCGTACAAATCCGCAGTGGTCGTTTCGAATCCGGCGCGAGCGCTGATCGAACCGCGCAAGATGGGCGTGCACGCTGCCACGTTAGAAAACTGCCGGCTTACGCGCATGATTTCGCTGACGTTGGTGATTCCCTCGAAAACATTTCGACGCGCGGCGGGCAGGGCGCTGCCCGACTTCGCTCCCACCACCATTCCTTCGTAGCGCGGTTGAAAACGCGAGCGCACCACCAGCGCGCCGTTGCTGCCGATCGTCGAATCAATGAAGAATTGCGCAAAACCCTGCGTTTGCGCCTGAGTGCAAATGAAAATTCCGACGCCGAAGACGACGCCGACCAGGCTGAGAAGCAACGCCCGTTTGCGGTGCGTGGCGAAACGCATCGCAATGTAAAGCGGCGCGGTCATTTCTTGGTCACGTCAACGCGGCGCTGGCGGACGGGTTGCCCCGGTTTCAGCCGGTCCTGGTCCGCAACGACGACGCGTTCGCCGGCGCTGACGCCGCTCAACGCTTCAGTGAAATCAAGCGTCCGAAATCCAACTTTGATCGTGCGCCGCTGCACGATGCCGCGTTTCACAACGAGCGCTTGATCGACCATCAGCGCGCGCGTCGGGACGAGGACCGCATTTTCGTGCGTGCCGGTGATGATGTTCATTTCGCCGGTCATGCCCGCCATCAAATTGTCCGGCGGTTTTTCCATCTCCAGAATAATGGTGTAACGCTGCGTGTCGGGATCGGCCGCGGGTTGAATCGACGAAACTTTGGCGGGGAAAACGTTATTGCGATACGCGTAAAGCTGGACCTTCGCTTTCATCGCTGGTTTCACTTCGCCCACGTCTTCTTCGTTCACTTCACCGCGCACATACGTCTTTCGCGATGAAACGGTGAAGAGCTGATTGCCTTCCGCCACCAGCTCGCCATCGATTGTCGAGACGGCGCTGAGCAAACCGTCCATCGGCGCGCGGATTTCTGAGGCGCGCATCTGCGCTTCCAATTTCTTTTGCGCCTCCTCCAGCGCCTGCAGGTTTCGATCGCGCTCGATTCGTTCGTTTTCGAGCGCGCCCTTGAGGCGGTTCACTTCGCTCTTCGATTTTTCGAATTCAACCGCCGGGACGTTGCCGGACGCGACGACCTGCTGAAGACGATTGAGATTATCTTGCGCCGCCTTGAGTAACTCTTCCGACGGCAACGGCAGCTTCGCCCGCTCGGTCGCAGCCTGGAGATCGGCCCGCGCCTGTTTCAATTGTCGCGCCGTCGTTTCGTCGGCAATGCTCGCGAGCAATTGTCCTTTGCTCACGCTTTTTCCAATCGCACCGCGGCCGGCCGAAAATTCTTCAGCCAGCTGAATGAACCCCGAATTCTGCGCGCGCACGTGCACGACAAATGCCGGCTCGATTCGCACCGTTCCGTAGACGGCCGAGATCGCCGTGCCGCGGTGGACGACCGCCACTTCCGCGGTCGGCATGAAGAAATAGTAGGCGACTGCGCAAATGAGCACGATCAGCGCGGCCGCGACCCACAATACCCGCTTGGAATCAGGTAGCTTCAAGGAGTGCAATTAATGCACATCTTCGGCGAATTGGAAATAACGCCCGGTAGCGCGGTCCCACTCCGCCTGCGCGACGTTGTGAAGATAACTAGCCTCCAGGAGGCCGGTCCGCGTTTTTAACGAGCTCCCTTCGGCGAGGCGATATTCCAACTGCGAGGACAGGCCGCTCCCAAGGTTTTGTTGGACCGCAGCCGCGGTTTGCTCGGCTGTGCTCGTCCCGGCGGCGAATGATTGGTAACGCTCTTCGGTCCCTTTGAGATCATTACGAATCTGCGACAACTGTCGGCCAACGCTCGCTTCCAATTTGTGCAGTTGAACTTCGTTGATCTCACGCGTCTTCCGCGCCTTGATCACCGCGCCGGTGACTCTGCCGTTGTCGATCACCTGCCAGGTATAGGCTGCGCCTTCGCGGATTTCCGAACCGATAAAGTCCTGCGTCCGACTGGTCGAACCTTCACGATGAATTCCAGTGACCGGAATGTAATCGGCTTGGACGAAGCCACTCGCGCTCGGATAATATCCCGCCGCGATAATCCGTTCGTCTTCGTTCGCCGCGCGCACGAGCAACCGCGCGAGTTTGATATCGGTTCGGCGTTCCAATGCCGCCGTGGTCTCGGCATTAAGATCGACATTCACCGGAACAAATGTGAGCCCGCCATCCGGCTCGAGCGCAATTTTGTTTGAGCTGAGCGAGACGCCCATTACCTCGGCGAGCTGCAACTGCGCGGCGTTATAGCTGCGACGCGAGCCTTCAACCATCGGATCGAGCTCGCGGGCTTCGATCGTCGCGGTTGTGAACGCGCTGCGATCGACCAGCCCGGCGCGATAGCGGTCGCTTTGGCTGGCAACGTTTTCATCCAGATGGGCGCGTTGCTTTTCGCGAACAGACAAAAGCTCCCGATTGTAGGCCGCCGAGTAATACGCGAGCCGCGCGGCGTGGAGTTGTTGTTCGACCGCTAAGTTCAATTGCTGCTCTGCGATCAAAACTTCGACGTCGCCGCGGCGAAACGATGGCGGAATCGTGGCGTTGATCAGCGGTTGGGCGAGCGAGCCGCGAACGAAACCGAACAGTTTCGTGTCCGTGCTTCCGCCCCGATAACCGCCTTGAACGCCCGCCGGCAGGTTCAATCTCAGGTTTGGCCAGGCGACGGATCGCAGAACAAGTCGACGACCGGCGGCTGCTTCGAGATTTGCTTTCGCGCGCTGGATTTCCGGATTGTTCTCGAGCGTTTTATTTAGCACCGCGTCGAGCGTGATCCCGTGGGCGATCGGCAATATCGACAATAACAAAAGCGCGGCTGTAAATTTCGCTCTCATCGCTTGGTTAACTTTGCCGGCGGTTGCGCGATTTCGGTCGCTTGTTTTTCGTTCCTTGGCTTTACGCGGTTCGAGGCGAAATTGAGTTCATCGGGCGTGCTGCCGCAGGCGCGGGCCAACCTCGCCAGCGCCACGTTGTGCAGATAAATCGCGCTCAACCGAGTGGTGCGGGTCCGAGTAACGTCCGATGCCGCTTGCAGAATATCGAGCTGCGTTCCCAAGCCGGCTGAGAGATTTGTTTTCGCGATCTCGAGAGATTCGTCCGCCGTTTGCACGCTCTTCGTTTCGGTTTGAAGAACGTTCTCGCCTTGTTCGAGATCGAGAAACGCGCTTCGCACTTCGTTCGCGACCGATCGTCGGGCTGCTTCGAGCGCCGCCGCCGCCGCCTCGCGACGCGCGCGCGTGGCCTGCATTCGTCCTTTGGTCGCGAATCCGTCGAAGATGTGCCAGGTCCCGCTCACGCCAACGAGGTACCCGTGATTGAATTCCGGACCGGCGTTCGGATCGCGCTCGCTGTAAATCTCGTAACCCGAGAAAGCCTGGAGATGCGGTCGCAGCTCGGCGCGATCGACCTCATATTGTCGATCTTCAATTTCGACATCGATCTCTTTCGCGCGAATTTCCGGGCGCTTCGCATCGGCGCGGGCAAGGCATTGGTTCAAATCCGGATGGACCGCGGCGTATTGCAGTTGTCCGGCCACTTCAAATTGCGACTGGCCAGGGTTTGAGCGGTAGTCGATTCCGAAAAGTTCACCGAGGCGAAGATAGGAATTCGTGAGCTGCGTCTTCGCGTTTGCCAATTCCGGTTGTTCGTTTGAGAGCGCAACCTTCGCGCGGCCGACATTCAGGTTGCCAACAATCCCGGCGCGCTGTCGTTCCTCCTGCGCTTTCAATTCCTCGTTCAGCACGCGCACAGAGTTTTCGCGCACGCCGACTTTCGACCGGTTCAGGAGCAGATCGTAAAACGCGACCCGCGTGTCCATCGCCACCTTGTTGCGGACTTCCTGAAGCTCGCATTCCTGTTTCTCGATCAATAGCCGGGCGATCGCGACCTGGTTCGTGACCGCGCCGCCAGTGTAAAGATTTTGCAGCGCCCGAACAGATGCGTTGTAGTCCTCGTCGCGCAGACGGGTGTCGTTTTGCGTTTGCCGTTTGTCGGCCAACCCGGACGAGATCACGGACGGCAAATAACCGGAGCGCGCTTCAAGCAGGCCGCCCCGTGCGGCCTCGACTTTTTTGCGGGCGATGACGATTTCAGGGTTCTGCGCATCGGCCAGGGTGACCCCTTCTTCGATTCCGTAGCTGGGCGTGCCCGCTCGCGCCGGCATGGAAATGGCCGTGGCGCTGACCGTTACGAGCAAGGCCGAAATTCCCGTAAAAAAGCGTTGTTTCCGCATCCTCGAAATTGCTTGCATGCTAACCCCGACTGCGTCACTTTCCACGCTCAAATCCTAATGGGGTTTCTTCCTCGGATGAAACCTGACATGTCACTGCCTGCCTTACCTTTACTCAACTATATTGTATCTTGCCCCAAGCGCAGCGCCGCGGGTAGGATTTCTTTTTGCCCATGAGAAAAATCCGTATTGCCATTGTCGGAGTCGGCAATTGCGCCAGTTCGCTCGTCCAAGGGATCAACTTTTACCGCGGTTCCAACGTTAACGGCAGCGCCGTCGGCCTCATGCACCGCGAAATCGGCTCCTACCGGCCGGGGGACATCGAGGTCGTCGCCGCCTTCGATATCGACCGCCGCAAAGTCGGGCTCGATGTCAGCAAAGCCATCTTTTCCCCTCCAAACTGCACTCACGTTTTCTGCGACAAAGTCGCTCTCACCGGCGCTATCGTAAAGATGGGCGTGGTCATGGACAGCTTCGCCGAGCACATGTCCGACCACGATCCACTCCGCACCTTTTTGCCGCTCGAAAAAGAGTCCACCCGCGAACAAATCGTTTCCGAGCTGAAGGATTCCGCGGCCGAGATCATGGTCAATTATTTGCCGGTCGGCTCCGAGGAAGCGGCCAAGTTTTACGCGAGCTGCGCGCTCGAAGCCGGCGTCGGGTTCGTCAACAACATCCCGGTTTTCATCGCGAGCGATCCGGTTTGGGCGAAACGTTTCGCGGACAAAAATCTCCCGATCATCGGCGACGACATTAAATCGCAGCTTGGCGCGACTGTGCTTCATCGCACGATTGTCGATCTTTTCCGCAAGCGCGGCGTCAAAGTCGAGCGCACCTATCAGCTCAACACTGGCGGCAACACCGATTTCCTGAACATGCTCAGCCGGACCCGGCTCACCTCGAAGAAAACTTCCAAGACCGAAGCCGTCCAATCGGTCATGAAAGAACGCCTCGCCGACGAAAACATTCACATCGGCCCGAGCGATTACGTTCCGTGGCAGCTCGACAACAAGATCGCCTTCATCCGCATCGAAGGCCGCCTCTTCGGCGACGTCCCAATGGAAATGGACGTAAAACTTTCGGTCGAAGATTCGCCCAACTCGGCCGGCATCGCCATCGATGCCATCCGTTGCTGCAAGCTCGCGCTCGATCGCGGCATCGGCGGCGTGCTGAACTCACCCTCATCGTATTTCTCCAAACATCCGCCCGTCCAGATGAGCGACGACGAAGCCTATCGCTGTGTCGAACAATTCATCCGCGGCGAACGAGATCGGTAAGGGAGAAAGCTTTTAAAGTTCCTCCCCAATTGAATAGACGACTTTTTTCCGTCTAAATTCTCGCGGACGTGATGCGATTATTCTTCACCTTTGTCATTTGTGGCTGCCTTGGCGCGTGCGCACAACCGTCGATACCTGAAGGCGACGTGTTTACCCTTTACGGAGATCGCCATTTGTTATCCGACAACGACCTTGAGGCGGCGCTCAATGTGGTGCGAGAAGACATGATCTATCGATACGGCGCTCAGGTGCCAATTACTCGAGTTCGCCTGATTGACCGTAATCATATCAAGGCGGGATATTGGCATGGCACATCCATCTATGCAGAAATTGAGCGGGTTGCTGGTCATTGTACGCTTACTAGGTACAAGAAAGGCGTTGCTTCACGATCCCGATTTGTCGATCAGTCCGTGGTGACAAGAGCTTAACCAAGCGCTGCAGCCAATCGTTGCCATTCGGCTCATAAATGACGAGCTGGCCGGTGGCGGTGGAATAAATCGCGGCGGTGACACGCGCGTTGGTTAAGTTCGAGATCCCCTGCCAGTAGGCCGCCATTTGCGGCGAAAGAGACCGATAGAGCCTGTCGAGCTACAGCTCGACGAATTCGAGTTGAACCGGTTTGGTTGGTGTCACCGCCAGCGGCGAAGAAACTTCGGTTCCCAAAACTTCCACTTCGAACCGTTCAATTGGGAGCGATTCCAGGCGCGTCCATTCCCGAGCAAGTTCATCGGTTGTATAACGGACAAGCGCGCCGGCAGCAGTCGAATAAATCGCCGCTTCGACTTCGCGCGTTGTAATTTCGCTGAGCGCTTTCCAGTAGGCGGCCAACTGCGGACGATATCGCGCGTGCAATGTTTCGGTGTTGTCTGGCGGAACGCGATCCGTCTTCCAATCGAGGATCAAACACTTCCCGTTGTTTCGAGCGAAGAACGCGAGATCGATAACCCCCTCAAGGCATTTGCCGCTCTGATTAGGGCCAGTCCGGCTCGGACTCCAAAAGAACGACATTTCCGAATGCGGAATATCTTTCTCTGAAAACGCGCGCCGGAAACTTTCGCCCCCGGACACGTGAGCGAGAAGGAGTTTCCATTCGCGCTCTGATCGCGCCGGATCGGGTGAAATATCTTTCTGCTTATCAAAGACGCGTTTCCAGGAATCAACCGTTCCTCTCCAATCGAGTTCCTGAACCAACTGGTGCCACCAAAGTCCATATTGCAGCGCCGGGCCGGTCGAACGCGGTCGTTCAGCAACCGCGTATTGGATTTCGGGTAGTCCGGGCGTTTCTTCCAACGGCAAACCGCTCGGATTTAGCTTTTGCACAAACGCGGATGCGCGGCGGACCGCGCTTGCTTTGTCGATCTTTTCGGCCGGCATCTGGATGTCGAGCTTCGCGGCCCTCGCTCCGGCTTTTCGTTGCTGATGTTCCGCGGTCGTTGCGCACGCGTTCGGCTCGCCGCCGATATCGGCGAACGCCGGCGCGTTCACTTGGCTTTTGTCGGCCTTGAGCCATTTCGATTGCGAATGGCTGTGGATTTCGCCGCTCGCTTTCGCGAACAGGTTCTCGTCGAACGCGAGCACGAGCGTGTGCTGCGCGCGCGTGAGCGCCACGTAAAGCAACCGTTCCATTTCCTGGCGCTGCTCGCGCTCGAGCGCTTCGTCGATTTCGTCCGTCACGTCGGAGGGCTCGAGAAGCACGATTGCCCGTCCGGTATCGCGATCCTTTAAAAGTCGCGGATAACGCGGCGACGGTGATCGAATGTCGCGGGTGAGAAACGGAACAATCACGGCCTGCCACTCCGAGCCTTTCGCTTTTTGCGAAGTGATCAATTGAATCGAATCGGCGCGGGACGGGCGAACTTCGCGTGGATCGGCGTAGTGGGTTCGCAGAAAGTCTGCAAATTCCGTTAACGTCATGCCTTCGGCTTCGGAAGAACAGGCGAGCGCGATCAGCGCGTCCATTTCGGCATCGAGATCTTCAAAGTCGGCGGTGGGCAAAAGATTCAACCGCTCCCGCAATTGCGTGCGGGCCACGGCCTCGCTCACGGCATCGAACAGCGGCTGAGACAAGATCGACAATCGGATCTGCGCGAGCAGGCTCAGAGTTTTTGAAACTGCATCCGCGCCGCTAGTCAGGGTTTCGATTTGAAAACGATCGCCATAGCCCGCGGAAAAGACGGCGAGATCGTGATCGGAAATGCCGAACAACTCCCGGAGCAGCCCAGCAATCTCGTAACCAGAGCGCGGCTGCGACAGTACTATTAAGAGAGAGGTCAGCCAGGCATAGGCGGGATTGTCGCCTTTTAGTTCCTTTTCCGACTGGATCCGGACGTCCAAGCCAGCCGCGCGCAGTCCGCGTCGCAAAGTTTGCAGCCATTCCTTGCGCGGGCAGAGAATCGCCACCTCGCGCCATGTTTGCGCGCGCAATTTCCCCGGGCCGATCTTTTGTAGCCACTCGCCGAGCTGGCGCGCTTCTTCAGCGGCTCGTCGCCGATCCGAAACCTTTCCCGTTGGATCGGGGCGAAGTTCGGCCGGTTGAAGATCGAATCGGAGGACCTGGCCGGGCAAAACTTGCGGCCGCGGGTTCAACTCAACGAACGCGACCTGGTAATCGCGGTCGTTCAGAATTTCGCGGAAGGTTTGATTGACGAAGTCGAGCTGCTTCTGGTCGAGCCTGAATGTGACGGAGAACTCCAACGCCTCGGCGGCGCCGGTTTCGATCAGCGCCTCATGGATTCGCCGATATTTCGAGAGATCGGCGCGGTCGCGATAAATTGACTGCTGAAAATCGCCGACCATGCAGAAGTGACCTCGCCGCGGCGGATCGGTTTTGCTCTCGAGCCAATCCCCCTTGGCCGAACTCGGCCGCGTCAGCTCGAGCAGTAGTGAAAACTGGCGCGGATCGGTGTCCTGCGCTTCATCCAGGATCACGCGAAAAGATTTTTCCCGGATTTCGCGTCCGACTTTAGCGTGATTCATTAACTCGAGCGCGAGCGCGACCTGATCGTCATAAGTTAGTAAACCGCGCGCGATCCGAAACGCGCGATAATCGCGCTGAACTTCGGCAGCGACGCAGAGCGATGCCTGGTCGATCCACTGCCGCAACGGAGCGAACGCCTCGCGTTTGATTCGAACAAAATCTTTCGCTTTCGACCAGCAAACCGGCCAGCGCACATAATAGTCCGTTTCGCGCCAGCGTTGTTCCGCGCGCCGCAATTCCTTTTGATATGGGGGTACGGTTTGCAGCGTCGGGCCTTTTGCCGGATGGCGGTAGATCGCGCTGAAATCCGTGTCCGGACAATTCCCGTTTGGTGGATCGACAACTTCCAAATCGGCGCGCCGGCCGAGCTCCATCAGGGTGCGGGCTTGAACGTGCCGCAACAGCTCGCGCCGATTTTCAGCCGAGAGCGAGCGACCTATCGTTGTCTGCTGCTGGACGAATTCGTTCCACACTTCGTCGTCATCCGTGATTACGTCGAACGCCAGCGGCAATCCGATGTAATGCCCATAACTTTCGAGCAGCCGCACGCAAAGACTGTGAATGGTGCCGAAGAAGGCGCGATTGAAGGCCGCCAACGTTTCAATTGGAACTTTCGCCTGTAAGACCTCGGCGCGGGCGCGTTGTTGCATTTCGTCCGCCGCGCGGTTTGTGAATGCGACAACGACGAGCTGCGGCAACAATTCTCTCGCCCGTGCGCTCTTCACGATCTGGCCAATGCGGTCAGTGATCGCGCGCGTTTTTCCTGATCCAGCAGCCGCGATCACAGAAAAATTCCGATCCAATTCGTCGATGAATCGCTGCCGGTCGAGCTGATCGATTGGCGCGTTCATGAGCGATCGTCCTCCTCATCAGCGAAAGCCGGGTGGGTCAGCACCCATTTCTCATCCAGGAACTCTTTGTCGATCGGGAGAATGGCGAGCGGATAATCTGCGTGAAACGCGAAATCGCTTCGAATGAGACCGCGCAGTCCGAAGACGCCCGTTTCTTGCATCCGATGCAGCTCGCTCCAAAATTCCGCGCGTTGCGCGAGATCATCGAGCACGAGCTGCGGCTTATCGAGATCGGTCCGCAAGGAAAGGATGCTGAGCTGGACGTCTTTCGCCCCGAGCTCGCGCGCAGCGAGACCATAAAACCCAAGCTGGATCGCATCGCCGCGGACAAGTTTCTGCCGCAGTTTTGCAACTCGCGCGTCGGGAGTTCTCGCGGAAACCGAAAGCGGTTTCTGGTTTCCCGTTTTGTAATCGATAATCCACAACGGTCCGCCCGCGAGCTTCGAGTTCGCAGGACGAGTTTGCGCGAGAACGAGATCGATCCGCCCGCGGACACGGAGCTTGTTTCCATCAGCGAGCGTCAAACTCTGCGCCTCGAGGTCCCATTCGGCCGAGAGCTGCGGCCAGCCCTTCATTTCCGACAGCTTGCTCGCGAGAAAATCGGCAAGAGCAAACGCATTACTCCAGCCCGAGCTCCACCAATCCGGCAGAGGGCGGTTCGCCGCCGCGCAAAGATCGACAACGGATTGGTGGAAGGCATGGGCCGCGCGCGCAAGCCGATCACGGATTTCATCGCCGTCCGGAAAATCGACAAAAGCGTTTTGTTCTTCTACCGACGCGATGCGCGCGAGCCAATCGTGCACCCAGCTTCCGGTCGCCGCGCTCCATTGGTTCAAATCGGGTTCCTCGTTCTCGAGCCCGAGGTAGGTTTTCGTCCAGATCAGCGCCGGCGATTTCACGACTCTGTTCCATTCGGTTGCGCGCAAGGTGATTTGTCGATCGATCGGTCGGCGCAGAGCAAATTCGTATTCGCCGAATGGAACGTCAGCGCGCCGGCGCGCGCCGTATGCGATGCGAGTCTGCTCGATTTCTCCGTTGGCGGCGACCGGTTGTTCGTAAAGCGACTGCATCGTTAACCAGGCAGACGTTTTCTCGCTCAAAATCGACAACATTTCCTGCGAGAGCGGGATTCGATGAGCGGCGAAATAAATCTGACTGAACAGTTCGCTTGGATTCCAAATCCGTTCCGGCGCTGTCTCCTGGAGCAAACTCGCGGTAATGGCGAGCCCGTGTTCCGCAGATTCGACCGCCGCGGCAAATTGCCGGATCGCGATCTGTCGCTCATTTTGCGATCCGAGCAGAAACGTTTTCCCTTTGCTCAACGCAACATGTCCTTCGCCCTGTTTCCCCGGACGGGTTGCGCGTTGATTTAGCGCGGCGATTTGATTGTCGGGCAGAAAACCGGATTCATGCTCCGCGGGCGGCCATTCGCCCTGATTCATTCCGGCAAGAATAAGATGCGACCATTCTTGAATTTCCGCTTCGGCGTAGGTGAGAAGATGAACGCGGCTGTAGACGTGGTTCGCGTTTACCGCGCGTGAGATCGAAAACGAATCGAGTGCTTCCGCAAGCCAGCGGAGATAAATCGCGCGCGAAAATTCAAGAGAGAGCGCGTCACTCCAATTCCGGGCGAACTGCTCGAGCGTGGCGCGTCGCATTTCCCATTTCAGCGCTGCGAAGATTTTCTTCGTGTCGGCAACGAAATCCGCGAGCGTTGCCTTTGGCGGCAAAAACTTAATCGAACCGAGAATTTTTCCGATTTGGGCGAGATCGGATCGATCGGCTCGCTGCGCGCAGTATTCGCGCAGAACGGCGACATCATCGAGCAGGATCTCGCGGTAGATCGCGCGAAGCCTGTCGCGGACATGGTGGATCGACAATTTGCCGAGCGGCGCCGAATGGGTCTCTAAGAAGCGCAAGAGCGGTTTGAGCTGATGATTTTCCTGGAGATGGATCCAATTGTTCCAGGCCGGCTCCTCTAATTCGCCCGGTGTAAGACGGCCAATGCGATCGTGATGTGGAATTCCGAAGCGGCTGAGTGATTCCGAAACGAGTCGCGGCAAGGCGCCGCTCCCCGGAAAGAGAATTCCGAGCCGGGTGCACGATTTTTCCGAGAGAAATTTGAGCGCCATCGCGTAAATCGCGCGCGCTTGCTCGGTCGTGTTCAAGCCGACGAGAAAATGCGGATGGGCGAGCGCGTTCGCGGCCGGCTCCGGCTGAATCAACTCGGCGAACGGCCGTTTCCGCTCGCCAGCCTCCGCGATTGGTTTTGCCGCGCCGAAAATTTCTTCCCAAGTGCCAATCCAGCCTTCGTCTCCGGCGCGAGTTTGCTCGCGTGGATATTCCAAAATGACGGTCGCGCGCTGCGCGGAGAAAACGGCGGATTGCAGAAGCGGCAACAAGGACCAGTGCGCGGCGCTGAAGCCAGTCAGTAAAAGCGCGTTGAATCGTTTCGGTTGCGCGCCGGCAGATTCCAAACAGGCGCGGTCTGCCTCGTGCACAAGCGTGAAATCACATTGTCGAACCAGCTTTTGAAACTTGGTGACAATCTCGCGCACGGCGGGCGGCCCGATTTGTTCTAAATTCCAGCCCGCGACGCTGATCTGGTCAAAGACGCGTAACAAATTGTCCGGCGAACGCGCGACGGATTTCGCGATCGCGACAAGATCGACATCATCGGCATGTTCGGTCGCGATCGATTCCGCCGAGACGGCCATTAACAGCCGCAGATGCTCGCGCAAGGGAACGGACCCGCCGTCAGCGAGTAAAAGTTCGCGAAGCAGTGGGGGCGTAAGAAATTTTACTCCGAGGAGCGAGATCCCGCGTTCGAGAAGCTTTGCCCGCAAAAATATCGCGTCACTTGGATATGGTGTAACCACCGCGACCGGCTCGTTCTGCTCGAGCGCATTGAGCCCGACTGCCTCGAGCCAGGGCAACACGACCGTGTCCGACGCGGCGGCGAATGAAGGGCCGATGTGCAATGCAACGGAAGAATTCTGCGCGTCAACTTTTCTGCGGGGCATCTCACTGACAGTAGCAGATTTTACGAGCCCGCAACGGCCGGCGATTTCGGGTCGCGCAATTTTCGTAAATCGCCCGTCCGCAAGGTCACACCGGCGCGGTCCAAATGTTCGAGAACCGGAATGATCACCCGCCGCGAGGTGCCGACTTTTTCACGGATTTGGCTCACCGTCGCAGCCCCATTGCTGGAAATAAAATCCGAAATGGCGGCCTCCATCTTGTCGAGAGAATCCCTGGACAAAACGAGCTCATCGCTAACTTCGACAATCTCGCCATTCTCGATCAGGAAACGAAGCGCCTTCCGATCTTGTTCGCTCTTTGAAAGGTCGTTGCGACTCGGCGGATCAAACGGCTTGGTTGCCAATGCTGCGTGAATATTGCCTGCCGCAGCCTGCAGCTCGGGCGGAAGGGTGACGCGATGCGATCGTTTCGAAATTATTGAGCCGGCGCGGGCAAAGTCGCCTCGGCAAAGATCGACTACGAGTTCGTTGAAAACGGCCGGCGTTAGGGAACTGAACTCGCGACGGAGCTCGTTCACCTCCATTCCGCGACGTTCCGGATGCGTTTTGTGAACGGCGTCGACAAGTTGGCCGGCGCGCGCGTGGAATTCCCGCCAGAGAAGCATTTTTGCGCCGACCTCCTCGCTCAGAAAAATTTCACCGTGTTCGGCCAATCGTTGTAATGAGCGCGCGATCTCATGGCGGCTCAGTCGTGATCGTTCGAGCAATCGTGACGGCTCAAAGACGCCCGTTTGCGAGACTTCGGTCCAAACCACGAGCGCGACGTCATCCGGGGCAACCGCGCGTGTGGCAAGGAGGGAGCGCTCCTGAGGCGACTTGAAATTCTTCGCATCGACATTAAAAACAACGCAGCCTGCAATCGTGTGCTGCTCGGATGCGTCGCGGATTATCAATCGATCGCCCACGAATGCGAGCAACGGCGTGCTCAAGCGAAGCTGCGCAATCGCGCTTTGGCCAGTCGCGAGCGCGGCGGTCTCAGCGAAAAGTATTTTCGCGAGAGCGCGCGTCGTGCCGTGGTGAACGTAAGCTGAAGCGCCGGACTTGATCGGCGTCTCGCGTTCCAGTCGCGCAGAGCGGTAGAGCACGACATCCAGTGTGGAACTCGGCTCAAACGATAAATTGGTGATTACGTCGCCGCGTTTCACGTCGCCGCCGATTTCAAGATCTGGCAAGTTGATCGCGGTGCGCGTTCCAGGCTGAATAAGATCGACATCGCGCCCGTGAGTCTGAAGTGAGCGAATCCGAGCCGAAAGATTTCGCGGTTGAACAAAGACCGTATCGCCGACGCGGAGCACGCCGTCGGTCAATGTGCCAGTGACGACCGTCCCAATTCCCTGCAGCTTGAACGCGCGATCGACGAACAATCTCGGCTTTCCGATGTCGCGTGGTGCGGTCAGCTTTACGAATTCAGCCGCCAGTGCGGATTTGAGTTTTTCGATTCCATCGCCCGTCCGAACGGAAGTCGGTACGATCGGCGAATGTGCGAACGGAGTTTCCTTCAACTCCTCGCGAATCTGCGCTGCCACGTTGTCGATCTTTCCCAAGTCGCTTTTGGTCAGCGCGACGACGATTCGTTTCACGCCGAGATAAGTCAGGATTTGCAGATGCTCTTCGGTTTGCGGCATCCACTCGTCGTCCGCCGCGACCACGAGAAGCGCGAGATCAATCGAGCCGACACCGGCGATCATGTTGCGGACGAAATCTTCGTGGCCCGGAACATCGACAATCCCGACATGAAATTGGTCGCCACTCTGACCGTTCAGATTCAGTTCTGCGAATCCGAGATCGATGGTGATGCCGCGCGCTTTCTCTTCCGGCAACCGATCGGGATCAGTTCCGGTCAGCGCTTTGACGAGCGCGCTCTTGCCGTGATCGACGTGGCCGGCGGTTGCGAGGATGAAATTGCTCATCGCGATGTCGAAACAGTTCGAATCGCGTCGACCAACAGGTCGTCCTGATGGGAAAAAATTGTGCGCAGGTCGAGTTTGACCCGCCCATTGGCGATGTATGAGACGATTGGCGGAGTGGATTGACGAAGCGCACGTGAGAATTCCTCGACCGAACAATTTTCCGGCGACAAATCAAGCGTGATCGAAGGAATAATCGATTTTGGAAGGGTGCCGCCGCCGGCTTTTCCAGTTCCGGTCCCGATGGTGACCTTTAACGGTAATCCGTGAAGGCGCGTGACGATGGCAGCCGCGCGGGCGCGGAGCTCGTCTTTTGGAATTTGCAGAAGCGCCAGCGAAGGAATTTCGCTCGTCACCTGATTGAGGTGAAGATCGACCGTCGTTTGGAGCGCCGCGAAGGTGAGCTTGTCGCAGCGCAATGCGCGAAAGAGTGGTTCGCGCTTGAGCGCGCCGATCAATTTCGCGTTTCCGACAATGATCCCGGCCTGCGGTCCGCCAAATAATTTATCGCCGCTGAAACAAACGAGATCGGCGCCGGCCTTGAGCGATTCGGATGGAGTCGGCTCATGGTGATGCAAACCGATTTGTTCGGTAGGGATGAGCGCGCCACTGCCAAGATCTTCCACGAATGGAACGCGCTTTTTGCGCGCGAGCGCGGCGATTTCCGCTGTCGTCGGCGATTCAACAAACCCGCTCATGAAAAAATTACTGCGATGAACTTTGAGAATGAGCGCGGTCTGTTTGCCGATTGCGCGCGCGTAATCGGAGATCGTCGTCTTGTTGGTTGCGCCGACTTCGCGTAGCTTCGCGGCGCTCGCTTCCAAGATTTCGCCAATTCGAAATCCGCCGCCGATCTGGACGAGCTCGCCGCGCGAGACAACAACTTCAGTCGGAGGGACACGCGCCGTCGTGTCCCATTTCTGGGCGCCGACAGCGCGGCGCCCTCCAGTTAAATGCGAAACGATCAAGACCAGTGCCGCCGCGCAATTATTAACGATCGTGGCCGCTTCAGCCTGGCAAAGGACCGCGAACGCACGTTCAAGGTAGGCGCCGCGGTGACCACGGTCTCCGGTCCCAAGGTCGAGCTCTATATTATTATAAGAGGAGGCGACGTTCCGAAGGACTTCGCCCGCGCCCTGGGGAAGCGGCGAACGGCCAAGGTTCGTATGAACAACGACGCCGGTCCCATTGATCACCGGTTGAATTCGACTTGCGCGCAGTTTTTCAATCTCGGCCCGGACGAGATCGACAATCGTGCTCGGCTCCGGGATTTTTTTGCTTCGGCGAATTTGGGCCAGCGCGCGGCGAACAAGATCCACAACCAATGCTCTCGGCAGATCGACTCGGCCAAGCGCATCCAGAACTGTGTTCACGGCTGGAATTGCGCGACGCGACCGCGATTTCACTTTGTCGTGCATATCAGTTTCGCTTTTCGGCGGCTGATTCGGCCAACGACAGCAGCACAAGGCGTGCGGTATCTTTTGAGAACGGCTGAAACCTTTTTGAGCGAGTGTTCCGGAACGCAGAGAAGGAGACCGCCGCTCGTCTGCGCGTCGGTCAATAATGTGCGTTGAATTCGAGAGATTGAATGGAACTCAGTGGTTTGTCTGGTCGCTTTCAAGTTGTCGCGAGTGCCGCCGGGCACGCAGCCTCGCTCGATCAGGTCGAAGATTTCGTTGCTGATCGCGGGAACGCGATGGTGGAAGATTTCGGCGCTGACTTTGCTCGCGCGGCATAGATTCGCGAGATGGCCAAGCAAACCGAAGCCGGTGATATCGGTCGCGGCGCGGACGAGTCTCTTTTCGGCGAGCTCGGCTCCGACCGAATTCGTTCGTGACATTAGAGCGATGACTTTTCTCGCGAGCGCGCGTGACGCGATGCCGCGTTTGATCGCTGTCGTGGCGATGCCCGTGCCGAGCGGTTTGGTAAGGACGAGCAGATCGCCGGCGTGCGCCTTAGCGTTGGTCAGAATGTGTCGAAGATCGACAACGCCGGTGACGGCGAGTCCGTAAATCGGTTCGGGATTGCGGATGGAGTGTCCGCCGATGATTGCGCAGCCGACTTCGGCGGACTTTTTTAAGCCGCCGCGCAGAATTGCCGCGATGGTTTTTGGCGAGACAAGGTTTTGCGGGAAACCCATGAGGTTTAGCGCGGTGATCGGTCGTCCACCCATTGCAAAAACATCCGAGAGCGCGTTGGCGGCGGCGATTTGGCCGTAAGCAAACGGGTCGTCAACGATGGGGGTGAAGAAATCCACGGTCTGCACAAGCGCGCGATGTCGATCTAATCGATAAATGCCGGCGTCATCGAACGTGCTCGAATTCACGAGAACATTCCGATCCCGATAGGTTGGGAGCTGCCGCAAAACTTGCGACAGGGCCTGTTGGCTCAACTTGGCTGCTCACCCAGCGCAAGTTGAGAGCGAGGTCAGTTTACGGATCTGTTCGCGCGACAAACGAGTTCACCTCCCTTCGCATCTTTGAGGTTGAAGATGGCGGAGAGGACAGGAATCGAACCTGCCCCGATTCTTGCGAATCGACGACGGTTTTGAAGACCGCGAGGGCCACCAGGCACCCTTCACTCTCCGAAGAAATTGCGGATCGCGAATCGCGAACCGTGGAATGAAAGAAACGAGCTCGAGATTACTTGAGTTTTTTGATTTGGCTGACGACGTGACCGAAGTCGGGCCAATCACCGGAATCGAGTTTGGAATGGAGCAGTTCGCCATTAGCGCGAATTTCAAAAGCGCCTCCACCCGAAGGGATGAGCGTGAGCGATTTGATGCGTTCGCCGAGTTCAAGAATTTTGGTCGCCAAACTGACGGCCTTCGGCGTGTAGTTTCAAACCACGCAGTATTCGATCGAGACGTCAGTCTTCACCCGGCATGCTCCTTTCCAAAAAAAATGGTACGAGGCTGGACGGAGCCGGTCAAGGGTGGTAAAACCGAAGCATTAAAGGGAATGCGCCCCGCGCGGTCGGTGTTGGGTAAACTCGATAAACCACCACCGACGCGACACGGAGCGCCCCTTTGGCCTAACACCAAACGCTAGAAGGCGAAGTTGATCCCGCTCCGGATCATCCCAAAATTGTTTCGCGGTCCGTCAATTACGCTAAAGCTGAGATCGTTGGTCCAACCGACATGCGGCGTGATGCGCGTTTCCAAACCGGCGCCAAATTGTCCGACCGCAGTGTCGTAGCTGCCGTAATGGACGGTGTGGGCGAATGAGAAAAACGCATCCGGCGGGGCTACGAACGACTCGGCATGGAGACTGTCTCTCTCTCCGCCGCCAAACATTCCGCCGACGCCGACCCAGGCGTAGGGAGCGAAGCGCGTGCACGGCACCGGATAACGCACGGTAAACGTGCCCAAAACCGCTCCGATCGCACGCTGATGGCTCAGACGCTCACGATCAAACACCCCGACAGTTGGGTCTTCAAAAATATCGAAACCGCCTTTGCGCGCGTTGACGATGTATCCTTCAACGCCGACACCGAAATAGCGGTAAAAGAAATATTTGAGATCGATGCCTCCGCCCCAGGCGTGATCGCCCCCGACGTAGCGATCGTATTCGCCAAGAACGCCGGCGCCCTCGACCGTGCTTTGGACGACATCGACTAGATCGAGGTTGCGCGCGTAATCGGTGTTGGTGAACAAATACGTGCCCCACAAGCTCACGTTCCACTCATTGTCGCGATACCATTCGGGACAAGGCGGCGGCGCTGCCTGCTTCATTTCCTTGCCGGTGTAATCGCCGGCGTAAGCGGTTATGGCGAAGATTGAGAGAACAGCCGCGGTCAGGATCGAGTTTTTCATAGGTTGGTTCCTCATTTTGAATTAGCGGTTGCGAGTCGAGACAGGCACTTCGCCATGTTCTCCCGGTCCGGGCGGGCCGAGCAGCCATGAAAACACGCCAAAGACTTGCACGTGCGGCGAATCATTCGTGCAACCGAAAAGCGACGACACTTCGAACCGCGTATTTGTGCTTGTGCGGTAGGCAGCGGTCGGGCCGATTACGAAAATGTTGTCGGCATTACCGCGCGTGTCTTTGACGCTGAAATTCTTGTACTCCATCTCAACGCCAACCTTCAGTTGCTCGTTCGGAAGTACGATTGGCGTCATGATGCTTTGAGAAAACCCGATCTCGCGTCCTCGGTCTCCGGTATTTTCCTTTTCAAAAAATCCGTTCAAGGCCCACTCCCAGCGATGACAAAACTCCTCGGACAGAAGCAGGCGAATTTCGTAGGCGTCCGGATGCTGCGGCGGACCGGCTTCTTCTTCCTCGCCTCCCGGCTGCGGCGGTCCTTCTTCATGGCGGATCGGACCAACGCCGAATTTGTATTCGACGAAGATAGTCGGATTGAGCGGAATCTTGTCCCAATCAGCGAGTGCGTAGCGGCCTTCCAGGCTCACGGTTTCAAAGCCGCCACCGCCATTGAAACGTTCCAGCTGGGTTTCCGCGGCGATGCCGAAGCGGTGAGGCAAACCCATTTCCAATTCCTGAGTGAAGAGATGATCGGGTGGGCCGTGTTGAAAAGCATCGCCTTCATAGATGGTCGCCAATAGAAATTGGAAGGGCGGCAGCACGTAGGCCGTCGTGGTGGGCGAGAAACGCGTCCGGGAAAATGTGCCGGGCGCGCCATAAGCGCTGCGAATGTCGCTTTCGCCGGTAACAACGATGCTTTCAGCGGAGACGGCGTCCTGCGCCAGAGCGCGCAGGCTGGGCAGCGCAAAAGCGAGGCAAAGGCAGGCCATTTCGAGTTTTAGTTTCATGAGATTTTCCCCTGTATTCGGGTTAGGTCAGGCAACTGGATGCCCGGATTATTACAAAATTGTAATGAATGTGCAACCGGTTTTCCGACCCGGTTCTTAGGCCGTCGCAGCCGCCTATTTCCCCGGGAAAGTCAGGGTTACGGTCGTGCCCTGACCGGCTTTGCTTTGAATGGTGGCCGAGCCGCCGTGAAGATCGACAATCGACTTGACCAGGGAAAGACCGAGACCTGTTCCAGCTGCGCTTCGGGACGGATCGGCGCGATAAAATCGATCGAAGACGCGCGGAAGATGTTCCGGCGCAATTCCGGGACCGTTATCGGTTACGGAAATCTTGACGTTGTTATCGACCTTGCCGATCGCGATCTCAATTCGTCCGCGGTCGGGCGTGAAGCGAAGCGCGTTGTCGATCAAATTTCCGACTGCGCGATTAAATAGGATCGGATCGGCGAAGATTTCGGCATCGCCGGTGGATGTTATTTGGATACCTCGATCTTCAGCGACGGTTTGGTAGAAGCTGACGATCTTTTCCACGGCGGAGCGCGCGTTGAAGGTCGACCGCGCGATCTGTTGCTCGGCGGATTCAGCGCGCGCGAGGAAGAGCAGACTATCAATGATGCCGGAAAGGCGGTCGCATTCGCCAGCGGTTGATTCAATTACCGCGCGATATTCCTCCGAACTGCGATCGCGAGTGAGGGCGACCTGCGCTTCGCCGAGCATGTTGCCAATGGGAGTGCGCAGCTCGTGGGCGAGGTCAGCCGAGAATTGTGAAAGCCGCGTAAACGAAGCTTCCAAGCGGCTGAGCATGTCATCGAAGGAAGCGGCGAGAGGTTGAAGCTCGCGTGGCCAACGCGCAGGTTCGATTCGCTCATTCAGATGAGCCGGTTGAACGCGCTCAAACATGCGCCGCATCTTCGCCAACGGGCGCAGCCCACGCCTTGTCACGGTGACCGCAATCAATCCGGATGCGATGGCGCCGAAGATGAGGACGAGGGCGAGCAGCGCTCGAAATTGCTTCGGGAAGCGCTCATCGGTCGATCGGTCCTGCGCGAGTTGAAGAAGATAGAGTTGGCCGTTCACCGTTTCATTGCTCGCGATCAAGGAAAAGAGTTTGGAATCGTCTTGGTAGGTCTTGGCTGACTGGGGCAGCGACGATGTCGATCCTGCGGGTTGCGGAAAAATATTGGCCGGAAGCGAATCGCTCATTTGAGGAGTCTCGGCGACGACGTTCCCCGCAGCGTCGATGACGCGTACCCAATAAACCGCGGCCTCACCGGCGAGCCGATTTTTTAATTCGCGATCAAGCGCATTGATCCCTTCGGGTTGTCTGAGCTCGGTGCGAATTGCGCTGAGTTTGTCCGCGAAGACCGCGTTGTCTTCTTCAAAGGCGTGGCGGACGACAATCCAATAGAAAACAGTAAGGCCGCAAAAGAGTAAAAGTGTAGCGCAGAGCGTGAAAAGAAGAACGAGCTGCGTCGCAATGGACCGCGGCTCAGCTCGGTTTGAGGACATAGCCTACGCCGCGAATAGTGTGAACGAGTTTTTTTCGGAACGGATCGTCCACCTTTGCGCGGAGGCGGCGAACGACAACGTCGACAACGTTAGTATCGGCATTGAAATCGATTCCCCAAACGTGCTCGGCGATTTCTTTTCGCGAAACGATTTCACCGGCTGAGCGCGCCAACTGACTCAAGAGCAGGAATTCTTTTGGTGTGAGATCGAGCGGCACGCCATGACGGCTCGCGCGATGCCCTCGCGTGTCGATAGCCAAATCTTCAATCCGCAATTGCTCGCTGCGTCGCGAATTTGTTCTTCGTAGCAAGGAACGGACACGGGCGAGCAATTCGGAAAACGCGAAAGGTTTCACCAGATAATCGTCCGCTCCCATTTCGAGCCCTTTCACGCGATCGCGAACACTGTCGCGCGCGGTGAGGAAAAGAATCGGCGTCCGAAAGCCTTCCTCGCGAAGTTCCTGGACCAGCGTCCATCCATCTTTCTTCGGAAGCATTACATCGACAATCAAGAGATCGAACTTGCGGCGGCGCGCCAGTGCGAGACCTGCGTCGCCATCGGCGCAGGTCTCAGCGCTAAAGCCGGCTTCGCGAAGTCCCTTGGCGAGAAATGCGGCCGTCTTTTTTTCGTCTTCGATGATCAGGATGCGCACTTGCCAATTTATAACACAAAAAGGCCGCCTCCGAGGAAGCGGCCTTTTTGGAAAAACTACTGACGATGTCGATCCTACGGCCAACGCCGTGCCCGATTGAGCCTGGACGGCTGAGATGTCCGAGGAGTTGATCAGTCCGTTCACGGTCACGTCTTCGCGGAAGTTGCTCGCGGTCGCGGCTTGTCCAGACTGCGATTTGGTTTGCGAGATGTCGCTGGAATTGACAGCGCCGTTGCCGGTTGTATCGCCGAGCAGAACATCCATCCGCGCTGCCACACTCGGGAATGGATTGCCCGAAGTGTCCTGAACGTTGCTTTGCTTTTTGCGGGCCGAGCCAAATTAAGTCTTTGAAATGCGAGGGCTAGTCCGCTTCGACGCGGCGATTCAGTTGATCGGAGACTTAACGCGAACAACAGCGCAGCCGCGGCAACAAGTCCAAACGTGAACGTGCAACGGGCGCCCTTTTTAATGGAGTTTTTTCGCGATTTTAGAACAAAGGCGGCGGAAATTGGGATTTGTTTTGGTTGGTCTTCCCAAGATTCGGATTTCGTGGGGCTTATGATCGCCACCAGATCGCAGATTTTTGTGCCTGGCCGCGCCTCATTGATTTGTCGGCTCTCGGATGCTAGGTAGCCTCGCTCCGACGCCGACTTCGCGATGACCGAGAAAAATTACAAAGACACGATCAATCTCCCGCGCACGGATTTCCCGATGAAGGCGAATCTCACGACGCGCGAGCCGGAGCTATTGAAGTCGTGGGAAGAGGGTCGGCTTTATCAGCGGATCCAGGAGTCGCGCAAGGGTCGCGAGCTCTTCGTGCTTCATGACGGTCCACCGTTTGCCAATGGCGACGTTCACATGGGGACCGCGCTCAACAAAATCCTGAAAGATTTCGTCGTGAAATCGCAAACCATGCTCGGCAAACGCGCGCCCTATGTTCCGGGCTGGGACTGTCACGGGCTTCCGATCGAATACAAGGTCGTGAAAGAATCGCGCGATCTTTCGCCGCTCGAAGTCCGGAAGCGATCCGAAGCGTTCGCGTTGAAGTATGTCGATCTTCAACGTCAGCAATTCAAACGGCTCGGCGTCCTCGGCGATTGGGAACATCCCTATCTGACGCTCGATCCCAAATACGAAGCGGAAATTTTGCGCGCCTTCGCCGTCTTCGTCGAAAAAGGTTTGGTTTATCAATCGAAGAAACCCGTTTTTTGGAGCACCGGCGCGCAGACCGCGCTCGCCGAAGCCGAGGTCGAATATCAGGAGCGCGACGACACAACCGTTTTCGTGAAATTCCCGATCGCGAGCGGCGAGTGGAAAGACAAGGCCAGCATCGCGATCTGGACCACGACGCCTTGGACGTTGCCGGCCAACCTCGCCATCGCGGTCGATCCGAAAGAACTTTACGTCGTCCAGGAATTTCGGCGCGACGGCGCGACCGAAAAGCTTTTGTTGGCGGGCAAACTCGTCCCGCAGTTTGCCGCAAATACGAAGTTCGAACCGAGCGGTGAACCGCTCGCTTCGTTTCCGGGCGCGAAACTCGACAAGATCAAAGCGCGTCATCCGTTTCTCGATCGCGAAGCAATCGTGCTTACGGCCGACTTCGTGACGATGGACTCCGGCACGGGCGCGGTGCACATCGCGCCTGGTCACGGCGAAGACGATTATAATCTCGGCCGCGCGCACAAATTGCCGATTTTGTCGCCAGTCGATGATCACGGAAAACTGACCGACGAAGCGGGCGTGCCGAGTTTGACCGGCAAATACGTTTTCGATGCGAACAAGGACGTGGTGAATTTGCTCCGCGAGCGCGGCAACCTGTTGGGCGCGCAAAATTTTCACCACAGTTATCCATATTGCTGGCGCTCGAAAACGCCGATCATCTTCCGAAACGTTGAGCAATTCTTCATTCGTATCGACGATCTTCGTCCGCGCGCTCTCGAAGCGATCCACAAGGAAGTGAAATGGATTCCGAGCTGGGGCGAGAACCGGATCGCGGGAACGGTTGAATCGCGGCCCGATTGGGTGATCTCGCGTCAGCGCAGTTGGGGCGTGCCGCTCCCGGTTTTTTATTCGGCTGAAGGCAAGCCGATTCTCGATGCAAAAGTCATTCGCAAGTTGGCCGACCTTGTGGCCGAGCGCGGCTCGAACGTTTGGTTCGAATTGAGCGATGCCGACCTGGCGAAACAGCTCGGGCTTCCTGCAGGAACAACGAAACGCAACGATACGATCGACGTTTGGATCGACAGCGGTGTTTCCCATCGCGCGGTCTGCGCGCTCCATCCCGAGCTGCGCGATCCGGCCGATATGTATTTGGAAGCGACCGATCAACATCGCGGCTGGTTTCAATCGTCGCTCATGACCAGCATCGCGCTGAACAATCGCGCGCCTTACAAGAACTGCGTCACCCACGGGTTCGTGGTCGATCTCGACGGAAAAAAAATCTCCAAGTCGAGCACTTATGACAAACCGATGGACGCCGGACATTTCGTGAACAAACACGGCGCCGACCTGGTGCGGTTGTGGGCGAGCAGCATCGATTACACGGCCGACGTTCCGTTCTCAGAGGAAATGTTCACGCGGTTGGGCGACACCTATCGCCGGATCAGGAATACGTTACGCATTCTGCTGGGGAATCTTCATGATTTCGAATCAGGAAAGCAGGAAAATAGGAAAAAGGATTTTACGTTGGCTGATCGCTGGATTTTGGAACGGCTTGATCAGGTGATTGCCGATTGTCGCGGGGCGTATGAAGCGTTCGAGTTTCACAAGGTTTATCACGCGCTGAACCAGTTCTGCGCGGTGGACCTGAGCTCTCTCTATATAGATATCACCAAGGACCGGATGTATTGCGACGCGCCGGATTCGCCCCGACGCCGCGCGACCCAGGCAGCCATGCACGAAATCTTCTGCGCTCTCTGCCAGCTGCTCGCCCCGGTGCTCGCATTCACCGCCGAAGAAGCATGGCGACATTCCAAGGCCGACAAATCCGTCCATCTCGAGGAATTTCCAAAGTCGAAAGATCGACATCAGGGCGCGATCGAAAAGATCAACGAGCTATTGCGATTACGCGGCGTCATTGGGCAGGCAATCGAGAAAGCACGCCAGGAAAAAATGATCGGCAACGCGCTCGAAGCTGCGGTCGTGCTGGGTTCAAACTCAAAAGTGACAGGCGAAGTCAGCAAAGAGGAGCTCGAGGAATTTTTTATCCTGAGCGATCTCAAGATCGAGGAGGCGAACGAGTCGAGCGCGACCGTGACGCAGACGACTTATCAAAAATGCGCCCGCTGCTGGCGGCATCGCGAATACGTCGGGAAAAGCAAAACGCATCCGGAATTGTGCGACCGGTGTGAGAAAGTCGTGGCGAACGCGAAATGAGATTCATTTTCTTCCTTTCGCTGCCGCTGTATTTGCTCGACCGCGCTAGCAAGTCTTGGGTCCTGCATTCGATCGATCCGGGTCAGCCGATGATTGTCGTGCCGAACTTTTTTCATCTCGTAAACATCACCAACACGGGCGCGGCCTTCGGTTCGTTCAAAAACAACAACGCTTTCTTCATCGCCATCTCATGTGTGGCGCTCTTGTTCGCGTTGGTTTTTTTGCTCGGGCGACATGAGCCCGGCGCCGTTCAGTCGCGGTCGTCTTGGCTCACGCCGAATTTCTGGCGTGATGTCTCGCTCGCCCTTTTGCTCGCGGGGGTGTTTGGCAATTTGACCGACCGCCTTCTTTATGGGCACGTCATCGATTTTCTCCTCTTCGATCTTCACCTCCCGTTCGCGCATCCGTGGCCGGCATTCAATGTGGCTGACTCGTGCATCTGCATTGCGGTCGTATTTTTCGTAATCAATTCCTTTCGATCAGAGAAGAAGACGCCGGAGCCAACGCAACCGTAGCGAGGCCTTAGCGCCGATTATCATAATGCGACGGCCATCCGCCGCCGCCGAGGCTATGGCGTGATAAAGAGACCGCCGCTACAATACGAGCGTGAAAATGTCGCCAATGGAAGGGACTGCCCGTGCGATCGCGCAACGTCTGCGCGAGCGCGGTCATATCGCCTACTTCGCAGGCGGTTCCGTGCGCGACATGGTCCGTGGTTTGCCCGCGAAAGATTTCGATATCGCGACCGACGCAACGCCGGACGTTGTGCAGAAGATTTTTTCGCGGACCTATGCGGTCGGCGCGCACTTCGGCGTCGTGGTTGTGGTCGAGAACAATTTTAATTTCGAAGTCGCGACGTTTCGAGCCGACGGGGCGTATCTCGATCATCGTCATCCGGTCGATGTTCGATTTTCCTCGCCGGAAGAAGATGCGAAGCGGCGTGATTTCACGATCAACGGAATGTTTTTCGATCCCGAGAAGAACGAGGTGATCGATTTCGTCGGCGGCCGCGCCGACATTGAAAAGAAAATTGTCCGCGCGATTGGCGATCCGACGGCTCGTTTCAGCGAAGATCGGCTGCGCATGCTGCGCGCAGTTCGCTTCGCTACGGTGCTCGATTACAAGATCGACAATCAGACGTGGGACGCGCTGCTGGCGAGCGCTCAATCGATCAACGAGATAAGCGCGGAACGGATCCGCGAGGAGCTGCTGAAGATTTTTCTGTCGCCGAATCGAGTGCGCGGCTGGGAGATGCTCGATCAAAGCGGAATGATGAGAAATATTTTGCCCGAGCTCGAGGCAATGAAAGGCTGTTTACAGCCGGAGCAATTTCATCCCGAAGGGGACGTATTTCAGCACACGAAGCTGATGTTGGGATTACTGCCCGAGAAAGTTTCAGTGCCATTGGTCTTGTCGGTTTTGTTTCACGACGTGGGTAAGCCCATCACCTCGACGGTGGACGAGACCGGACGGATTCGTTTCAACGAGCACGATCGCATCGGCGCCGCGATGACGGAATCGATCATGGAACGGCTTCGATTTTCGCGGGCGGAGATCGACGCGGTGGTTGAGATGGTTAGGCAACACATGGTTTTCAAAGACGTTCCGAAGATGCGAGTGGCGAAACTGAAGCGGTTCATGGCCCGTCCGACGTTTGAAGAAGAGCTCGAGCTGCATCGGGTCGATTGTGCGAGCAGTCATCAGATGATGGACAATTACGAGTTTCTTCTGCGCAAACGCGAGGAGTTTGCGAACGAACCAATCATTCCCCCGCCGCTCGTGCGCGGCGACGATCTGATCGCGCTAGGAATGAAACCCGGGCCGAAATTTGGCGAAATCCTGGAAGCGGTTGAAACCAGACAACTCGAAGGCGCGTTGAAAGATCGACAACAAGCGCTCGACTGGGTGAAGAGCGAATATCTGTCTGAAGCGAAGGCGAAAAAGAACAGGCGTTCAACGCGTGCGCACTGAACGCCTGTTTTGAGGAACAATTTATTACTTAGTCGCTGATCGTCACCGTGGCTGTAGGAGCTTTCACTTTCTCAGCCGTGATACAGCCGGAAGTTTTTTGTTTTATCTGAATCGAATATCGGAGTGTTTCGGATGCCTTGCCGGGCACTTTCCACCTAGTGAAAATTCTGATCTTGAACTCGGAGTTCGCGCGAAACTGTCGCGTTTCAGGATAGAAACGTCCTTCGCGATTGCTTTGACATCGCAGATCGAGTGACGAACATCGAAGAGCCGATGAGAATTTTAATGATCAGCGCCGAGGGACCGCCGATGTTGCATGCCGGCGCGTTGATCGACGTAATGGACGCGCTTCCGCACGAGTTGCGAGAGCGCGGTCATGAGGTCGCAGTCGTTCTACCGTACTATCGCGAAATCCGCGAGAACCCCGCCTTCAAGGAAGAGGACACGGGCGTAACGGTCGATGTTCGTGTCGGCGAGAAGACTTACATCGCGGAATATCTCCAGAGTCATAGCTCGCGTGGCGTCCAATTATTTTTCGTGCGCTGCGACGAATTTTTCGATCGCGACGGAATTTATGGCGAGCATGGAACGCCTTATGAAGACAACGCCGAACGCTTCATCTTTTTCAGTAAGGCAGCGCTGGAATTGGCGCGCCGGTTGACGCCGAGTCCGCAAATTCTCCACGTGCACGACTGGCCGGCGGCGCTGGTGCCGGTTTATGTGCGCGCGCATCATTTGCCGTTCTCAACCGTGCTCACGATCCATCACATCGCGGAACAGGGAAGTTTCTGGGGACTCGATTTTCGCCTTACCAATTTGCACGAGCGCTTTTTTACCCTGCGCGGCGTCGAATTTTTCGGGAAACTGAACTTTCTCAAAGGCGGAATTGTTTTTGCCGATCGCGTGACGACGGTAAGCGAGCAACATCGGCGGGAGATCCAAACGCCCGAGTTCGGTTGCGGGCTTGATGTCGTGGTGCGCGAAAACGCGCACAAGCTCAGCGCGATTCTTGACGGCGCCGATTACGAGAAGTGGGATCCGGAAACCGACAAACTCTTGCCCGCCAACTACGCTCCAAACGAATTAGTGGGAAAACAACTCTGTCGCGACGCGCTATTAAATGGTTTGCGTCTCGATGCCAATCCACGCGGTCCGGTGTTCGGGATGATCACGCGCGTGGTGGGCGAAAAAGGCTTCGATATTCTTGTGCCTGTGTTCGATCGCTTACTGATTGATGACGTGCGCGTCGTGATCCTTGGCGAGGGCGATCCGGCTTTCGAAACTGCGCTCGCGGTCGCGACCCGAAAATTTCCAACCAAGTTCGCGTATCGCCGAAACTATGACGAAAAAAGCGCGCACGTTTTCGAAGCGGGCATGGACATCAGCCTGATCCCGTCCCGCTTCGAGGCGTCGGGTTTGAGCGCGATGTACAGTTTGAAGTACGGCGCACTGCCAGTTGCCCGCGCCACCGGCGGGATCCAGGAAATTATCGAGGATTACGATCCTTGGAGCGACACCGGTTACGGTTTTCTCTGCTACGAATATTCGACCGAGGCTTTCTGGGACGCGATCAAACGCTCCCGGGAGATTTTTCGCGATCGCGAGCTGTGGGGAAAACTGATGGATCGCGCGATGGCGCGAAATTTCTCCTGGGCCACCGCCGCCGAGCGCTACGAAAAGCTCTACCGGGAGATCGCCGGCCAAGCCGAACGCGCCGCGGCGTAAATGACGATCTAGGCGCATTTTGCCTGGGTAAACGACGAAGCGTCTGAGTCTAACTCTCCCGCGAATAAATGTCGGGACTGCCCGTCCAATGTCCGCGAATCACTCTAAATATATGTCCGTCCCAGGCGCGGTCGCTCGCGAGGCGACAAGTTCTTGCAATCTAGAGACCTTTGCGGTTTCCTCAGCGCTCCCAGGTGCTGACGTGATTCGTCGTTTTTCGTTATTCCGGCCGTGGGTGGCCGGCCTTTTGTTGACCCTGATCCAGCTCGTGGTCGCCGTTTTCCTTTTGGCGCCCGAAGGTTCGTTTTCTTTTCGCTACCAAAGCCTGGTTCAGCACGACGGTTTCTGGTTCGTCAACATCCTCGACCGCGGTTATCAAACAACCGTTCCGCCGATCAATCACAAGGTGATGGAAGTTTCCAACGTCGCCTTTTTCCCCGCCTATCCGGCCTTGGCTTCGATCATCCGTTCTATTTTTAATGTTGAGAGCGAGACCGCTCTGCTCATTGCGGCCCAGCTCGCAGCCTGGGGTTTCTGGACTTACTTTTTTCTTTTGTGCGCGCGCTGGAAACTTTCTCCAACGTTGCGTCTGTTCGGTACGCTCGCGATCGTTGCCCATCCCGCCGCCTTTTTCCTCGTCGCCGGGTACTCCGAATCGCTTTTTCTCATGGCGCTCGTCGGATTTATCTACTGGACCGGCGCCGAGGGCGGCGCAGCCAAAATTTTGGCCGCGCTTCATGGAATCATCATGTCGGCCACGCGGATTGTTGGAGTTCCGTGCGCCGCCT
>DATEWZ010000003.1:0-2963 GCA_035257485.1 Chthoniobacterales bacterium
CAGAGGAACCGTCTCGGATTACCTCATCACTTCGACTTTCGACTTTAAGGAGGGCCGATTTTTCAACGATGTCGAATCCCGCGGCGGCGCCAACGTGTGCGTGATCGGCTACGATGTGGCCGACGCGCTGTTTCCTTCCGAGAGCCCGATCGAGAAATCGGTGCTGATCAATGGGCAGCCTTTCAGAATAGTCGGGGTCATCTCACGGCAAGGAACATTCTTAGGACTATTCAGTCTGGATTCGATTGTGGTGATGCCGTTGCCAGCATTTCAAAAATATTTCAGCGCCAAAAGCGATTCCGACATTCTTGTAAAGGTGAAGGACAAAACGAAGCTCGCCGAAGCGAGAGACGAGCTGACCGGAGTCATGCGGCGTGTCCGCGGGTTGCCGCCGGAGAAAAAAGACGACTTCAGCATCAACGAACAGCAAGCGCTGAAAAGCACGCTGGATCCAATCAAGAACTCCATCGCTATCGCGGGGCTTTTTATTACTGGCCTTTCGCTTTTTGTCGGCGCAATCGGGATAATGAATATCACGTTTGTGAGTGTGAAAGAGCGCACGCGTGAAATCGGAACGCGCAAAGCTCTGGGCGCGCGGAGACGCACGATCCTTCTTCAATTCCTGATCGAATCCACTTCGCTTTGTTTACTCGGCGGATTTATCGGACTGGGCGTTGCGTACGTAATGTGCACCGGGATCGGGCAGGCGTTTCCCTCTTTTCCGATCCAATTTTCGCTCGGCCTGGTCGTCGTAAGTATGGTGGTCTCGATTCTCACGGGTTTGTTCTCCGGTTTCGCCCCCGCTTGGTCCGCCTCCCGCCTCGATCCGGTCGCCGCGCTCAGATATGAGTGATTCACCGATTTTTTCATTAACACCGGCCTTTGAGGCCGGCGCCATTCGCGCGGAGTGCTTAAAGCCGTTTCAACGGCTTTTGGCTAGACTTGCACTGATGTCCAGAATCGCGCCTGAAAGTAAGCCATTAAAACGGCTGCGACGGAAGGCCACGCAATTTCACCGGCCTGAAGGCCGGTGTTAATGAAATGCTATTTAGCGAAATAGTTAAAATGGCGCTGGCATCGTTGAGCGCGAATAAACTCCGCGCTGCGCTGACAATGATCGGCATCACGATCGGTGTTTTCTCGGTGATCTCGGTGATGACCGCCATCGGGGCGCTGCAGTCCTCCATTGAAAGCGGGATTAGTTTTCTCGGGTCGAACATTTTTCAGTTCGCGAAGTACCCGGCAAACGTGAACGTCGGCGGCGAGATCAAGAAAAAATATCAAAACCGCCGCAACGTTACGTATCGCGAGGCGCTGCATTACGCGAAGTTAATGGAAGGCCACGCGCGCGAAATTTGCCTCAAAAGTTTTGGTTATGAGGTGAAAGGGCAGGCTGTTTACAATGGCGTGAAGACCACGCCGAGCCTTCTCATCGTCGGTACGAACCGGAGTTTTTTGACCGCGAACGCTTACACGCTTGGCTACGGCCGCAATTTGAACGACGAAGACGTCGAACTTTCGCGCCGAGTAATCGTTGTTGGCAAAATGATCGAGAAACGATTGTTCCCGCGCGAAACGCCGATCGGCAAAGTCGTCCGGGTAAGCGGCCACACTTACACGATCGTCGGCGTGCTCGCGGAGAAAGGAACCTCCTTCGGCCAGAGCCAGGATGATCTTTGCATCATGCCAATCACGCGGTTCTTCGAGGACTACGGTGAAGCGAAACGCACGGTGAACATCGCCACGCAAGCGTTCTCCACGGAAACTTACAATCAGACGCTGGACAAAGGCATAAGTGCCATGCGTATCACGCGTGGACTGCGCGCCGACCAGGAAAACGATTTCGAGATCTATTCGAACGACTCACTGAAAAGCGCGTTCACGTCGGTTGCCGGCATCGTGCGAACCGGTGCGTTCGTCGTTAGCTTCATCGCGCTCCTCGCTGCAGGGATCGGGATCATGAACATTATGCTCGTGAGCGTTACCGAACGAACAAAGGAAATCGGCGTGCGTAAATCGATCGGCGCGCGCAGTCGCGACGTTCTGCGTCAATTCCTCACCGAAGCGGTTTTCATCTCGGAAGCCGGCGGAGTCCTCGGAATCGTTCTTGGAATAATCGCCGGCGACCTGCTGGCAGCTTGGCTCAAGGTGGACATCATCTTCCCCTACGGCTGGGCCATCGCAGGACTTCTTGTTTGCTCCGCCATCGGTATCGGCTTCGGCCTCTACCCGGCCTATCGCGCAGCCAACCTCGATCCTATCGAAGCGCTTCGTTACGAATAAGCGACCACCGCGTATACCGAATATTGTCCGGCCTCCGCTGAGCCAACGCTGCGGTGCAGCATCGTGTGTTATTCCAAGCCGAGCGCCTTGAATGTCGCATCGACATGTTTGAAGTGAATGTCGAGCGAGCAAAGCCGATCGATTTCTTCTGGTGAAAGACGGGCGGCGATTTCCGGTTCACCTTTTGCGTTTTCGGCGAATGTCCCCTCGCCTTTCCACGTTTTCATGGCGGCGCGTTGCACGGCTTCGTACGCGTTCTTGCGGTCGGCACCGGCGCGCGTGAGCGCGAGCAGGATCGATTGACTGAAATACAGGCCTTTGGTTAGCGCGAGGTTTTCCGCCATTCGCTCCGGATAGATCTGCAATTTTTCGACGACGTCGCGCAATTTCGCGAGCATGTAATCCAGGAGAATGCATGAATCGGGCAAAATGATGCGTTCGGCGCTCGAGTGGCTGATGTCGCGCTCGTGCCACAGGGCCACGTTCTCCAGCGCAACGACGGCATTCCCACGAATTACGCGGGCTAATCCGCTCAACCGCTCGTTTGTGATCGGGTTGCGTTTGTGCGGCATGGCAGAGCTGCCTTTCTGGCCTTCGCCGAAAAATTCTTCTACTTCGAGCACTTCAGTCCGCTGCAGATGGCGAAATTCCGTGGCCCAGCGATCGATGCTCGATGCGAT
>DATEWZ010000004.1:0-4490 GCA_035257485.1 Chthoniobacterales bacterium
GGACAATCGGATCTTATCTTGGAAGTCGCCGCCTGCCAGCGCGCGGCATCGCGATCTTTCTGGCGGTCGTGCTCACGATCGCCGGCTGCAAACTAATCTTTACGCGCTGAGAGTTGTAGCTTTGGCGCGTTCTTGGGCGACCACGGATTGGTTTTGAAACCCGAATCGACAACTTTCTCGCGTGTGGCGCGCAGAAGATCGAGAAGCGCCGCAACGTCGAGCGCATGATGGCGTGGCGTAAAGGCCGACAAATTCTTCTCCGCCAGCTCAAACAGCTTCACCGCCGGGCGCAAACGCCGACTGTGCTTCGCATGCGCCGGGTGCTCGAAATTCTTTTGCAAATGCACGAACGCCCCCGCGGCCTGGATCAGCCCCTTGAAAAAATTATCGTCGGCGGTGTCGGTGTTAAGCCAAACCTGCTCGAGGACATCGTGCGCTTCGTAGTAGCGCTGCTCGTTCCAGCATCGAAAGTAGGCGCGATAAAAAGGATGATTAGCGATCTCGTCTCCAAGATCGACATCGTCGCCTTCGAGCTCGCGGACGAATTGCGAAATCCTCTCGCCTTTGTTCATGTAGGGCTTAATTTGGCAGAGCTCAGATGAGCGGCAAACCTCGACGTTTCTTTTTGGTGGAGGGCTTCGAATGTTTTCGCGGCCGTAGTAAAGAATGACGCCGGTTGAGCTGGCGTTCCTACTCGCCGGAATCGTCGCCCTGATTTTTCTCTCGGCCCTTTATTCCGGACTCGAGACCGCGTTGTTCTCATTGCGGCCGCATCAGTTGCGGCGCTTGGAGCAAAATCATCGGGCGCTGACAAATTTCGTGCAGCTTTTCCGCGACAAACCGCGTCGCGTTCTCAATGGCCTGCTGCTTGGCGACGGGCTGGTCAAGGTTCCGCTCGTCGTTCTCTGTCTGATTTTGCTGTGGCGCGGCCCATTCAAGGAACGTTTGCCGCAATGGCTGACCGCGATCGTGATTTTCGCGATTGTCGTTCTCTTTTGCGATTTGATTCCCAAACTGATCGCGCTAGCGGCGCCATACCGCTTGTCCACCATCGGCGCATTCATTTTGCAACATTCCGTGCGCCTCCTCGACCGCATCGGAAGCGCGCTGGAAAACTTTAGCACCGCGATTGTCGATCTTTTGACGCCTCATCATTTACGAACGCGCGCGGGAATGAGCGATCAGGAATTCGAAACGCTGGTCGAGATCGGCGAGGAAGAAGGAACGCTGCACGAGACCGAAGGCGAGATGATTCAGGAAATCGTCAAGATGGGCGACAAGACGGCGAAGGATTGCATGACGCCGCGCGTCGATGCCTTCGCGTTGCCGGACGACTTGCCTAACGAAGAGGCGATCGCCCAATTGAAAGAAAAACGGTTTCGTCGCGTTCCGGTCTATGCCGATACGCCCGACAACGTCGTCGGCATCATCGACGTAAAATTATTTTTGCTAGATCCGTCCGAGCATTACACCGAGACGCTGCTCTCGCCGTCGTTCGTCTCGGAAACGATGCATTCGCTCGATTTGCTGAAACTTTTTCTTACCCACCCGCAATCGCTGGCCGTTGTGGTCGATGAATTCGGTGGAACCGAAGGAATCATCACCATGTCGGACATCATTGAAGAAATTTTGAGCGATGCTGCGCCCGCGCGCGGAGACGTCGATCTTTACATCGAACCGCTCGAGAACGGAAAGTTTCTCGTGAGCGGCAACGCGCGCCTGGATGATTTGCGCGAGCATCTCGGCTTCGAGTTGGAAGCGGAAGGGATCGACACTATCGGCGGCCTCGTTTTCAATCGACTCGGCTATTTGCCGCAAGCCGGCGCCACCATCGAGCTGCCACGTTTGACCGCAACCGTGCGACGCACCAGCCGAAAACGAATTCAGGAATTGCTGCTCGAAAAAACCACCTGCGTTGACGACGAAACCGACGCGAGCACGGAGGCCGCATGAGAGACGGTTTTATCATCATCGGCTGTTGGGCTATTTCGTTTCTCTTCAACGGAGTCGAGGCCGGGCTAACCTCGATCGATCCGGTCCGCCTCCGACATCACGTAAAATTGAACCAGCCGTCCGCGGTCCGGCTCAATCGTCTATTGAAAACGCAGGGCCGTTTGCTCGTTACCGTTCTGCTCGTTACGAACCTCGCCGATATCGTGGCGCTCGTTCTCTTCACGCGATTTTTTGTGTTGCGCTACGGCGCAGCCGGTTTTGCGATCGCGATCGCGGCCGCGCTGCCGATATATCTTTTTGCGCTGAGCGTGTTGCCAAAATCGCTGTTTCGACGGTTTCCTTTTCGCGCACTTTCTCGCCTGGCCGGTTTGTTGGAAATCGGAATGACCCTGCTTTGGCCGATCCTGACCATCGGCGCAGCCATCGGTGAATTGTTTTTGCCGGCAAGCAAAAAGCGCGCGCGCCTGTTCGCTGCGCGCGAGGAGTTGAAACAGATCACTGCCCAAAAAGAACACGAGGGCTCGCTCAGCGCGACCGAGCGCGCCATGATCCATAACGTTGTCGATTTTCAAAACGTCACCGCGCGCGACGTGATGCAACCCTTGGCGAAAGTCGCTAGCGTAAAACCGGATGCGCCGGTTGCAGAAGTTCTCGAGCTCAGCAAATCGAGCGGGTTTGATCGCCTGCCGGTAATCGACCGGAGCGGCGAAGCGGTTGGACTGGTCAACGTGCTGGACATTTTGCTCGATAAAGAGCGGCCACAATCGCTGCATCGATATTTGCGGCGGATGGTCACCGTTCAGGAAAACGAACCGGCGGGCCGCGCGATCCGCCGTTTGCGCGCCGCGCGTCTCGGACTCGCCGCAGTTGTCGACCAAAAACAAAATTTGATCGGCGTCGTCGCGGGCGAGGACCTAATCGCGCGTCTGGTCCGGGTCAGCGCTCACTGAGATTCCGCCAGCTTGGCGATCTCGTCGCGCGTCAAACGAAAGACCGTCCACTCGTCCATCGGTTTCGCGCCGAGCTTGTGATAAAACTGGATCGCCGGCTCGTTCCAATCGAGCACCGCCCACTCCATTCGTCCGCAATTTCGCTCGCGCGCAATCTTCGCCAATTCAATCAATAACGCGCGGCCGTAACCTTTGCCGCGATGTTCCGGCCGGACGAATAAATCTTCCAGGTAAAGGCCGGGTTGGCCTATCCAGGTTGAAAAATTGTGAAAAAAAAGTGCAAACCCGGCGGCGATTTCGTTTTCAAAGAGCAACAGAACTTCCGCGGCCGGTTTTTTCCCGAACAGCGTTTCCTGAAGAATTTGTTCGGTAGCGACGACGTCGTTTGGCGCTCGCTCGTACTCGGCCAAGGCGCGAATCAATTCCAGAATAATCGAGACATCAGCAACCGTTGCCGGCCGGATTGTGAACTTTTCCATCGTCACCGTGACATTGGCTGAAGTTTGTAGATTTTAAACTCCGGAGTTGCTTCCACCGGCGTCGAGTTGCTCGCGATGTAGTGGCCGAGTTCGGCGTGATAATCGAGCCACCAGGAGGTGTTCGAAGTGAAAACGAGAAAATTCGCGCCGCGTTTCCGTAACGCTTCGAGATTAGTAATCGCCTGCGCGCTATTGATTGGCTCGCCGTTGTAAATCCCGCCTGTCTCCAAAAAATGCCAGCCTCTGCGCTCGGCATAGTAAAAGATCGTCGGATCGCCATTGTCCGCGGCGACAATCAACGAAACCGGCATCGAAATCTTTTTCAAAATCAAACCCGCGTCCCGCATCGGGGCGGCGGTCGGTTCGTAGAACCACTGTGCGTATCTTAAAGCAAAGGCCGCGAACGCAATGAGCGCGATTGCGAAACCGGCGCGCATGAACAACGCGGCGTGGGAGCGCGCGTCCGCGAAGATCGACAGCGACATCACGTGCGCGCACGCGGCGCCGGCGAACGCAGCGAAAATCGGAACGAGCGAAAGTTGATACCACGGGTGCCGATTGCCGTAACCCACGATCACCATGAAGACGAGCATTGCGGCGAGCCAGCAGTAAAATGGCCGCGCCTTCGAGCTCATTCTTGCGACGAACAATCCGGCCGCGCCCATGAGAAACAAAACTGGCGTCAAAGTTGACGTCGGAATTTGTTTCGCGACCCCCCAATACCACGCCAGTGACATGATCTTCACTCCGCCGGCGCCGAAGAAATGATGCGGATAAAATTGCTGTGCGATCTGGTAAGCGTGCCCGTACCAAATCGCGGACGGCAAAAGCGCAATCGCGGCAAAGATCCACAAATCAATTTCCCGGAGCGCACGCCATTTAAACCGTTGAAAGGCGAGACAGGCGAGCGGAACGCCGATCAAAACGCTCGTTGCTTTGATCAAGATCGACAACGCGATAAAGAGCGCGCTCCAGACAAAGGACGATGTTAATTTTGGCTGCCGCTCCGGCTCAGACTCGATCCAACGCTCGAAAAAATACAAGCCGATGATCGACAGCGTGAGCGACGGAACGTCGGGCATGAAACATCGGCTCGCCATGATTCCGA
>DATEWZ010000005.1:0-29705 GCA_035257485.1 Chthoniobacterales bacterium
GAAGTATTCGGCATGCAAACGATCGTAGTGAAACCGCCCGCCGCTGCCGCGCGGGCACCGGATGCGATTGTTTCTTTATGACCCTGGCCCGGCTCGCGCAGATGCACGTGCATGTCGATCAAACCGGGCGCGACAATCAAACCTCTCGCGTCGATGACTTCCGCGTCTTTTGGCGCAGCCTTCGCGATCTTTCCGTCAACGATCGCGAGATCGACAACTTCATCGCGCTTGTTCGCCGGATCGACGACGCGGCCGCCTTTGATAATCGTGGCGCTCACGTTGAAATTCCTCCGCAGAGATAAAGAACGGCCATGCGGACGGCGAGGCCGTTGGTGACCTGGTCGAGAATGACGCTTTGTATTCCGTCGGCGACTTCGCTGTCGATCTCGACCCCGCGATTGATCGGGCCCGGATGCATGACGAGACAATCGGGCTTCAAGAGTTTGGCGCGCTCTTTGGTTAGGCCGAAGAAGGTGGTGTATTCGCCAATTCCCGGGAAATATTCTTTGCGCTGACGTTCGTGTTGAATCCGCAGAAGATTCACGACGTCAGTTTCCGGCAGCACATCATCGATCTTGTGCGAGACGGTGGCACCGAGCTTTTCGAATTCGCGCGGGACGAGCGTGCTCGGACCGACCAATGTAACCTTCGCTCCGAGCTTGGTTAGACCAAAAATATTCGAGCGCGCGACCCGGCTGAACAAAATGTCGCCAACGATCGCAACGTTGAGTCCATCAATCTTACCGCGCTTCTCGCGGATCGTGTAGATGTCGAGCAAACCTTGCGTCGGATGTTCGTGCGCACCGTCGCCGGCATTGATGACGCTCGACTTGAGGCGCTGCGCGAGAAATTGAGGCGCGCCGGCGGAGGGATGGCGCAGCACGAGAATGTCGGCGTGCAATGCTTCGAGATTGCGCGCGGTATCTTTCAGCGTTTCGCCTTTGGTGAGGCTCGAGGTGCTCGCGGAAATGTTTACGATGTCGGCGCTCAATCGCTGGGCCGCGAGTTCGAACGATGTGCGCGTGCGCGTGCTCGGTTCGACGAAGAAATTGATCAACGTTTTGCCGCGCAGCGCCGGAACCTTTTTGATCTCGCGCGTGCCCACTTGTTTGAAGGCGCCGGCGGTCTCGAGAATGAAAGTGATTTCCTCGGCGGAGAGTTCGCGCAAGCCCAGAAGATCTTTGCGTTTCCAGTTCATTCTTTAAACAACCAGACACCGTCCGGTTCCTGATCGACTTGCTGGAGGCGGACCTGGATTTGTTCCTTCGTTGCGGTTGGCAGATTTTTCCCAACGTAATCGGCCCGGATCGGCAATTCGCGATGGCCGCGATCGACCAGCGCGGCGAGTTGAATTCGGGCCGGCCTCCCGAAGGAGCTGATCGCGTCCATCGCCGCGCGCGCGGTGCGACCGGTGAAGAGGACATCGTCGACGATGATGACGGTGCGGTTTTCGAGCGGGAGCGGAAGTTTCGATGCGTGGACCATCGGCAACTCTGCGCGCGTGCCGACGTCGTCACGATGCATCGCCACGTCGATCGTCCCCGTTTCAATATCGATCTTGGCGACTTCGCGAATGAATTCACTGAGTCGGCGCGAGATCTCGACTCCGCGCAAAGGAATTCCCGCGAGCACGACCGATTTCAAATCGGCGTTTTGCTCAATGATTTCATGCGCGATCCGGCGCAGCGCGCGTCTGACCGCTTCCGCGTCCATGATCGGGACGCCCGATGTTTGCTTTTGGTTTGTCATTCGCTTCCTTGGCGACCTCACGGGATCGCCTTAAAGGCGCGTACATTTTAAAGGAGGCTAACGTTCCGCGCGAGCCTCCTTCATTCGTTTCGCTCTCCAATTGGAGCGATGTTTCACAATCCAGTCGAGAAGCGCCTTTTCAAAGCCGATGTCTTTGCCGGCTTTCTCGCTCTCGATCCATTTGTGCTTCAAAATTTCTTCGCGTTCGGCGAGGAACTCTTTATAGAGCACCGAGTTTTTGACGAACTGCGACTTCTCCGTGGTTGCCTCGGCAGTAGGCATGTCAGCAGCCTTTTCCATAAAAACGAGAATCAGTCAATAGTAAGTGAATAACTCTCTGCTAGATACGACGTAGCATCACCCATACCTATTTAACATCAGCTCGGCCGAACGGTTACGGTAGCGCCTCACGAATTCGCTTCGCTACCTTAGTAAACTCCACCGTCACAAGGGATTGTCTATCTTGCGAAACAATCGGCTCGCCCCGATCGCCGGCTTCGCGCGTCGCGATATCGATCGGAATTTGCCCGAGTAACGGAACGCGCAGCCGCTTCGCTTCCCGCTCGCCACCGCCGCTGCCGAAAATGTCGTAACGCTTCTGATCGGAAGGCGAAACGAAATAGCTCATGTTCTCAATCAGTCCGAGCACCGGCACGTTGACTTTTTCAAACATGGTCGCCGCTTTGCGCGCATCGATCAGCGCGACCTCTTGCGGCGTGGTGACGATAATTGCTCCGGACAGAGCGACTGTTTGCACAATTGTCAGCTGGATGTCCCCCGTTCCAGGCGGCAGATCGAGCACCAGAAAATCGAGCTCGCCCCAATCGACTTGTCGCAAGAATTGTTGCGTGTAACGCGTTACCATTGGGCCGCGCAAAATTGCAGGAGAAGTGTCGTCGAGCAAAAACCCCATCGACATCAGTTTTAGATTGTACTGCTCGATCGGGATGATTTTGTTTTCGTCCGTCGCAGTTGGCCGCTCGCGCGTTCCAAACATCAACGAAATGCTTGGGCCGTAAATATCGCAATCGCACAGACCGACGCGCGCTTTGGTTTGTTCGAGGGCGACCGCGAGATTGGCCGCGACAGTCGATTTGCCGACGCCGCCTTTCCCGCTCGCAACCGCGATGACGTGTTTGATTCCGGGAATACGGACGGGGCCAACGCTCGCTCCTGCGCCGCCGGGTGGCGCTTGGATGTCGATCAAGACTTTTGCCGCGCGGACGCCGTTGAGCGTGCGCAAAATCTTTTCTGCCTCCGTTTTGATTGTCGCGGGGACGTTCGGATCGTTCGTCGCGAGCGCCAGCTGCACTTTCACTTCGCCGTCATCGATCCGGACGTTTTTCACGAGACCGAACGAAACAATGTCGCGACTGAATCCGGGATAGCGGACTGAGCGGAGCGCATCACGGACCTGTTCTTCGGACACCGACATCATTGAACCTTAGGCTGCCGGCGGCGCCAGTAAAGACGAGTGCTTCTTCTTTACTTGAAAACTCCGCTTGTTATCGACAGCATCGTGTCATGAAACAGGTTTCATTGATTTGCGCGCTCACCGTGGCCGTGTTTTTCGCCGGCTGCGCATGGTTCCAGGAAAAGCCGCAGAGTTCCGTCGTCGGAACGTGGACGAACGCGCTCGGAACGGTTTGGGCGCTAAAAGATGATGGGACTTTCGAAGTTGCTCTCAATAACAGCGATCGACCGAGCATATGGGGCAAATACACCGTGGCCGGCGACACGATGACGGTGAAGGCGACGCGCGGGCATATGCCGAAATCGTGCAAAGGCGAAGGCGTTTACAAATTCGAGCGCGATCGGGACACACTGACCTTCACGAAGGTGAGCGACAAATGTAAGCTGCGGGAAAAGAATCTCGTTCTTCCCTGGAAGCCCTGGAAGGGCAAATAAGTCCTAACCGAACCTACAGCCGCAGGCCGCGCTTGAAGAAAATTCGCTCCCGCTCGATGTCCGCTCCGTGCCTTCGGAAAAAATCGTGCACCTCGCGCGTCCAATATTCACCGGTCGGCAACGGATTGAGCGTCAGGTAAATTTTTCCTCCCGGCGCGAGACGTGATTGCACGTCGCGCAGGAAAAAATCCCATTCGCGCGGTCCCCAGCGTTTCTTTGTCGCCGGATCGCGATCGAAGCCGATGGAAAAGGCCGTGATCCAGTCGAACGGCTGTTGAAAATCCGGCAGCGGTTTGAATGGTTCGATTCGAAAAATGACTCGTGGCACCGCAAAGACCTCGAACAGTTCGCGAAAGAGCGGCGACTCGTCGAGGTCGAGACCGAGGACCGAGTGATTGAGTCGTTTTAGGATAAACAAAAAGAAACCGCCACCGCAGCCGAGATCGAGCACGCGCTGTGGCGAAACGCGATGCAGTTTCAAGTCCTGGACCCGCTCGCGATTCACGCGCAACCAATGATCGACGTCGGCGTATTTTTGCCCGGCGTAACGATTTGGAATTTCTTTGAGTTGGACTTGATCGAGGCCAACAAAAATGGGACCGAATGGCAGTCGAAATATTGATCGCTGTGCGCGTCGCCAACCGCGTCGATAGGTCTCGCGCCGCTTTAGCTTGGCGAGTTTTCGAAAAATTTTCATGGAAGCGCGGCCGCAATTTCACGCAGCAACCCCGGGCCACGATAAATCAGGCCGGTATAAATTTGCACAAGCTGCGCGCCGGCTTCGATTTTTTCGCGTGCCGAATCGGCGTCCATGATTCCACCGGAGGCGATGATCGGGATTGTCGATCTTGCTGCGATTTGGCGAACGAAGGCGGTCGATTTTTCCCGCAACGGCGCGCCGCTCAGTCCGCCTTGCTCATCTCTTTCGGCAGGAATTGACGAGTGATCCAGAGTTGTGTTGGTCGCGATGATCGCGGCCACCTGGTTGTTCTCACAAACGGAAATTATTTGGTCGAGCTGGTCGGGCGTGAGGTCCGGCGCGATTTTCACAACGATCGGCTTGCGATTAACTAGATTTTCTTGGCCGATCGCAGCGAGTAATCCGGCGAGCGCGTCCGGAGATTGCAATTCTCGCAAGCCGGGCGTGTTCGGCGAACTGACATTCAGCACGACATAATCCGCGAACTCGCGCAGGGCCCGGAACGAATAAAGATAATCCTCGATCGCTTCGGTAAGCGGCGCCGCTTTCGATTTTCCGATGTTGATTCCGATTCGGCAGTTGCCCGGCCAGCGCCCGCTTTGCCGCAATTTAGTTAGACGGCGGGCAATCGCGTCGGCGCCATCGTTGTTAAAACCGAGACGGTTTATGAGCGCGCTCTCCTTCGGAAAGCGAAAGATGCGCGGCTGGGGATTCCCGGGCTGCGCCTTTGCAGTCACCGTTCCGATCTCGACGAAGCTGAAGCCCATCGCGGCCCAGGCCGGCAGCGCGACGCCGTTTTTGTCGAGGCCAGCCGCCAGGCCGATCGGATTTCGGAAGGTCAGACCGAAAAGCTGTTTCGGGGTCGGCGATGGGTGAAAAATTTCAAGCGCGCGCGTCGCAATATCGAATGGTGATGCGGCGCGCAGCGCGCCCAGCGTCAATCGATGAGCGGTCTCGGGATTAATGGCAAAGAGAAATGGCCTAACGAATCGCTCGTAGGCGTTCTTCATTTGCCGATACAGAATTGGCTGAACACGGAATCCAGGATTTGCTCGACGCCGGCAGCGCCGACGACTTCACCAACTGATTGCAAAGCTTCGTTAAGATCGACCGAAAGATACTCGGGCGAAACGTTTTCATCGAGCGCTTTGCGCGCGCGATCGCAAGCCTCGAGTGCGCGCCGCAGACAGTCGCGGTGACGCATGTTGATGGCGAGCGCGTTTTCCGGTCGTAAATTCTGTTTGCCGATCCGCGCGAGAATTTCGTTTTCCAAATCCGTCAGGCCTTCACCGGTCACGCAGGAAATGCGCAGCGCGCCAACCTTTTTCCATTCGGCATGCTCTGGCAGGTCGCTCTTGTTTAGAATGAGGATCTCGTTTCCGTTGCTAGCCTTGTTCTCGAAATGCAACGGCGGTGGCGCGTTTCGATCGACAATGTGCAGACGCAGATCGGCTTTTTGCAGCCAGCGCTCGGTGCGGGCAATTCCTTCGCGTTCGACATCGGAGGTTGATTCTCGGAAACCGGCGGTGTCGAGCAAACGCACCGGAATGCCGCGCAGGTTCAGGGTTTCTTCAATGGTGTCGCGCGTTGTGCCGTGGGTCTCGCTTACAATCACGCGCTCGTAACCGAGCAGCCGGTTAAGCAGAGTCGATTTGCCGGCATTGGTCGCGCCGTAGATCACGACTCGAACGCCGTCGCGCAAAATGCGTCCTTGGTCCGCAGTTGCCAAAAGGTCGCCAATTTGTTTTCGAATTGAATCGAGCCGTGCCTGTAATTGATCGCCCTCGTCCGGCGAAATTCCTTCCTCCGAAAAATCGATCGAAGCTTCGATATTGGCGAGAAGATCGACCAGTCCCTGGCGAATTGTTGCGATCCGCTCGCCAAGTTTGCCCTCCAGTTGTTCAGTCGCAGAGCGCAATGCCAGGTCGCTCCGGGCACGAATCAAATCGATCACCGCCTCGGCCTGCGTCAGATCCATTTTCCCATTCAGAAAAGCGCGCTCGGTAAATTCTCCGGGGCGCGCGGCGCGTGCTCCTGCGCGTAGACACGCCTCCAAAACTTTCGCCGTCACCAAACTTCCGCCGTGGCAACTGATCTCGACGACGTCTTCGCCGGTGTAACTCGCGGGCGCGCGATGGATCGAGATCACGACCTGGTCGATCGGTTCCCCTGTGTTGCTTACGATTTCGCCCAAATGTTGAACGTGCGAGGCAAAGCGCGACGGCGCTTCGTTACCGCGGAAAATTTTGTCGACAATTGCAATCGCGCCGGGGCCTGAAATGCGAACAAGGGCGATCGCGCCTTCGCCGGCCGGTGTCGAAATCGCAGCGATGGTTTCGGCGGCGCCAACTTCCCGGTCGCTAGGCGTCGAAGATGTCGATCTTACTGAAGAATTTTCTTCAATGCGGCGATGCATTTTTCGTTTTGCTCCATTGTTCCCACCGTAATTCGCAGCCATTCCGGCAAATTGTAGCCGCGCAACGGACGGACGATAATTTTCATGGACAGCAGTTTCTTGAACACTGCCTGTCCGTCGCCAACGTTAACGAAGACAAAATTGCCCGCGCTCGGACTAAATTTCAATTTCATCGCGCGAAATTGGTCCTCTAAATAAGAACGTCCGAGATCGACCATCGCCTTGCTCTTTGCCAGATGATCGGTGTCGGCCAGCGCGGCCAGCGCTCCGACTTGGGCGAGGCCATTCACATTGAACGGCTGCCGCGTCTTCTGAAGAACTTCGATCATTTCCGGTTTCGCGACTCCATAGCCGACACGGAGGCTGGCAAGGCCGTGGATTTTTGAGAAAGTGCGCAAGACTACGACGTTTCGCCCTTCTCTGATCTGGCGAAGCGTGTCTGGCGGATCGTGCAGAAATTCAAAATAGGCTTCATCCACAACGGTGACGATGTGCTGGGGAATTTGCGCCAGGAAGCTGTCGATCTTGCCCTCTGAGATTAGCGATCCGGTCGGATTGTTTGGATTCGCGATGAAGATGATTTTCGTCCGTGGCGTGATCGCGCGGAGGATCGTGTCGAGATCGGGTTCGAAATTTCTGGCGGGAGGCTCAATCGTGCGCGCACCGAAGAGCTGAGCGACGAGTTTATAGGCAATGAACGCGTACTTCGGGGCGATGACTTCGTCGTCGCGGTTTAGAAATGCGTGCCCCATAAATTCGATGATCTCGTTGGAACCGTTTCCGAGAATAATGTTGCCGGCCGGCAGTCGGAGATGTTTCGCGATGGCGTTTCTCAAATGAAAGCCGCCGCCGTCTGGATAGATATTCGCCGATTCAAGCGCCGAGCGGATTGCCTTGACTGCCTTGGAAGATGGCCCGAGCGCATTTTCGTTGGAGGCGAGTTTGATGATGTCTTTGGGGGCGACGCCGAGTTCGCGAGCAGTTTCTTCGATCGGCTTGCCCGGTTCGTAAACTACCAGGTCGCGAAGCTGGCGATTGGCCCGGTCCCAGATGGAATTCACAAGGTGAATGTAGCTTCTATTTGAAGGCGAAGAAACCCAGAGCGAGAGGCACTTAGGAAGCGGTCGAAGGAAGGGCTAAAAGAGGGCCCTAAGAAAAAGTCGTAGGTTTTATCCTTTTTTGCTTGCATTACCGGTGACAAATCGGGTAAAAAGCGCCCGTTAGACAACCAGAGGGTCCAAGTGGCATAAAAGTTGTCGTTGACGATGCGGCCTGAATTATGAGAAATCTGGAAATCATAAGAAACCACGGAAAGTAGATATTATGAGTATTCCTAATTGCAGGCGAATCGTGTCCGGAGTTGCGCTCCTCGCGGCGGCGCTCGTTTTTGCCGCATCCAGCGCCCAGGCCACCGTTATCGATTTGACGACGCTCAATGCCGAAGGCACGAGCAACGGAGCCATATTCCAACAGGGCGACTTTTCGTCCGCTGGGACCGGCGTCATAGACCCATTCCTGCGTGTTCAGAATAACGGAACGGAGCAAGGATTCAACACCTCGCACACGCCGCCGCCGCTTGACGACAAGGCGGGTAATTTTACCAAAGACGTAACTTTTGCCGACCTCATGACAACCGAGGTCACGATTAACGGCACAAATTACTTTAAGATTGGCTTGGATATCGATCAGGCCAATCCGACAACACTTTCGCTTGTCACACTGCAAATCTATACCGCGCCCACCGGCGGCTTGGCGACCCTGAGTGATCTTACTTCGCAGGGGACGTTGCGGTATCAAATGGCCCCGGGTGACTCCGTGTTACTCGACGCGTCCCTCAGCAGCGGCAGCGGTTCGGGAGACATGTTCCTGTACGTACCGGTGAGCGCATTCGCCGGCACCAATTCCACTGATTTTGTCTACTTGTATTGCGTTTTCGGCGACGAAGCCCATCCAAGTAACTCCGGACCCGAAGAGTGGTCGCTGGTCGTTAACCCGATTCCGGAAGCAAGCACCTTCTTCCCGATCGTCGGTCTGTTCGCGGCCGTCTTCTCAACTCAGTTTATCCGTCGCCGCCAACAGCAGCGCATTTCAAAATAATTAGAGCGTTCTGCTTTCAGAAGCTCCTTGTTTGGCATAGGCAGCGGAGGCGACAAATGATTGTCGCCTCCGCTTTTTGTATCGCGATTTTTCTTGCGCGGTTCTCTTGGCTGCGTGCTTGGACCCAATGCTTCGGTCCGGTGCTTTGTAACCCGGTGGAATTCAGCGCCGGGCCTGGTTCAAGTCGTTCGCCGGAAGCTCAGTAAGTCAGTCCGCGAGTGGGGTCGCTATTATCTTCGAACCAGCTTGCGACCGCGTAATTGCCAATAGAGGTGCCGATCCAGTTGGTTGCCAGCGCTTCATCGTAATGGATGCTTCCGCCGCCGTTGAAGGTGAGGGTGTTACCAGCAAGCGAACCGTTCAAATCGCCACCTCCGCTGACCGTGACATCATAACCGGGGGCGTTAACTGCAGCGATAAAAGTGGAGTTGCCCTGAATAGTGACCGCGCCGCTGGTTCCAACGCCAATAAAGGTGGCGTAAAGAGCGCTGCCCCTTTGATTGATGTACGAACTGCTCAAGCTGCCGGCCGGCCAGCTCAATGTGCTTCAATCAACCAGTGCAGATGACGCAGGCCGCGCGATCAGGCAGGTCACGCAAATGACGAGAACGAATTTGCGAAGCGAAATGACCTTCATGGACTAGCGGGAAGAAGAATCGGTGGAGCCGTGACCGCGACGGTCGGGTCAGTAGCCGCGAGCGCGGCTGGAACGCCGGGGGCATGAGTGAATACGCACACTTCAGCAACGTTCAATGGCTCGGCGCGTGTTTTGGATAATGTCCAGCGCAGTGCGACATAGCGCGCATTTTGGGGCGCGAAATCCAAACTGGCCTCGCGCGCGACGCCAGGATCGACGATCGATCCGATTGGCGTCAGTTCGTCCAGGTCGGACGGCTTTCGCGGCAAGTCGTTGAGCAGGTAAACGTCGATCTTTTCGCTTTTTGATCCGACCACGGTGCTTACGCGATGGATCGGGCGATTTTCGAGCAACTGCACAATTAGCGTCGGCCGCGGATCGTCGTTGGAAAAACGGAATGTGGTGCGGTGATCGTCATCAATCGCGCGGAAGCCACCGCCGCGCGGGCCGGAGCTGATTAGCACAATTTTTCCGCCGGCTTGAACTTTTGCTACGTCGACATCGTCGGGCTGTTCGAGGCCTTGGTCCTGCTTTTCGTTCGCGCGGAGTGATGAAAGGCTGACGAGCAGCGCAAGCACGGCCGTTGGAAAGAGTGGCCAGCTCCCCTTCGTGCGGAGAAAACTCATAGGCGCTCTCCGCTTAAGCTTAGATCGAGCCAACCCCACAGCCGAAGGGCCCGAATTTTCTGGCTAAACGGTAGCGGATTAGCGGGTTTTGTTCCGGGAGTTCAGGCTCGCGTACGCCTTGTCGATTAAAGCCTTCTCTTCCGGGAGCAAATTTGCCTGCTTGCCGAAGTCGAGATAAGGCCGCGCTTTTTCATCGCCATTCGCCGCCAGAAAAATGCCGTAATAAGTGCTGATGGCCGGATCGCTCAATTGCTCCTTGTTTAGCGAACTCATGATTCGCAGCGCTTCCTTCGCGTTCCCCTGACTCAGGAGTGAATAGGCGTAGGTCGTTATGTACGCGGGATTGGTCGGCGCCCTGTGATAAACTTCCGCCGCTTCCCGCCGCGCTTCTTCAGGATTCGCGTTCAAGAGCAGTGAAACCTGCGCCAAATTGTTTTGCACATTGAGGTTGCTCGAATCGAGTTCCGCCAGACGAAGCAGCACGCGATAGAGTCCCTGCGTGTCCGCCGTTTTCGAGTAGTGCCGATAGAGCGCAACAAACGCGTCTTTTTGTTTTTCCGGGCGTTTGGAAAGCGCCCAAAAAAGATCGGTTGTTTCCTCTTCCCAATTCCACTCCGCAATCGCTTGAATTAACAAAACGAGCGACTCGCTGCTGGTCGCTTCTTTGAGGACGGCGTTCCATTCGCGTTCGGCGTCCAGCGTTTTCCGCTGCTCGCGCAACGCGCGCGACAGATAGGCGTGCCGCAAGAATTCAAATCTTTCCCAGGTCGTTTTGCTTGTTGCGGTTTCCAAATTCTTCCAATCGCGCAAACGCACGTATGCGCCGGCGGTCGCGAGCGGGACCGGCCAGCTTCGCAGCGATTCTGGCGGCAAACTCTTTGTGTAATCCAAAGCGAGCAGACTCAAATTGTTTGTCGTCATCCAGGAGAGCAAGGCCGCCAGCGATGATGCTTTGTTCGCCGCGATTTTTTCCAACTCCGTCAGGTACGAGCTGAACTGCGGATCTTGCAGCGCGCGCAGAAAATCGAGATACGCGAGCTTATCGTTCCAGGTCGCTTCCGGATAAGTTTGCAGTTCTTTCGCGAGCTGCATCAACGTCCGCGGATCGCTTTTTCGCGCGATCCCATCATTGATTAACGCGCGCGTTGCAGTCGCTCGTTGCGCGGAATCCGAGCGCAATTTCATTAACGCCGCTTCGCCTTGCGCGTGCTTCGACGAATCATTGGAGCGCAATTGCACAAGCGCGAGTTGAAGTTGGAACGCCGTGTCCTCCGGCTTCAAGCGCAAGGCTTCGTTCCATTCCGCTTCCGCGTTGTCGTCTTGGTGTTTGAACTGCGCGACCATCGCCGCGGCTTCGTGATAATCGGCGCGATTGCGCGCGGCTTCGTCCATTGCCGCCAACGCATGCTCGGCGGTTGTCACATCGTTGAATTTGATCGCGCAACGGACCAATGCGAGCGCGTCATCGACTGAACGCGGAGCGAGTTGCGCCGCTTTTCGTCTCCAATCCAACGCCGCAGGTTCGCCGATGCGCTCCGCCAAATCGGCCATGATTCGCGCGGCGGCCGCACTGTCCGGTTTGATTTGCAAGATCGCGCGCGCGGCGAGACTAGCGTCGCGCACGTCGCCTTTTTCAATATCGATCATCGCCCGCCGTACGAGCCGCTTTTCCTGCCAGTGCTTGTAAAGATCACGTCCGCCCCAGACGGCAGCGATTAGCAAAACCAGTCCGAGGCCGATTCCCAAAAAAAGCCGGATGAAGGTACGCTGCGTTCGTTCGACGGATTTTTCCACAGTAGCTAAATTAAAAATCGATGAAGTTGTAAAACAAGGGCGGCAATATCGAACGTTTCCTGCCCAAAGCACATCGTGTTCCGTCGCATGCGGACGCGCAAGGCCAAAGGCTCGCAAGTTGCTCGGCCTTGGTTACCCTATGCCGCACATGGACGAAGCGATTGCAACGGCCAGTTCTGTTTCGGCGCCAACTTCGAAGCGCCCGGCGTGGTTTATCGTTCTCGTCATCTTCGGAGTTATTTGGTTCGAGCTGATCAATCAGCTCAAACCCGAATGGTGGCTGAATCCGCAATACAACTACGGTCTGATTGTTCCCCTGCTTGCGATCTACTTGTTTTGGAAGCGCTGGCGGACTCGACCAACTCCGTCTGAACGGCGCGCACACGCGTTTGCGCTTTTCGCCATATTTGCCGGCGCGGCTCTGTTTCTCCCAATTCGTTTCCTTTCCATCGCTAATCCTGATTGGCGATTGTTAAGCTGGATGCTGGCGGTCGACGTCGCCGCGATTTCGCTTTTATATCTTTATTTAATCGGCGGCCGCATCTGGGCGCGATATTTTGCCTTTCCGATTCTCTTTTTCCTGGTTGCTGTTCCGTGGCCTGTTCGCATCGAGCAGACCGTCGTTCAGGATCTGATGCGCATCGTCACTGCGATCAACGTCACGTTTCTTCAACTCGCGGGCGTTCCCGCATTGCAACATGGAAACGTGATCGAAGTCGGGGCCGGCTTTATCGGGATCGAAGAGGCATGCAGCGGTGTCCGATCGCTTCAGGCCACACTCATGATTTCGCTTTTTCTGGGCGAGCTTTATTCCTTTCGTCTTTCCCGTCGATTGATCCTGATTGTGACCGGTGTCTTCCTCGCCTTCATTTGCAACGTTGTCCGGACCGCGATCCTGGTTTGGGTCGGTACCACTCGCGGAACCAACGCCATAGAAGCGTGGCACGATCCCGCTGGTCTAACGATCCTAATGGTCTGCTTGTTTGGGTTGTGGATCGTTAGTTTGATCATGATGCGGCGCGGCAGCGCGTTTTCGTCCGCACCGAAGATCGACAACGAAGCCGGCGGGAGCCGAGCGACGTCGACGGGCAAGCCCGAGAGGGTTGCCGAGCTGGGAAGCGAGGCAATCAATCAGCGCGCGCCGATTCGAATGAACTGGGCGGCGCTCGGCGCGCTGGCGATTTGGTTTCTGCTCGCCGAGGCCGGTGTGCAACTCTGGTACGCATCACACAAACCTTCCGCGAGTTCACGCTGGAGCGTGAGCTGGCCGGAAGCGGAAAGTAATTACAAAAAAGTCCCGATCGCGCCCGAAGCGGAAACGTTGCTCCGCTTCAGCGAAGGCGGCGGCGCTTCATGGAATGGCGATGATGGTCATCAATGGTTGATGTTTTTCTTCAAATGGGCGCCCGGCCGAACGGCGGCTCGTTTCGTTAAAGTTCATCGACCGGATATTTGTCTTCCGGCGAGCGGCCGGACAATGGAAGCGGACAAGGGCATCCGCGTGCTCGCGGTCAACGGCGTGAACGTGCCGATTCGTTCTTATCGCTTTAGCGATCGTGGTTCGCCGCTGCACGTCTTTTATTGTTACTGGGACGCGCGCTCATCTTACGAAAGCGTTTCCGCGGCTGTGGCTGAGGATTGGTCGCCGCGCGGACGTCTCCGGTCCGCCTTGCAGGGCCGTCGTGAGATAGGCGCCCAAAGTCTTGAGCTCATCGTTTGGGGTTACCAAGATGATGCCGAAGCGGAACAGGCCCTCGCGCGCGAACTGGCCGCAATTATTCGTTCGAGTTGACCGAATCGCGCGCTTCGGAAATCATTAGAAATCGCAGCAAGAAGCGGGTGGCCGCGGAGGCTCGACGATTACAAACTTCGCTATGAACGATTATGAACGAGTCGCAAACGTGATCCGGTTTTTGGATCGACATCACACTGATCAGCCTGACCTCAATCAACTCGCGACCACCGCCGGTCTCAGTCCGTTTCATTTTCATCGTCTCTTTTCGAGCTGGGCCGGCGTGACGCCGAAAGATTTTCTGCAATGTCTCACCGTCGAACACGTGAAACAGCTTTTGCTCGACGGTCGCAATGTTTTTGATGCCGCGCTTGACGCCGGTCTCTCCGGCCCCGGCCGCTTGCACGATCTTTGCGTGACGCTCGAAGCGGCGTCGCCCGGCGAAATGAAAAACGGCGGTGCCGGCATTTCGATCGACTACGGTTTTGCCGAAACGCCGTTCGGCGAAGCGCTCATTGCCGAAACCAAACGCGGCATTTGCCATCTCTCTTTTGTCGATGTTGGCGGGCGTGATCGCGTGCGTCATCTTTTAATTTCGGATTGGCCCAGCGCGAAATTGAATCGCAATGATTCGCGCATTGCCGAATTGTCCGAGGAAATTTTTGTTTCGAGCGCCAAATCGGAAGCGCACCGTCCCTTGCGCGCTTTCGTGCGCGGCACGCCGTTTCAAATTCAAGTTTGGCGCGCGTTGCTTCGTATTCCGATGGGAAGCCTCACCACTTACAGCCGTCTCGCTCAAGCGATCGGAAACTCGAACGCGGCCCGCGCCGTCGGCAGCGCGGTCGGCGCAAATCCAATTTCGTTTATCGTTCCTTGTCATCGCGTTATTCGCGAAACGGGCGCGCTCGGGAATTATGGCGGCGGAAGAATCCGCAAACGGGTGATGGTCGGTTGGGAACTGTCGCCGCGCGGCTCCAGCGCAGTCGCAGCCTGAATCGCAACGAAGATCGACAACTTTCTCGTGGCGCATATCCTTCCCTTGGATATGGACCAAACGCCGCTCGATTACGCCGGGTTTCGCCACGAATACATTGGCGGCGGATTGCGTCGCTCCGATCTCGCTCCCGACCCGATAAACCAATTCCATGCCTGGTTTTCCGCTGCCATCAAAGCCGGAATTCACGATGCCAACGCAATGACGCTCGCGACCTGCGTCGATAAAAAACCGTTCGCGCGCATTGTCCTGCTCAAAGACTTCGATGAACACGGTTTCGTTTTCTTCACCAATTACGCCAGCGAAAAGGGCGAGCAGCTCGACAAGAATCCAAACGCTGCGCTGGTGATGTATTGGATGGAAGTCGAGCGCCAGATTCGAATCGAAGGCAAGGTTAAAAAAACTTCCCGCGAAGAATCTGAAGAGTATTTTCACACCCGTCCGTTCGGCGCGCAGCTCGGTGCCTGGGCGTCGAATCAGAGTCAGGTCATCGACGCGCGCCGCGTTCTTGATGCGCGACTGGCGGAAATGAAACAGCGTTTCGCCGAAGGCCAGGTCCCGTTGCCGCCGCATTGGGGCGGATATCGGGTAACGCCGGAGCGAATGGAATTTTGGCAAGGACGTCCTGATCGCTTGCACGATCGATTTCGTTACACACGGCAAAAAGACGGCTCGTGGCGAATCGATCGCCTGGCGCCGTGACTAAGATCGACATCGCCCGCGGCGACATCACCAAGCTCGAGGTCGATGCGATCGTCAATGCCGCGAACGCTTCGCTGCTCGGCGGAGGCGGAGTTGACGGCGCGATTCATCGCGCTGCCGGGCCGCAACTATTGGAAGAGTGTCGGACGCTCGGCGGTTGTCGGCCGGGCGAAGCGAAACTCACGCGCGGCTACAATTTGCCCGCGCGGTTCGTGATTCACACCGTTGGTCCGGTTTGGTTGGGTGGGAGCCGCGGTGAAGCCGAAACGTTGGCGAATTGTTACCGCAACTCGCTAAAGCTGGCCGCGGAAAATGAAATCAAGACCATCGCCTTTCCCGCGATCAGTTGTGGTGCGTATCGCTATCCGATTGAGGACGCGGCGCGGATTGCCGTCCAAACGACGCGCGATTTCCTCAAAACAAACGACCAGATCGATAAATTGACCTTTGTCCTGGTGGCCGACGAAATTTTCGATGCTTACGTGCGGTTATTGAAATAGATTAGACCAGCGCGTCGGCTTGTCGGCTCGCGATCAATTTATGATGGACCCAACTGAAGACGATATTGTGAATGACGAACCGCTCGCCGCGGAATCGAACGGCCCGGTCCGGCGCCGCCGCCGTTCGAGCCCGAGTGTTTTGGAACCGCCGCCCCGGCGCCGCGAACATATTGGCGGCCGAGGCCGACTGATCCGCGAACAAACCGAATTGTTCCTGCGCGAAAATCCTGTGCCGATGATCATCGGCGCGCTCGCAGCCGGCCTGGCCATTGGACTCGCGATCCGTTACGCGTCGCGTTCGGATGAAAGAGAAATGGAAATCAAAACGCCGCTCGGCCGGATCAACTGGAGTGTTCTCTCGCTTCCATTTCTGTGGCCGTTCGTGCGCGGGGTGAAAGAGAAATTCGAAGACTCAGCCGATGCAGTGAAAGAGAGGGTGAAAAGCATCGACGTCGATCGTTACACGAAACCGATCCGCAAACGCTGGAAATCCTGGACGAGTTGAAATGCTGAAATTCTGAAAAACTGAAACACTGAAATCCCACCTTTCAGCTTTTCAGCGTGTCAGCGTTTCAGTATTTCCTGCTACGTGTTCCGCCGGAGCTTGGCTTTGCTCACCGTATTATGCGGGGGCGTTTCTGCCTACGCTGAATCCAAGTTCGTCGGCTCGGTTGGTTGCAAGTCTTCCAGTTGCCACGGCGGCGCCGGCGAAAAGCGGAGCCAGTACATTACCTGGTCGCAGAAAGATTTTCATACTCGCGCTTACACGATTCTTCTCGACGCGCGTTCGGCGCGAATCGGTGAAGCGCTCGGCGCGCCGCAACCGCAATCGAGCGCGCGCTGCACCGTTTGTCATTCGCCGTTTGAATCCGTAGCGGCTGATCCCGAGCTCGTGTTTGAGCTCGATAGTCAATCGAACAACGAACCGAAACATTGGCGCGATGACGATCCGGCAAGCGGGCCGCAAAATTGGTTGATCGGCCAGGCCGTCGCGCTCCGCGAAATCATTTGGGCGGCGAACAATGCGACTGGCCAGGAGCGCGATCGCTTGTTCACTCAAGCAAGCGCGCTCACCTGGCTGCGGGATAAAGCCGGTCTCGGCGGAAATGTCAGCAGTTTTAGCGCGTTCCCCGGAATTCAGCTGCACGCGGACGGAATTGCGCGAGATGCCGCGAAATGGAGCCCGACCAACGATCAGCTGATGTCGATCGCGCAAACGCTCGCCGCCAGTGATTCGGAATTTCAAACGGCAAACACCACGCGCGGGGACAATTTTTATCGCGCACTTCGGCTCACCCTCGCGCTCGATCGACTTTCCGCGGCGCTCAATCTTTTACCCAAGATCGACAAGGAGTTAGGCGCCCTTCGGGCGGATGTGCAGCGCCATTATGATTTCGATAACGTTGCCTTTGCCAAACACTTGCGCGATTTCCGCCAAAAGCTTTAGCCAAATCATTTGACGTTCAGCATCGAGCGTTAAACGTTGAGCGCTTTCCGGGAACAATGAGGGCTTGGACATTCATACTCGCGGCCACCGTTCTGGTCGGCTGCTCCGGCGACAAAACCCCCGCCTGGGTGCACGGTGCGGCGAAGACGTCGAACAAATGGGGCCATTACAGCGGCTACGTTGAAGCGCGCTGGGAAAACGATGGACGTTCGATGACGCTGTTGAGCGAGCTGCGTTACACCGATCCGGCCGGCGTGGTTTGGATTGCACCTGCTGGCTCGCAAGTCGATGGCGCATCGATTCCGCGCTCGCTCTGGACCCTGATGGGCGGGCCGTTTGAAGGAAAATATCGAAACGCGTCGGTCTTGCACGATGTCGCGTATGATCAGAAAAACCGGACGCATGAAGTTTGCGATCAAATGTTTTACAACGCGATGCGTTGCAGCGGCGTCGGAGCGGTCGAGGCCGGCACGATGTATTACTCGCTCAGGAAATTCGGTCACCATTGGAAAGCGCCCAAGGCCGAGCCAGTCAAAGTTGGCGACGAAATCGTCGCGCGCGCCGAACCGGTCAATCAGGCCGACCTCAACGCAACGCGCGATTGGATTCGCAGTTCAAATCCGAACTTGGAGCAGATCGAACAGCGCGCCGAATCGCGCTGATTTTTAATCTCTGCCCTCGCCGTTCGTGTTGCCGTTGACCGGCGGCTTTTGTTCCGCCGTGCCGTTGCCATTTTTCTCGAGGGCGACCGCGAGCACTTCGTCCACATTCTCCACCGGCACGAATTTCAATTTCTGTTTCGCTTCCTCAGGCACGTCGGGCAGATCTTTTTCGTTCAGTTTCGGAATGATCACGGTGGAGATTCCAGCGCGCATCGCGGCCAGACTTTTCTCCTTGAGCCCGCCGATCGGCAAAACGAGACCGCGCAATGTGATCTCACCCGTCATCGCGACGTCGGGCCGGACCGGTTTGTTCGTAAACAGCGATGCGAGCGCGGTGAACATTGCGATTCCGGCGGACGGTCCGTCTTTCGGGACCGCGCCTGCCGGCACATGCACGTGAATGTCCATGTCTTTGAAATCGTCCGGGTTGATTCCGATTTGGCCGTTGCGGCTGCGGACGAGACTGAGGGCTGCTTGGACCGATTCTTTCATCACGTTTCCAATTTGTCCTGTTAAGGTGACGTTTCCTTTGCCGGTGTAGCGCGTCGCCTCGATGTGCAGCACTTCGCCGCCGTAGGGCGTGTAAGCGAGCCCGGTGACAACTCCTGGCTGACTCGTTTTCAATTTGCTCTCGCGCACATAGCGCGCCGGTCCGAGCGTTTTCCCGACAAACTCGGGCGTTACATCGACATGCTGGCATTCGCCGCGCGCGCACTTCGAGGCAACCGATCGACAAATGGCACCGATCTGCCGCTCGAGCTCGCGGACGCCGGCCTCGTGCGTGTAATCGTTGATGATCTGGCGAATTGCGTCTTCATGGAATTCGCATTGCTCGGGCTTGAGTCCGTTTTCTTCGAGCTGTCGTCGAATGAGATAACGTTTCGCGATCTCCAATTTTTCGCGCTCGGTGTAGCCCGGAAGCGAGATCACTTCGATCCGGTCGCGCAATGGTTCAGGCACGCCGTCCATGTAGTTGGCGGTGCCGATGAAAATGATTTGCGATAAATCGAACGGCACATCGAGATAACGATCGACAAACGCATTGTTCTGGCGTGGATCGAGCACTTCGAGCAGCGCGCTCGCAGGATCGCCGCGAAAATCCGCGCCGATTTTGTCGATCTCATCCAGCATGAACACTGGGTTGCGCGTTCCCGCACGCCGTAATTCCTGAATGATCCGGCCCGGCATCGAGCCGATGTAAGTGCGGCGATGCCCGCGGATTTCCGCTTCGTCGCGCATTCCGCCGAGACTGATCCGGACAAATTTTCGTCCGAGGGCATCGGCGATTGATTGTCCGAGGCTGGTTTTGCCCACGCCCGGCGGACCGAGAAACGCGAGGATCGGTCCCTGGCCCTTCGGATTGAGTTTGCGCACCGCGAGAAATTCGATCAGCCGTCGCTTCACTTTCTCGAGATCATAATGATCGCGATCGAGAATTTGCTGCGCCTGGTCGAGATCGAGATTGTCCTCGCTCAATTTGTTCCAGGGCAAATCGGTGACGATCTCGATGTAACTGATGATCACGGAATATTCCGGGCTTGCCGGCGGAATGAAATCGAGCCGTTTCAATTCGCGCTCGGCCTGTTTCATCACTTCGGCCGGCGGATTCGCTTCCTTCAAGCGATCGCGCAGTTGCGCCACTTGTTCTTCGCTGCCGGTCTCGCCTTCGCCGAGCTCGTGCTGGATCGCTTTGATCTGCGAGCGCAGATACGCGCGGCGTTGCGCATCCGAAAACTGCGAGGCCACGTCCTTCTGCAATTTTTCCTGGATCTGCGCGATCTCGAGCTGCGCCAAAATATGTTTCTGCACTTCACGCAATCGTTTTCCGACGTCTAGCTCCTCGAGCAGCGCCTGTTTCTGCGCGACTTCGACATTCAGGTTGGGCGCCAGGAAATCCGCGAGTTGCTCCGGATTGTCGATGTTCATCACCATCAAGCGCGCTTGCTCCGGCGTTTCCGGCGTCAGCTCGAACAAGTGCGCGGCCGAATCGCGCAGGTTCCGAGACTCGGCCTGCCATTCCTTGCTGTCCGGCGGCAACTTCGATTCGAGCAGATCGACTTCTGCGCGCACAAACGGCGACGTCGCCACGATCTTGCGCAACTTAAATCGGCGCAGTCCCTGCGCGATGATCAATACGTGATCGTCCGCCTGACGGATCATTTTCAAAACCAGCGCCGCCGTGCCCACGTGATAGAGATCGTTCGGCTCCGGATCTTCTTTCGCTTCGTCGCGTTGCGTGATGAGACCGATCACTTTTGTCCGCGGCAAGGTGTCGTCGAGCAGCGCGATCGATGCCGGCCTCCGCACGTTCAGCGGCACAATCGTTCCCGGAAAAACGACGAACCCGCGGACCGGCAGGATCGACAACTCCTCCGGAATCTTCGGCGTTTTGCTTTGGTCGGAAATGTCGGCCGCGATCGCCGGACTCGATGCATCGCCGGATTTCATTTCCAGCTCGGCCGGTTCAAAGAAAAATGGTTGTTCCTCGTTCATTGTTTGATCGGGAGCGAAATCCAGAGCAGTCCGTTCCGCTGCTCCGCCCTCGCCTGATTGATCTCCACTTCGACCGGCAACAACACTTCGCGTTCAAACGGTCCGTAATCGATTTCCATTGCCAGCAATCGGACCGCGCGGCCTTCGTCGTGCGACGGCTCGGGGAGTTCGCGCGACCCGTGAATCAGCACGCGTTGCGGCTCGACCGTTAGATCGATCTGCGACCGCTCGACCCCGGCGAGATCGACACAAATCCGGATGCACTTCTCGCAGCGGTAAGCGTTGATCGCTGGTTCCCAGGTGTGGGGTGCGAACTGGAACTGCGACCGGGCCAGCTCATAGGTGACGTCCTGCAACGCGCCGTGGAGCCAGCGCAACTTGATGCTGCCAATGGGGTCCATTTCAAAAGTGATCCGCCTCTAATATAGACTACGCTCAACGCCTGCTCGTTGCGTGTCTATTGTGAAATCTTCCAGCCGCAAATCGCGTCAATCGACTCAGCCAAATGTCGACCTCAGTTGGAAACGTGCGCCCCTTTCCGACGGAAGACATAGCGGAAATACAAAGTCCCAAATAGAACTGTCCAAAAGCCAATTGTGACGCCGATTGCAATGGCCCGACCATGCGGTCCATAGAACTCATCTTCATTGGAATAGTGCGGCCAATCGAACAGGTGCGCGATTCGATCACTCAAACCAAATACATAGAAATATTTTTCACTGATCGACCATGGATTCGACGTTAACGCAATCAGAGTGCCGATAGCGAAGTAGGTTATAAACCCAGCGAACGCGGACGCTATAATTCGTACAATCGTCGATTTCACACCAACGCTTTTACGTCACATCTTCTTCCCCGGGCCCCATAAGGCGCGGCCGGGTTTGGCATCGGTGTGCTCGCCTTCTTTGATCACTTGGATGCCGTTGACGAAAACGTGTTTCGTCCCGGTCGCGTACTGATGCGGCTTATCAAACGTCGCGTGATCGGTGATTGTTTTCGGATCGAACACCACCACGTCGGCGAACATTCCTTCTTTCAAAGTTCCGCGATGATCGAGCTCGAGATTGGACGCAGGTTGCGCGCTCAAACGCCGGATCGCTTCCGGAAGCGTGATCACTTTTTCGTCGCGACAATATTTGCCGAGCACGCGCGCGAAATTTCCGTAAGCGCGGGGATGCGGATTCGATTTTGTGAACGGTTCTTCCGGCGCCTGCGACGCCTCATCGGAGCCGAACGAGATCCACGGCTTATTTAATTCCTTTTTCACATTCTCTTCCGACATGATGTGATAAATGGTGCCGATCCGTGATTCGTCTTCGGCCACGAGATCCATCGCGGTGTCGATCGGATCTTTGCCGCGCATCTTTGCAACTTGGGCGAGCGTTTTGCCGGTGAGCGGTTTCAGTTTGTCCGACTTGAATGCGGCAAGCAGAATGTTGTCCGGTGAGCCAGCGCCGAGATAAAGGTTTTCCCATTTGTCGCTGTCGACCTTAACCTCAGCCTTGATCTTCTCGCGCGTGGCCGGATCGCGCAGCCGTTTGAACAACGCTTCATAACCGCCGTCCTCACTCCACGGCGGAAAACAGGCATCGAGTCCGGTGCCGGCCGCGGTGTAGGTGTACATGTTGGCGCGAACGTTCAGTCCTTCTTTGCGCGCCTTTTCGATTCGCGCGAGAAACTCATCGACCTTCGGCCAATTTTTCTGGCCAGCCGCTTTGATGTGATAAACCTCAGCCGGGATTTTCGCTTCCCGCGCGATGCGCAGCAGCTCGTCGAACGCTTCAAAGAGCTGGTTCCCTTCGCTGCGCATATGCGAGATGTATTTGCCTTTGTATTGCGCGGCGACTTTGCACATCTCGATTAGTTCATCGGTCTTCGCGTAAAACGCCGGCGGATAAATCAATGACGTGCCGATCCCGAGCGCGCCCGCTTCCATTTCCTTGCGCACGATCTGGCGCATCTGATCCATCTCGGCCGGTGTCGGCGCGCGATCGTCGAAGCCGATCACGTAGGCGCGGACGGTGGTCGCGCCGAGAAACGACGCGACGTTGCAGGAAATCCCCTTCTTCTCGAGAAACTGCAAATATTCCGCGAGCGTGTTCCATTTCACTTCGTATTTGATGTCGGACTGATTTTTCACCATGTAATCGCGGATCCGATCGTTGACCGGCCCCATCGATTCGCCTTCGCCCATGATCTCGGTGGTCACGCCCTGGCGGATCTCGCCTTGGGAGCGGCCGTCCTGAATCAGCGATTCGGTCGACCAGGAAAGCATGTTGATGAATCCCGGCGCGACCGCGAGTTCACTCGCGTTGACAATTGTTTTCGCGCCGGCTTTGGAATAATCACCGAGCCCGGCGATGCGATCGCCTTTGATCGCAACGTCGACATGTTGCGCCGGGCCCCCGCTGCCGTCGTAAACGTCGCCGTTGCGAATGATGACGTCGAAATCCTGAGCGAACGCGGAGGAAGCGATCAGTGAAATAATGAGCGCGCTTTTCATGGCGCGATTGAAAAATCGCGCGCGGACGATGTCGATCTAATTATTCTTCGATCGCGCCGCCGATCTCGCGCAAGTGCTGACGAAACGTGTGGCCGGGCTTGGCGGACCGCTTTTTTAAGTATTCGCCGAACTTTAATTGCTCGCGAAGGGTGCGACCGGATTTGATCCAATCGGCCTGTCTTCTTTCCGTTTCCCAGATGTCCCGAGCGCTTTTCAAAATTTGTTCGATCGATTTCAGCTCGACGAAAACGCATCCGTCGTCGTCGGCGAAAACGACGTCGTTGCCGGTAACCTCGAAATCGCCGAATTTTGCCGCACGCAGCGCGTCTTTAGTTCGAGGATCGAGTCGTTGCGGTCCGGACGGCCACGAACCGTAACTGAAAACCGGCAATCCAATTTGTTTTAGCTCGGGCGTATCACGATGTGTCCCCCACACGACGATGCCGGCGAGTTTGTTAGCCTTCGCTTCCAACGCAGTCAGATCGCCGATGCAGCCTTCATCCGTCCGTCCGGCGTTATCGATCACCAGGACATCGCCCGCACTGGCGTTCCCCATCGCTTCGAGAAAAACATCAACGCTGCCGAAATGTTTTGCCGGCAGCGCATGGCCGGCCAGCCGGGTTCGGGCGACGACCGGTCGAATCCTCGCCGGCGCAATGCGAATCGGAAGCTGAGAGCGCAGCGCGGCATCGGCGATCAGCGGCGTGGAAAGTTCAGCAAACCTCTCGGCGATGGCGCGGTTATTCAATGTGCAGACTCCTTGAGTAAGATCGACAACTGATCTTTCCAAAGCGCGGCGATGGTATGACTGCCGTGCCCGCGTGTTTTGTCGCTCAATGGCATGACGATCGCGCGGCCATGCGGAACGCGTTTGATTTCGTGCTCGAGAATTCCGAGGTCGGGCGAATTGATCAGATCATCGGCGGAATTGATCGCCAGCAACGGCGCCCGAATTTTTTCCAGATCCGGGCCGGGATCGTAATCGTGCGACGCCTCAATGGCGTAAAGAATATCGTTGGCGTCGTCGGTTTTCAGATGATCGGCCACAAATTTATCGACCACTTCGTCCGCTTTGGCGAGCGTCGGGGCTTCTTTTTGGCGCAGGACCGGGTTACTGCTCATCAGCCAAAGCATTTCCGCAGCGGTACGCAGACTCGGCGGTTGCGTGTTGTATTCGCCGCCGTTCCAGGCCGGGTCGTTTCGGATCGCGTCGATTACCATTCGTCGCCAGCCCCGGTTGCGTCCGGAAATTTGGGTCGGCAAACTGGCGAGCGGCATGAGCGCCTCCATGAAATCGGGATGGGTTTCGCCCCAAAGCCAGGTATGCATGCCGCCCATCGACGTACCCATGACAAGGCGCGCGTGATTTACGCCCAGGCCGTCGGTCAGCAAGCGATACTGCGCTTCGACCATGTCGATGTAACCGTAGCGCGGAAATTTCGCGTGAAGTCCGTCGCTCGGTTTGCTCGATTTGCCGTGGCCGATTCCGTCCGGAAGCACAATGAAAAATCTCGTGGCATCAAGCGGCTGATCCTTCCCGAAAAGTTCGCCCGCAAATTCCGGTCGAATGAATTGCGCGCCGCTGCCGGTCGTCCCGTGCGTGATCAAAACGGCATTCGTAACTTTGCCTTGCGCGTCTTTGTCGATCTTACCGAGGGTCCGGTAATGGATTCGCAGCTCCGGCAAAGTTTCACCGGAAGTGAATTTGAAATTCTTGATCGTGTAATCGCCTTCAGTCGGCGGCGGGTAGTCGGCGCCGAAGGCTCTAATGCCCAACCAAGCCGCGACTAGGATCACAATCGTTGATTTCATGATTACTGACGTTGTCGTTCAGTTTTGATCTGTTTGAGCAACTCGGTTTGAAGCGTGTCCGCGTCGTAAAAGAACTTCTCTACCATTTTCAGCGCGTCGGGATATTTTTCGAACTTTTTCCGGAGTTTGTGCGTGGCTGGATCGTAAAAGAAGGAAATGTCCTGGTCGAGATTAGGCGCAATCAGCTCATCGCTGATCTTTTCAAAATGGGCCATCGCGCCCAAATCTCCGCGGATGGTTGATTCGAGTTCGCGGAGCACTTTCAATGTTTTCATGTCGAGCAATTCGATCCCGCCCGCCTGCAACAGAGTTGCGATATCGCCGGGAGTGTAGTCGGTGGAAAAGGCGAAAGGCCGCAGGGGCGGCATTTCACCAGCATCAAGCGCGCGTTGAAATTCGGCGACGCGCTTTTCCGTTTTGGCGCCCTCGCTTTTGGCGCTCACAATTCCGTCCTCCAGTCGCTGTTGCAGGTAAGCGAGAATTTGGTCGCGGCGCTTCAACTGTTCCCGGTGCTGCTGATAATTGTTGAGCCAGAAGGCCGCGTAAACACCGACGAAAACCAGGATCAATTCAGCCAGCCACCGGCCCACTCTCCGGAGCGCAGATCGGTTTTCGGTTGTCTCGGTCATTGGTAACGGGAAGTATTCAATCAATGGAACAATCGTGGTCAGTCAAAGCGCTGACTGAGTTCGTGGCGAGATCGGTGGAAACAGCGCGCGCGGATGACGATCCGTTTTATCATCTCGAGTTCGATCGCGTTTTCCCTCCGGATTTTTACGCCGAGATGCTGCGAACGATGCCGGAGGACGACGATTACCGCGCAATGTCCGGCAAGAGTAAAATGGGAAGCAGCCGGCCGGACGGAAAACCGACCCGGACGAAGATCGATTTGTTTCCCGAATACATCCGGCATTTGCCGCCGGAAAAGTTGGCGGTGTGGGACATAGTTGGCCGCGTGTTGCGTTCGAAGAAAGTTAAAGGCGCGCTTGTGGAAAAACTCGGGCCGGGATTGCAAAAACGGTTCGGCAGAAATTTTGCGAACGTTGGGATGTATCCGGTACCGATCTTGACTCGCGACATTCCCGGCTATCGGATTTTCAAACACACCGACAGTCTTTGGAAAGGAATCACGGTTCAGCTTTATCTTCCGTCCGATAAATCGAACATCGACATCGGAACATTTTTCCACGACTGCTTGCCTGACGGTAGCACACCGAGGAAAAAGCAGATGCCGTTTGCTCCGAACAGCGGCTACGCTTTCGCGGTCGACGACAAATCGTGGCATTCGGCCAAACCGGTCGGGCCGGAAGTGAAAACGCGCGACAGTATTCTGCTGACTTACTTTGTCGATCGCGGTCTTTGGCGAACGTTGCGTAACCGCGGGCGGCGGGTCGGAAATTTTTTGCTCAACGAACTGCGCAGCTTAAAGCGCAGCTGATTACCACGTCACGGTCGTGTTGCCGGCGGCATCGGTCTGAACGTTCCGACCGATTAATCGAACGAACCGATAGTTCGGGCCGATATCGTACTCCACGTGTCCGTAAGCTTGATCTCTGCCCCGGAAGAGTCGGTCGGGATCGATTTGAACGCGTCGAGATCGGCTTTTGCGACCATGACCGGGACGTAGGCGAACTTTCCGCTCTTGCCCGGGATCGGCTGCCAGAGCGAGCGTTCGTTTCATACGAAAATCTGTACAGGATTTGGCGGCGCTTGAAAGTACGAAACCGCAGACGCTCGGCGTCCAACTCAACGCGCTTTTGGCTTCAGCGGTGAAGTGTCTGAAACAGCCAATTCGGTCGCGAACTATTTCTTGGACAAGCGCGTTTCGCAGATCTCGCAAATCACGTGAAGGATAAACTTGTGCGCTTCCTGGATGCGCGCTGTCGAATTGCCTTTCACGATAAGATCGACATCCGCCATGCCGCCGGTCGATCCCCCCTCGCGCCCGAGGAGCGCGATTGTTTTCAGCTTCCGGTCGCGCGCCTCACTGAGCGCGCGCTGAATGTTTTTTGATTTTCCGCTGGTCGTGATCGCGATCAGGACATCACCGTCGCTGCCGAAGGCGCGGACTTGGCGTGCAAAAATTTCTTCGAAGCCGTAATCGTTCCCGGTGGCGGTGATCAAACTGCCGCCTTGCGACAAATTCATCGCCGGATAAGGCCGGCGATCTTCCACAAACCGGCACGCGAGTTCGGTGCAAAAATCGGCCGCGTCCGCCGCGCTTCCGCCGTTGCCGCAGGCCAAAACTTTGTTGCCACTCGTGAGGCAATCTGCAATCAACTCCGATGCTTTCGCGATCTGCGATTCAAGATCGGCAACCGATTGAAGTGTCTTGGTTCCAGCAGCAATCGCGGTCGTTAAGATTTCAGATGCGGCGCGCATGACGAAAAAAAATGGTGCGCGGTAGAGGTTTCGAACCTCTGACCCCTACCGTGTCAAGGTAGTGCTCTACCACTGAGCTAACCGCGCTTCGATTGGGACGCAATTATGCGACGCGGCTGATGCGTTGGCAAGTAAGCCAGGACCGATGTCGATCTTAGGCGGCGAGCTTGGCCGCTTCTTTATGACCGAGAATGCGAACAGTCTCTTTCAGTTGCTCAACTTTGAGCGGCTTCTTCAAGACGGTGATCGGCCCTTTGGCCAGGATCCGATCGAGCATCGCGCTGTCCGGATACCCGGTGATGATGATGATCGGGCAGCTCGGTTGTTCTTGTTTAATGGCGTCGTAAACGTCGTCGGCCGGACCGTCGGGTAATTTTAGATCGAGAAACACGAGGTCGAATTTTTGTTTTTCGAGCGCGGCGAGCGCTTCTTTCACCGTGCCGACGACGACGCGACTAAATCCGATTTTACGGAGGAACAATTTGAAAAGATTTTGCAGGCTTTCGTCGTCGTCGACGACGAGGACGGTGGGCTGACCGGACTTCTCCTCCTTCAGAATATCTTTGTCGAGGGAGGATTTTTTGATGCGCCATCGGCCGCCGATTTGAATGGCCGGCAACTGACCGCGTTGGACGAGGTAGTAAACGGTCGGCAACGGAATCCGGAGATATTTGGCGGTTTCCTTAACCGTTAGGAGGTTATGCATGGGAGAAAATCACCAAATTGGCCTGAAGATGGGCAAGACATTTCGTTTGGCTAAAGCATTATAAATTCTAGAATTGATGTCAATCCTTTGTTTGGGTGGGTTTTACGCGTAACGAGGCCATACCGGCCAACCCGCGGGCACTCCCGACTGGACAATGCCAGGCGTGAGGGTGACTATTCGTTTTTCGATGAGCGCCCTTTTCTTCAAGCGATTCCTGAAACGCCCTTTCCAGATCGCCTCCATTGTGCCCAGCTCGAAGGCTTTGGTTGAACGGGTGGCCGACAAAATCGATTTCGAGCGCGCACAGGTGATCGCCGAATACGGCCCGGGCGAAGGCGTTCATTCGCGCGAGATCGCCCGGCGGATGCGTCCGGACTGCCAGCTTCTGTTGTTCGAGATCGATGCCGCTTTCTCGCGCGATTTGCAGCGACAATTCGGGGACGATCCGCGCGTTCACGTGATCAACGACAACGCCACGCATTTGCAGAGTGAATTGGAACGGCGCGGCATCGGTTCGTGCGATTACATTGTTTCCGGGATCCCATTCAGCATCCTGCAGATCGACAAGAAGCGCGCCCTGCTTCAGCAAACCCACGATGCGCTCGCGCCCGGCGGCCGATTCATCATTTACCAGGTCACGAACGAACTGAAACAGCACGCGAAACTTTTCGACCACGCCGAGTCCGAATATTTTCTGCAAAACATTCCGCCGATGTTTATCACCGTGTTCGAAAGAGCAAATGGCCGGAACGGCGAAGGCCATTTTTCGCTCCACGAGAGCCGCGCTTCTTCAAATAACAACAACGCATGACCGGCGGGCGGACGCGGATGGAAAAGGATTCAATGGGGGAAATGTCGCTCCCGGAATCCGCGCTTTACGGCGCTTCCACTCAACGCGCGGTCCTGAATTTTCCGATCAGCGGCTATCGTTTTTCGCGCCCGTTTATTCGCGCACTCGGGATCATCAAATGGGCCGGTGCGCAAGCCAATCATGATCTCGGTTTGCTCGATGCCGAGCGCTCGGCCTTGATCGTGCAGGCGGCCGAAGACGTGATCGAGGGCAAGCTCGATGCGCACTTCCCGCTCGACATTTTCCAGACCGGCTCGGGCACGAGCACGAACACGAACGCGAACGAAGTGATTGCGAATCGCTGCGCGCAGCTCGCCGGTAAAGCGATCGGTTCGCGTTCACATGTTCATCCCAACGATCACGTCAACATGGGACAATCGAGCAACGACGTGATTCCGTCGGCAATTCACATCAGCGCGGCGGAACAATTAAAAACGCATCTTGTTCCGGCGCTCGAAAAACTCCATGGCGCGTTCGAAGCGAAGGCAAAAGAGTTTTGGGACATTATTAAGATCGGCCGCACTCATTTGATGGACGCGACGCCGGTCCGGCTGGGCCAGGAATTTTCCGGCTACGCGCAACAAATCGCTTACGGCAAAGAGCGCGCGCAAAAAGCACTCGAGGTTTTGCGGGAGCTTGCGCTCGGCGGGACCGCCGTCGGCACTGGATTAAATCGGCATGTCGATCTTACGAAAAAGATGCTCCGCCACATCGAACAGCGGACCAGCATTGCCTTTTACGAAGCGAGAAATCATTTCGAAGCGCAGGGCGGCAAGGACGCCGTGGTGGAAGCGAGCGGCCAGCTCAAAACGATCGCGACCAGTCTATTCAAGATTGCGAACGATATTCGTTTGTTAGGGAGCGGACCGCGTTGCGGCATCGGCGAGATCCTGTTGCCGGCAACGCAACCCGGCAGCTCGATCATGCCGGGCAAAGTGAACCCGGTCATGTGCGAATCGATGATGATGGTTTGCGCGCAGGTTTTCGGCAACGAC
>DATEWZ010000006.1:0-2328 GCA_035257485.1 Chthoniobacterales bacterium
TCTAGGCCACACCGATCGGTTCAAGTGCATCGTGTCGCACGACGGGGTGTTCAACACCGAGTCAGCGTACGGCACAACGGAAGAACTTTGGTTTCCGGAGTGGGAATTCAAAGGTCCGCCATGGAAACAACGCGAGCTTTATCGGAAATTCTCGCCGCACTTGTTCGCCGACAAATTCAAAACGCCAACGTTGGTGGTGCACGGCCAGAACGATTATCGGCTCGATGTGAGCGAAGGATTCCAACTCTTCACCACGCTCCAGCGATTAAAGATCCCGTCGAAGATGTTATATTTCCCGGACGAAGGTCACTGGGTGCTCAAGCCGCAGAACTCGCGCCTTTGGTACAAAACGGTGAACGATTGGGTCGATCAGTGGTGTGGAGGGACGACCTCCGTGTCGTCCCATTAACTTGAGGACGCGACAGAGCGCGTCCCTCCATCAGCGACGCCGTCTGCCGTAGGAATAACCGCGATGCGAACGTCCGCCGCCGATCGCGCGCCGGCCACCGGTCATTGATTCCGGTTCGAAGAGCACGGTGTAGAGATACGGAAAGTTCTCCAGTTTCAATCGCGGAATTTTTTGGCCGATGAAACGTTCGATCGCCTGGAGCGCCGCGACCTCTTCACCGTTCATTAAAGTGAACGCGTCGCCGACATTTTGGGCGCGGCCGGTCCGGCCGATGCGGTGGACGTAATCTTCGGCGTGTTCGGGAACGTCGTAATTGATCACGTGACTGACGCCGGCGATGTCCAGTCCGCGCGCGGCGATGTCGGTGGCGACCATCACTTCGTATTTGCCGCTCTTGAATCCTTCGAGCGCTTCGATCCGTTCGCGCTGAGTGCGATTGGAGTGCAAAACCGCGACGGAATGGTTTCCCTGTTTCAATCTGTGCGCGATCTTATCGGCGCCGTGTTTGGTCCGGGAAAAAATTAACGCGCTGTCAAAGTTCGTTCGTTCGAGCAGCGCCATGAGAAGGTCGAATTTTTGCTCGGCCGCGACCGGATAAACCGCGTGCGTCACCGTTTCGGCCGGTGAACGGCGGATGCCGATTTCTACGAGCTCCGGTTCGCGCAACACCCAGGCGGCGAGTCGTTCGATCTCTGGCGGCAGCGTTGCTGAGAAAAGCAGTGTTTGTCGATCGGTGGAAATTTTTTCGACGATGCGACGAACGTCGGGCAAAAATCCCATGTCGAGCATGCGATCGACTTCGTCGAGCACGAGAATGGTTACGTCGCGAAAATGAAGAGTCTTTTGTTCCAGATGATCAAGCAACCGCCCGGGCGTGGCGACGACCACATCCATGCCGTGCTTCAGATCTTCGCGTTGTTTTCCGTAGCCGACGCCACCGTGAATGACGGTTTGGCGAATGTCGGTGAAGCGGCCGTAATCGCGAAACGCGGTCTCGACTTGCGCAGCCAACTCGCGGGTTGGTTCGAGAACAAGACAACGAAATTTTCCGTGCTTGCCGAGCAAGGTGAGAATCGGCAACGCGAACGCCGCCGTCTTACCGGTGCCGGTTTGCGCGGTGCCGATCAAATCTTTACCCGAAAGAATGATCGGGAACGCGCGGAGCTGGATCGGTGTCGGCTCGGTAAAACCCATGGCCTGGGTGCCGCGCACGACTTCCGATGAAAGTTCGAAATTATTAAATGACACGATGTGAATGTGAAAGTTACTGGCTCAGAGAGATATGTCTAAGGAAAGCAGGAAAACAGGAACAACTGGTTTGAATTTTATTTCCTTTCCTGCGTTCATGCTTTTCTTAGAGATTAATGCTTCGGATTTTTGTTCTAGCGGACACCCATAACAAGTTGCCACCACAAATTGTCGATCTTGCGCGCAAGGCGGACGAGATCTGGCATCTGGGCGACGTTTGCGAGCCGACGATCACGCTCGACCTCGAAACGATCGGCCCGCCGCTCACCGTTGTGCGCGGAAATTGCGATTGGAACGAGGACTGGCCGTTGGTTGTCGATCTTAAGCGAGAAGGTTTGAAGTTTCGGCTCGTGCACGTTCCGCCGGAAAATCCGCCGGACGATGTCGATGTTGTGTTGCATGGTCATACTCACGTTCCGCGAAACGAGAAACGCCGCGGCGTTCTGTTTCTGAATCCAGGTTGCGTCACGCGACCGAACCGCGGCTCGCCGCGAAGCGTCGCCTGGCTCGAAATCGTCGACGGGAAAATAAACTGGAAGCTCGTCGAAATTTAATCGCGCGACTTATTTCTCGTCGCCCGACTTCCGGCCGAACCAGCGCCGTTTCTTTTTCGGCTCTTCGGCGACCTTTTCTTCCACCTTGGCCTCTTCGTGTTTGGTTTCTTTCGGTTT
>DATEWZ010000007.1:0-22745 GCA_035257485.1 Chthoniobacterales bacterium
CAAGCGATCGAACAGATTCGCGCGCTCGCGCCGGACGTGATCGTCGTCATGGCCTATGGGCAAATTCTTCCGCGCGCTGCTCTCGAGATTCCGAAGATCGCGTGTTTGAATTTGCACGCGTCATTACTCCCGCGCTGGCGCGGCGCGGCGCCGATTCAGGCGGCAATCGCGGCCGGCGATCGTGAAACCGGAATAACGGTCATGTCCATGAATGAAGGGTTGGATACCGGCGACATTTTGCTGCAACGCAAGATCGACATCGCGCCCGACGAAACCGGCGATTCATTGCACGATCGATTGGCCGAGATTGCACCAGAAGCTTTGCTCGCTGCTCTCAAGACGTTTCCAAACGCGCCGCGCGCTCCGCAAGACAAACACTTCGCAACCTACGCGCCGAAACTGAATCGCGAATCGGGTCGCATCAATTGGAATGAACCGGCGGAAGCGATCGAGCGAAAAATTCGCGCTTACAGTCCCTGGCCCGGAGCGTTCAGCGACTTCAATAATCGAAAGCTGAAGATTTTCGCAGCCTCGATTGTCGATCTTCGCGGAAAACCCGGCGAAGTTTTGCGCCGCGATAATGAATTCGTGATCGCGGCGGCCGATCGCGCATTGTCGCTGATCGAGGTGCAACTTGAAGGAAAGCGCCGGATGACCGCGTCGGAATTCCTGCGAGGGCAGCACGCCCGCTAATTTGCTTTCAAAACGCAGCGTGCTCCTGTTTCATTCCCGCTGCGATGAATACCGAGGCGCCAGCTTATAAACGCGTCGTGCTCAAATTGAGCGGTGAAGCGCTTCAGGAACGTGGCTCGCGCGAAAACATTTCTCCGGCGGTCGTCCGCGAGATTGCGGAGCGGATCGGAGAAGTAAATCGACTCGGTGTGCAAATCGCGATCGTCATCGGTGGCGGCAACATTTGGCGCGGATCGTCGGCCGCTGTCCGCGGAATGGACCGCACGACGGCGGATTACATGGGCATGCTCGCGACGGTAATCAACGGGCTCGCTTTACGCAGCACGCTCACAAAAATCGGAGTCGAAGCGCGCGTGCAAACCGCGATTGAAATGAAAAACGTGGCCGAGCCGTTCATTCTCGGGCGCGCGGTCCGGCATCTCGAGCTCGGGCGGGTTGTAATTTTCGCAGCCGGCACCGGCAATCCATATTTTTCGACGGACACGACTGCGGCGTTGCGCGCGAGCGAGCTCGGCGCGGATGTGATTTTGAAAGCAACGAAAGTAGATGGCGTTTACGATCGCGACCCGGTCAAAGATCCAAACGCAAAACGTTTCGATCGCGTCACCTTTACCGAAGCGTTGAGCAAGCGGCTAAAGGTGATGGATTCAACCGCGTTCAGTCTTTGCATGGATAACAAAATTCCGATCGTCGTGTTCGACATGTACAAGCCGGGCATTTTGCGCGAAGCGGTGCTGGGACATAAAGTGGGCACGCTCGTTTGCGACGAACCGGAGACGAAGTAGAAATTTACGCGCATGAGCAGAGACGACATTCTTTTGGAAGCCGAGATGTCGATGGAGAAAAGCGTCGACTATCTGGTGCACGAATTTTCCAGTGTCCGCACCGGCAAAGCATCACCCGCCTTGGTCGAAAATCTCGACGTGCAAGCCTACGGATCGACCATGAAATTGAAACAGCTCGCGCTGATCACGACACCGGAATCGCGTCTGCTGGTGTTGCAACCATTCGACGCCGGCACGGTTCAGGACATCGAGCGCGCGCTCAAGGAATCGAAGATCGGCATTACCCCGGCGGTCGATGGAAAAATTATTCGGCTGCCGATTCCAGAATTATCCGAGGAACGCCGCAAGGAACTGGCGAAATCGTTAAGCAAAATGGCGGAAGAAGCGCGCGTCCGCGTTCGGAGTAATCGTCGCACAGCGTTGGACGAAGCGAAAAAATTGAAAGCCGGCGGCGGAATCAGCGAAGACGACGCCCGCCATTTGGAACAGGAAATCCAGAAGCTGACGGACAAGTTCGTTAAATCAATCGACGATCATCTCAGCCATAAAGAGACTGAGATCATGAAGGTCTGAGAGACATTTAACGATTTAGTGATTGAGTGATTTAATGATTTAAATCGCTAACTCATTAATTCGCTAAATCGCTAAATCACCTTCGCGACTAGAGCCGGACGAGATCTAACAAAAACTGGCACCAAAGATAAACCATTCCACGCCAGGAATATCTCACGTCGCCTTCGGGCGTTGGCTTGAGCACTCCTTTGTCGATGTTGTGCGCAATCTGCTCGCGCAAGTCGCGCTCCATTTCTTTCTCCATCGTCTCCTCATCCAATTCCTCGATCGCATCGACTTGGACATTGTTCTTTCGCAAGAACGCGCGGTGGCTTTGATAAAGTTGCCAGAAGGTTTGATCGGGCCGCTGACGGTTGATTCGGAACTGGGGCGTTAATTTCAATCCGTAGGAGAGCGGATAATTCCAAGTCGTCCAAATGATGCCGCCGCGCGCGCGCGACGAGATTCGCAAATAATAAAACGAGAGATCGTGTTGCTCGTTCAAACAGATGGTGGCCTGTGCGCGCTCGTCCGCTTTGTAAAAGAGCCGGAAAAATTGCCGGTAATCCTCCCAATCCCAGCCCGCGTCGTCGATGTGGGCGAATCCTTCATTTTCGATCTCGCGCGTAATCTCGCTCAACGTCGGAAAGGTGTCGCTCGAGGGCGGCGATTTCGGACGAAGCTGTTTTTCTTTCGGCAAACGCAGCGTGCGAATGCGGGTGAGAATTTCCACCCACGGCAAGAAGAACCAGGAAACGGCCGCTACCGCGCCGAAGATATGATTGTCCGTGACGAAATAAACGAGCAGATAGGAAACGATCAGGATCGCGATCGCGCCGGCCTTTTGTGAAAACGAGCTTTGAAAACTGCGGAGCGCGACCGCGAGGACGCCCACCCCGAGCAGGATGAAAAGCTTGAACAGCATCAGGGCGCGATTTGATGCTCGGTCAGGAATTTCTCCAACTGATCGGTGTCGAAGTTCGCGAGCACATGTTCGCCCGCGACGAATGTCGGCACATAGGTTTGCTCTGAGAGCTGCTTCATTTCCTCGTAAGCCTGTCGATCTTCACCGACGTCAATCGCGGTGAATTTGTAGCCGCGCGCTTCGAGATATTCCTTCGCGTCGATGCACCAGGAGCACCATTCGCGGCTGTAGAGCTTTAATTCCATCAAGAGCGGAAATAAACGATGACGGCTGCGACCCGTCAATAGATCGCGTTCAATAAGACTTGGCCCAAACCACGCGTTTGGCGCTCGGTTCGCCGGTAAAAATGCATTTGCCCGGCTCCGGATCGCCAAATGGGATAACTCGGATCGTTACCTTCAAATCGCTTTTGATCTGGTCTTCGACTTCGCGCGAGCCATTCCAATGCGCGAGCGCGAACCCGCCGTGGATTTCCGGCTTGTTTGAATTCTTTGCGGTGAAGAACTCGTAAAACTCCTTTTTCGATTCGATCACGCGGGTGTTTTCCTGCTGAAACTTCTTCGCGCGCTCGAAAAGGTTTTGTTGGATCGATATCAACGTCTCCGCCGCGCTGGCCGCAAATTCCTGGATCGACATCGCTTCCTTCGATTTGACTGGCTGATCCCGCCGCGAGGCGGCTACGGAATTTGTTTCGAGATCGCGCGGGCCAATTTCAACCCGGATTGGAACGCCTTTCTTGATCCATTCCCAGTTCTTCACGCCGCCGGCGAGATCGCGTCGGTCCACTTCAACTTCGATCGGAGCATTCGCGAAATTTTTCCCGCGCAATTGCAGAGCGAGCGCATCGCAGGTTTCCAAAACTTTCGCGCGGGTTTCTTCTTTAGGGGTGATCGGCAGGATCACGATTTGCGTCGGCGCAATCCGCGGCGGCAAAACAAGTCCGTCATCGTCGCCGTGCATCATCACAACCGTGCCGACCATCCGCGTGGTCATTCCCCAGCTTGTCGTCCAGCCATACTCCTGCTTGCCCTCGCGGTTTTGAAATTGGATCCCGCTCGCCTTCGCAAAATTTTGTCCGAGGAAATGCGACGTGCCGGCCTGAATCGCCTTCCGATCCTGCACCATCGCTTCGATTGATAAGGTATCGACCGCGCCCGGGAATTTTTCGCTGTCCGATTTCTTACCCCGCATCACCGGAAGCGCGCAGGAATCCTCTGCAAAGGTGGCGTAAACGTTCAACATTCGCTCAGTTTCCTCCCGCGCCTCCGCTTCGGTTTCGTGAACGGTGTGACCTTCCTGCCAGAGAAACTCTGCTGTCCTCAAAAAGAGACGGGGGCGCATCTCCCAACGCACAATGTTCGCCCACTGATTCAAAAGAATGGGGAGATCGCGATAGGATTGCACCCACTTCGCATAGCTTGCGCCGATGATTGTTTCGGATGTTGGCCGAACGACGAGCGGTTCGTTGAGCGGACTGCCGGGTTTTAATTTTCCATCCGGACCCGCTTCCAGCCGAGTGTGCGTGACGACCGCGCACTCTTTGGCGAAGCCCTCAACGTGTTCTGCCTCTTTCGCGAAATAACTCAAAGGAATAAAGAGCGGAAAATAGGCGTTGCGATGTCCGGTTGCGCGAAACATCCCGTCGAGCAGGTGTTGCATGTTTTCCCAAATCCCGTAACCCCACGGACGGATGACCATGCAACCGCGCACATCACTCGGCTCGGCCAGCTCGGCCGCGCGCACAACCTGTTGATACCATTCCGGAAAATCTTCGTCGCGCCGCGGACTGATAGCGGTTTTTTGTTGGGCAGGGTTCGCCATTGCGACCACGAATAAAGCCGTCGTGCGCGAAATGACCAGCGACGTTTTTCGCGGCGCAACTTCGCATTACGACCCGGGTTTCTGTTTACGATGAAAATGAAATTATTCACGACGATGTCGATCCTGGCGATCGCGGTCCAGTTGGCGCCGCTGGTTCAAGCTCAGGATGAGGAGCAAGGCCGCCGCGGACGGCGTTGGGAACAGCGCCTGGCAAATCTTTCAACGGAGGAACGTGAAAAAGTCCGCGCTGCTCACCGGAAAGCGATGGGAGATCCGTCCGTGGAAGCTGCGCGCGCGAGAATGCGCCAGGCCCATAAAGAGTTCCGCGACGCGATGCACGCGGCAATGCTCAAAGCCGATCCGTCGATCCAGCCGATCCTGAACAAGATTCCGCCGCCAAATCGCCGCGGCAGCTGATCGAGCGAAAGATCGAGACTAGGCGCGTTACAGGTTTTTCGCGACGAGCGGCCCGCTCCGCTCGGCATATCCGCCCGCGATTCCATCGGTTGACAGTGGCCGTCTCGACCAGTAGCTTCCGTGCCCTTCCCCCGACGCTAATGAAGACGTTTTCCGCTAAAGCTAACGAAATTGACCGCAAATGGTGGCTGATCGATGCCAAAGATCAGGTGCTCGGTCGCGTCGCGGTCAAGGCGGCAAATCTTCTCCGCGGCAAAGAGAAAACGGTCTTCACTCCACATGTCGATACCGGCGATTTCGTCATCGTTATCAACGCTGGCAAAGTGCGAGTGACCGGCAAGAAGGAGGATCAAAAAACGTTCATGAGCTTTTCCGGATACGTCGGCGGTCACAAATCCGAAAACGTTCAGGCGCGCCGTGCGCGTCATCCGGAGTTGCTGATCGAGCGCGCCGTGCGTGGAATGATTCCGCACAATCGCCTCGGCCGTTCGGTTTATCGCAAGCTCAAGGTTTACCGGGGCGAATCTCATCCCCACAGCGCGCAGCAACCGAAAGCGGTCAAGCTCGCGTAGGAAATTTTCTATGGCTCAAACACAGGAATTCATTGCCACGGGTCGCCGCAAAACTTCCGTCGCGCGCATTCGGATGACTCCGGGCAGCGGGAAGATCGACATCAACGGCCGCAACTTCGAAGATTATTTTCCGAGCGTTCCGTTGCAGAACATTGTTTTGCAACCGTTGCAATCCGCAAAGGTCGTGAACACTTACGATGTTTCGATCAACGCGAGCGGCGGCGGCGTTGCCGGTCAGGCCGGCGCGGCTCGTCTGGCGATCGCTCGCGCGCTCTTGCAAACGGACACGAATTTGCGTGGTGGATTGAAGAGCGAAGGCCTGCTTCGCCGCGATCCGCGAATGAAGGAGCGGAAAAAATCCGGACAACCGGGCGCTCGCAAACGCTTCCAATTCTCGAAGCGCTAATCCTGCCCGTCCGGCTCGGACCTATTTCGGTTTCTGTGGCGTTGGTGCGCCGGACCCTGGCTTTGGTGGACCTCCTGGCGCTGCGCTCGGCGCGGCGAGCATTGGAGGGGGAGCGTTAGGCGCAAGACTAAGAGAAGGCGGAGCCGACTTCGGCTGCTCGGGCGGCTTGAGAGAGCGCAGCTCTTGCATTGCTTGTCCGACCCAAACCGTTTCCATCCGGGTGTCGCTCGCGCTTTCGCTCTGCTGCCCTGGCATCCGATATTTCGTGACAATCTCTTCGCAAACGCGTCGCGCGTCCTGGATTCGGTTCTTCGCCTTTAAGATGGGCACCTGAGAAATGAATGCGAGCGGGCCGCAATAAGTATTTCCGTATTTCCGGGCGACCTGCTGATAAATCGCGAGCGCTTCGTCGTCTTTGCCCAACGATTCCAAATTGGCGGCCAGCGCCAGCCGCGCTGTCGGAACAAAGTCGTGGTCCGGATTGCTTTCGACGAATTTTTGTAGCGTCGCATTGGCTTCCGCAAATTTCTTTTCCTCGCGCTGCTTTTGCGCCAGGAGCAAATACGCGCTCGCGCCCGCCGGCGCTGTCGGGTATCGCGCGATCACAGCGTCGTAATCGGCCTGGGTTTTGGCGCCGCCTAACAACTCCGCCGCCTTTGTATCGCGGCGATTTACATAAAACCGGTAGCCGGCATAGCCGATCGTCGCCAACAGGACAACGACCAACGCGGCCGCGATTTCCTTTTGGAATCGCAGCCAAAATACGCGTGCTTCAACGGAAGCTTCAGTGGTCGTGGACGGAGCTGTCGGCATGGTGATTGTCGATCTTGCGCGCGCCGATTCGGCTCGCGCGAGGTGCTCATATGCCACGCGAAATGGTATCGCGCAAGCAACGGGGTTACCCGTAGAGCGCAGCGGCGACATCAGTTTCATGGAGAAATAAAAAATCTGCGCAAATCTGCGAAATCTGCGGATGGTTGACTCGTGATTCCGCATGACAAGCTCTTCACTCCGGGTCCGGTCGAAGTTTGCGCTAAGACGATGGCCGCGTTCGCGCGACCGATGATCGGACATCGCGGCGAGGCGTTCAAAAATCTCTACCGCGATATTCATCCGAGGCTGCAAACTCTGTACAGCACGAGGCAGCCGGTTTTTCTTTCAACCTCGTCGGCCTGGGGCGTGATGGAAGCATCGCTCCGTAACCTCGTCGATCGCGGCGTGCTCTGCTGCATGTGCGGCGCATTTTCCGACAAATGGCTCGACGTCGCTCGCCGTTGCGGCAAGAAAGCCGAGCCGCTCCAAGTCGATTGGGGAAAACATATCGACCACAAAGACCTCGATCGAGCGCTCGCGTCCGGGAAATTCGACACCGTTACACTCATTCACAACGAAACATCGACCGGCGTGATGAATCCGCTTCCGGAGATTTGCTGTACGCTCGCGAAATATCCGGATGTCGTTCTCATTCTCGACACTGTGTCATCTTTCTCAGCAATGAAGATCGACATGGACGCGCTAGGGATCGACGTGATGCTGACCGGCTCGCAAAAAGCGTTGGCCCTTCCACCCGGATTTTCGCTTTTCAGCGTTTCCGACAAAGCATTCGCGCGCACCGAGAAACAGAAAGACCGCGGTTACTATCTCGATTTTCTCGAATTCAAAAAACAACAAGAAGGTTGGATGACCCCAACCACGCCGAGCATCGGTCACATCTTTGCGCTGCAATCAAAGCTCGAAGAAATTTTCGAGGAAGGGCTCGATGCTCGTTATACACGCCACGAACGAACCAACGGGCTCGTGCACGACTGGGTGAAGGGCACCGGCTTCGATTTCTTCGCCGAGGAAGGCTTTCGATCAAAGACGCTCACCTGCGTCGCGAACAATAAAAACATCGACGTTGTCGATCTTGCAAAACGCCTGCGCGAAAAACATCATCTCGTCATCGATCCCGGCTACGGCAAACTCCGCGGGAAAACATTTCGCCTTTCCAACATGGGCGACGAGACCGAGGACACCGTTTCGCATCTCCTCGCCTGCCTCGACGACTGCTTAAAATAAAAAAGCGAAGGGCGCTCTCGTTTCCAACGACGCCTTTCATATTTAGAGGGCGGTGAGCCGAATTCCGTCAGCTTGATTGTGAGACTTGGGCCTGAGCGGCCCGGATCTTTTCGGGCGAGGCGCGACGAAGATTACGGGCCAGTCCGAGTTTCGAGAGCGACCAGATCATCCATTTGGTTGGATCGACATGCCAGGGTCGGACGCCGTTGCGGTAGTCGTACTGAAATTCATGGTGATAGTTGTGATAACCCTCGCCGAGTGTGAATACCGCAAGCAAAGATGAATCTCGTGCGCTGCATTTCGTGGAATAAGGCTGCCGGCCCATGTAGTGACAGGCGCTGTTGATCAAGAACGTCCCATGCTGGACGACGACGACTCGAGCGACGCCCGCGATCAAGAACGCGCCAAGCGCACCGCGCCATCCGTCCCAAATCGCGCCCGTCAGCGTCGGCAAAACAAAACTCACCACGATCGCGAGCGAATTGATATGACGGTGTTGCCATCGGATAAGCGGATCCCTTTGCAGATCGGCCACGTTATCGAATGGGGGATCCGGTTTCACCTTGAACAGGAGCCAGCCGATATGGGCGTACCAAAATCCTTTCGAGATGCTGTAGGGATCGTCGTGGTCGTGATCAACAAATTTATGGTGGCGTCGATGTTCGCTGGCCCACATCACGACTGAATTTTCAAATGAGGCGGCGCCGAAGAGCAGGGTGAACAAGCGAATCGGCCAGCTCGCTTGAAAAGTCATGTGCGTAAACAAACGGTGATATCCGAGAGTGATGCTGAATCCAGTCGCCGCTGCGAACCCCAAAAAAAGCGCGACCTGAAACCAATCGAGTCCGAAGATCCAGAGATAAAGTGGAACTGCGGTGAGCGTCAGCGCGAGCGTTCCGATGAGGAAGGAGCTGGTTAGCCAGTTGACGCGTTCAATTGGAAAACGGTGAAAGAAATTCATGCAAGAGCGGCTCGAAATGATCCGCGAGGCGGGTTTTGAGACGACGCACTATCGCACGCTTTCATTAAACGTCCTCATGAATAATTCGCCGGACAAAAGATCGACAATTCCGTCCTCGCATAAAAAAGCGAAGGGCGCCCTCGTTTCCGAAGACGCCCTTCATATTTAGATGGCGGTAAGCCGAATTCTGTCGGGGATGATCATTTATCTAAGCGACATACCCGAGGATCTTTGTCGGACCGGCTGCCCTCCCTCTGTTTTGTCTTGCACCGCATGGGGTTTTTCGTGCCGCGCGAATTGCTCCGCGCGCGGTGAGCTCTTACCTCGCCTTTTCACCCTTGCCTGCGCTTCTTTCAAAGAACCGGCGGTGTCTTTTCTGTGACACTCTCCGTCAACGCCCGCTTTCGCGAACGCCGCCCGCGTATTCTACGCGGCATGCTGCCGTATGGTGTTCGGACTTTCCTCCAGTGAACCTTGCGATTCACCAGCGATCATCTGCCATCGGCGCGTAACATAGCAGAAAACGGACGATCTGGAAGCCAGGAATCCAGGAAGAAGACGAAACAAACTGAAAAATTCCTGGGTTCCTGGTTTCCTGATTCTAATTCTTTCCTATATTGAATTTCCCCCCGTTAAACTCAACCGGAGGAATTACCTATGCCACTTGCAGTTGGAACGAAGGCCCCAGATTTCAGTTTGGCCACAAAAACCGCGGACGGTCCGAAGCAAATCAAGTTGAGCGATAATTTCGGAAAGAAAAACACGCTGCTCTTATTTTTCCCAATGGCCTTCACCGGCACCTGCACCGAGGAAATGTGCAGCACGACGAAGGAACTGCCGAACTACAACGGAATGAACGCGGCCGTTTACGGAATCAGCGGCGACAATCCGTTCGCGCAGGAAGCGTGGGCGCAGAAGGAAAAAATCGACGTCACGCTCCTGAGCGATTACGAGCACAAAACTGCGAGGGATTACGGCGTCGTTTACGATTCCTTCCTGCCACAAATCAATCTCGGCATGGCTGGCGTGCCGAAACGTTCGGCCTTCATCGTCGATAAGAACGGCGTGATCCAGTACGCCGAGAGCAATGACGACGCGAAGCAGTTGCCGAGCTTCGACAAAATCAAAGCGAAACTCGTGGAGCTGAAGTGAACGACGAATTCAAAACGCTAAAGAAGTTCGAGGCCGGTAAAGGACGCGAAGGATCTTTGTTTTCGTTGCCGGCGCTCGAGGAACAAGGCATCGGAAAAATATCGCGACTGCCGGTCAGCATTCGGATCGTGCTCGAATCGGTCCTGCGGAATTGCGATGGCAAAAAAGTCCGGCGCAAAGATGTCGAAACGCTCGCAAAGTGGAATGCAAAGAAGCCGGCGAATGAAGAAATTCCGTTCGTCGTCGCACGCATTGTCCTTCAGGATTTCACCGGCGTGCCGCTGGTTGTCGATCTTGCCGCGATGCGGAGCGCGGTGAAAGAGGTCGGTGGCGATCCGAAGATCATCGAGCCGCTCGTTCCGGTCGATTTGGTGGTCGATCATTCGGTCCAGGTCGACTTCTTCGGCTCAGCGCGCGCGCTGCAACTGAACCTCGACATGGAGTTCAAACGCAACCGCGAGCGTTATCAATTTCTGAAATGGGGCCAGCAAGCGTTCAAAACGTTTCAACTCATCCCGCCGGGTATTGGCATCGTGCATCAAGTGAACCTGGAATATCTCGCGAAGGGCGTGCAGCACGCGAAGATCGACAATCGCGAAGTTTATTATCCCGACACGCTCGTCGGCACCGATTCGCACACGACGATGATCAACGGGCTCGGTGTCGTCGGCTGGGGCGTTGGTGGAATCGAAGCGGAAGCGGGAATGCTCGGCCAGCCGGTTTATTTTTTAACGCCGGAAGTGGTTGGCATGCATATGACGGGGAAATTGCGCGAAGGCGTCACCGCGACCGATCTCGTCCTCCACATCACTGAAATGCTGCGCGCGCAGAAAGTCGTCGGAAAATTTGTCGAATTCTATGGCGAAGGCGCGGCTTCGTTGCCGGTGCCCGATCGCGCGACGATTGGCAACATGTCGCCCGAGTACGGCGCGACGATGGGATTTTTTCCGATCGACGGCGAATCGGTCGCGTACTTGCGCGCGACTGGCCGCACGGACGAGCAATGCGCGGCGTTCGAAAATTATTTTCTCGCGCAAAAAATGTTCGGCATGCCGAAAAAGGGCGAAATCGATTACTCGGTCGATCTCGAATTGAACCTTGCTGAAGTCCAACCGGCGGTCGCAGGACCAAAGCGTCCGCAGGATCGGATCAATCTCCCGGCGCTTGGCGAAACATTTCGTTCGCTCTTGAAAAAACCCGTGAAAGAAGGCGGTTATGGAAAAGCGGATGTCGATCTTAGCGCGAAACATTTGGTGCAATTGAACGGCAGCGCCCCGATCGACGGCGATATGCCTTCGACAGATCAAGGCGGCGGGGTCGAAGGGGCCGAAGAACGCAACAAACTCGAGATGGTGGCGAACCGACCGACGCCTGATACGGCAAAGGAAATTGAGGAATCGACCGCCGATCCGTTTCACCACGGCCAAAGCAAGATCGGTCACGGCACGGTCTTGATCGCAGCGATCACGAGTTGCACAAACACCAGCAATCCCAGCGTGATGCTCGCGGCCGGCTTGCTCGCGAAGAAGGCCGTCGAGCGCGGAATGAAAGTCGATCCGGCGGTGAAAACTTCGCTCGCACCGGGCTCGCGCGTCGTCACGGATTATCTCGACAAGACCGGCCTCCAAAAATATCTCGACCAACTCGGATTCAATCTTGTCGGTTACGGTTGCACAACTTGCATCGGAAATTCCGGTCCGCTTCATCCCAACCTCGAGAAGGCGATTAACGAGTTCGATCTGGTCGCGGCGTCAGTGCTTTCGGGAAATCGAAATTTCGAAGCGCGCGTGCATCAAAACATCAAAGCGAATTTCCTGATGTCGCCACCGTTGGTCGTTGCGTTCGCGCTCGCCGGCCGCGTCGATGTCGATCTTAGCAAGGAGCCGATCGGCAAAGGAAAAGATGGCGACGTTTATTTGCGTGATCTCTGGCCGTCGCTGACGGAAATCCGGGACGCGATGCAATCGGCGCTGACGCCGGAAGTGTTTCGCAAACTTTACCGCGACTTCGCCGATCAAAATCCGAAATGGAACGAAATTCCCTCGAGCACCGGCGAAGTTTATCAATGGGACGAGCAGAGCGATTACATCCACGAGCCGCCGTTCTTCCAGAATTTTTCGATGAAGGTCGACAAGATCGACAACATTGTGAACGCGCGGCCGCTCGGAATATTTGGCGACTCGGTCACGACCGATCACATTTCGCCCGCAGGCGCGATCAAGGCGACTTCCCCCGCGGGTGAATATTTGAAATCACGCGGGATCGATCCGGCGGACTTCAATAGTTACGGATCACGCCGTGGCAACGATCTGGTCATGACGCGTGGCACATTCGCCAATGTGCGAATCAAAAACTTGATGGTGCCCGGGATCGAAGGCGGCGTAACCAAACATTTTCCGGACGGCAAGCAGATGTCGATCTTCGACGCGGCGATGCTTTACCAAAAAGAAAATGTACCGCTGATTATTCTGGCCGGACATGAGTACGGAACCGGTTCGTCGCGCGATTGGGCGGCCAAGGGAACAAAACTTCTCGGCGTCAAAGCGGTGATCGCCGCCAGTTACGAACGTATTCATCGGTCGAATCTCGTCGGCATGGGAGTGTTGCCGTTGCAATTTCTCGACGGCGTGACCGCCGAATCACTCGGCCTCGACGGCTCGCAGACATTTTCGATCAACGGTTTGTCGGATGATCTGCAACCGGGCCAGCAGCTGACCATTGAATTGAAAACCAGTGACGGTCAGACGCGCTATTTCCCGGTAAAGGTCCGCATCGATACGCCGATCGAGATCGATTACTACCGGCACGGCGGAATCCTGCCGTTCGTGCTACGCCAGTTGCTCGCGAAGTAAAACCTGGATCGGCGAACCGTCGGCGATAAACGCGGAGCGCGGCGTGGCGCCCAACGGTTCAACGAATTGCGCCCCATAAAGCGCCGCGACGTCCGCTGAAAATTCGAATTGATCGGCCTTCCACATTTTCCAGCGCGAATGCTCGACGCGGTATTCGCTGCAACCGCCGCGGAAGCAAGTGTAGCCCCAATAATGTTCGCTGATGAACTCGCCATGCGAGCCGGCTGGAATCGTTTGCGCTTCGCCGCTCGCGCTCATCTTAATCGATTCCCATTTTCGTCCGCGTCGCCAGGAATATTCTACGCCCAACTTTGAATCTACATGATCGATCTGATGTTTCATGGGCAACGCAACGTAGTTTTCGCCGTAAAAAACGCGCGCGACGGTAGCGATCGCGCGGCGTGGCACCAGCTCGCGAACAAAAACGACGCCGCGCCGCCATGTGTCCGCCGATTTTTTGCGAACATAAAAGCGCAGATTCACTTCTTCGAAATCGCGATGGAGCGGGATCGGCAGTCCAAGCAGGCGCGTATCAAGAAACAAGAAGCCAACCACGCTTAAAAACGTCTCACCATTTTCAAAATCGATTTCCGTTCCCGGCGGAACGAGCGGCGCGACGATCGTTGGATCGACAACGAAATTGAGCATGGCGAGATAACGCCAGTTCGCGGTGAGGAAAGGTCGCACCGCAAAAAGATAATCGACAGTCAGAGCCTGCCGCTACAACTAATGCAGCAATTTCTCGAGCGACGGATCCGGGTCGGCGCCGAGCTTGGTCGCAATCGCGTAGTGCGTCTTAGCTTGCTCGCGCGATGGCGGCGACGCGGTCACGTAAATCACCGCGAGATTGAAATGCGCGTCGGCGTAGTTCGGATTTTCCCTGATCGCTTCGAGCAATTCTTTTTCGGCCGCTTCCTGCCAACCTTTTTGGCTCGCGGTGATTCCAAGGTAATTGTGGGCGGCAGCGCTCCGCGGATTCAAGCCGAGGGATTTCGTCAGCTCGGTGAGCGCATTGTCGAATTTCGCCTGTCGATAATAAACAATTCCGAGCGTGGTGTGAGTGAATTCGTCATTCGGCGAAAGCGCGACGGCTTTTTTCAGCGTCAACTCCGCCGACTTGAGCTTGCCGGTCCGGAAGTAAACAACGCCGAGATTTGAAAGCGAATAAAGGTTGTTTGGCGCTTTGGCCAGGATGTCCTGATAGATTTTTTCGGCGGTGTGATATTTGCCCTTGTCGAAATTTTGCTTCGCCTGCCAGGCCATATCGACAACATCCGGTGGAACATTCGGTTTGAAGATCGCGGGAACGCTGTAACTGGAAGGTTGCGGCGGCGCGTCAGTCGACATCGCTTGCTCGGTCGCGGCGGCAGCAGGAGGCGCAGAGGGCGGCGCTGAAGTGCTCGTTGTATTTTTCGCGAACGTAAAACTCGCTTTGACCGCGCCGGGATTGTCATCGGAAATGGAAACGACCGGTTGCCGCAGAAGCGCGAGCTCGTCCGTCGTCAATCGCGTGACTGGTTGGGCAAGCAACTGAATTTGCTGGGTCAACGTCTCCGATTTGATCTGTAACTTCTCGAACTCGGACAGCATCAACTTCTTCGCCTGATCGCGGCGCGCTTCTTCCTGCCGTTCGCGCACGATGATGTTACGCAACATCTCGTTTTCCTTCGTCAGCTTGGCCGTGTCTTCGGGGGTTGCGCCGACAAGCTTGACCTGCTCAAGCTGTTTGGCCGCGTCGTCGAGCTGGGTCCGAAGCTGGGCGACCTGCGCTTCGTAAGTCTGATTTTGTTTCTGGCTAGCCACGAGCTGAGATTGAAGACCGACAATCTGTTTCTTTACGTCGGCGAGTTCTTGCTCCTTCTTCGGCTTGTCCGCGCTGATCTCTTTTACGGTCTTCTCCGCGTCGGCCAGTTTCTGTTTCAAATCAGAATTTTCGGCCACCAAAACGTCGACCCGTTTCTGCGTGTCTTTCAAACCCTTCAACTGCGCGAGCGCGTCATCGCGTTCCTTATGCGCACTAACAACTTTTTGTTCGGCCTCCGCGATACGTGCGTTCGCATCATCCCGCTCTTTGCTCGCGGCGGTGCGTTGCTTGTCCGCTGCGGCAACTTTCGAACTCGCATCGTCGCGCTCCTTTTCGGCGACAGTTCGTCCTTCCTGCGCGGTCGCGAGAGTTTTCTTCAACTGCGCGATTTCAGATTTAAGCGCTTCCTGCGCTTTGCCGTCGCTCGAACCGGCGGTGGCGGTTTTCTTCAATGAAGCCTGCGCCTCCGCCAACTGATCGCGAACTTGTTTTTCCGCGCTCTTGGCTTTGTCGAGATCCCCCTGCGCTTTGTCCAGTTTCGATTTCGTTTCGCCCAAGCGCGAGTTCAACGATTGCTTTTCATTTTCTGCCGCCGTCATCTGCGAGTGCGATTTCTGCAGCTCGGCTTCGAGTTGATCGACTTTGTCGCGCAACTTGCGGGTGGCTTGTTCAATCGCGATCTCGTTTGGCGTAGCGGCCGGAGACGGTTTGGTAACAGCGGGCGGCGGCGCGGGCGCTTTTTCTTTGGCAACTTGAACTGGCGCCGGCGCGGGAACAGCCGGTTTCTCCTTCACGATCTGAACCGGCGGTGTCGAAGCGGGTGGCGCTTGCGCCGGCACTTCCTCAGGCATGGCGCTTTGCGCGGTCACATCTGCTTGCGTGTCGGCCTTGTCCTGCACGCGCAGAATCCCTTCGCTCACTTTGCGCCCGCGATATTCGACGATGGCTGATTGCCATTCGGGATGGGTTTTGCGCAATTGCTCGAGCAACGTGCCGGCAAAGCGATACTTGGCCAACGCGGCCTTGAATTGATTTTCGTGCTCCAATTTCTCGCCCTGCTGCGAGGTCATGTATGCTTTGAGAAAAGTTTCGCTCGGGTCGTCGGATTGGGCGCGCACCGTGGACGTAGCTAGGCCAACTGCCACGACGAGGAGTAGGGGGATTTTCCTCATGGAATTCCGGCCGCGGATGATAACAAACCGGGTGTGGGTTGCAACGAAACGATGGGGCATCAGGTTTGGATGAAGCGTGGAGTGTGCCAAGCGCCAAAGCTTCTGCCCGCGCGTTTGCAATCGTCCGTCTAAAAACTAGAATCTCAGTCCGCGATGGTGGCCGTAGCTCAATGGTAGAGCTCCAGATTGTGGTTCTGGCTGTTGCGGGTTCGAGTCCCGTCGGCCACCCCATTCCATTGCCAATTTCAAATTGTCGATTTCAGATTGAGTTTGGCAGTTCGACGGCTTCAATCTGCAATTTGAAATCAGCAATTTGCAATTCAACGTGTCTGTAGCTCAACCGGATAGAGCATCTGACTTCGGATCAGAAGGTTGGGGGTTCGAATCCCTCCAGGCACGCATTCTTATCGGCCTCATCGCGGCCGGAGTCCTGATCGCCTTCGGCTGGATCGCCTGGAAATGCGTTCGCGATCCGAAGATTAATTTTCTCTCCGGCGATAGTCGGGCCGAATGGATTCTTTTTCCGAGCGCTGTCGACGCGCGCACGCATCCCGTCGCGCTAATCGACGCGACATTTCGACGGACGTTCTCGCTCTATTCGGCGCCGAATTCGGCGCGAATGGAAATTCGGGCTGCAAAACGATTTGAGCTCAAGATAAATGGCGAAACCGTGCCGCCCGTTTCTGTTCCGAATTGGAAACGGCCGTCGATTGTGGAGGTCGCCCGGTTCCTCCGCGTCGGCGAAAATGAGATCGAGGTCCGCGTTTTTAACGACGACGCGCCGCCCGCGCTCTGGATGTTTTTGAGCGCAAGTTCATCAACACTCCGCAGCGACGACAAATGGGAAGTGTCGATCGCCGGTTCGTCGTGGCGCAATTGCACGCTTGCTGCCGTTCCCCGAAAACCGGGCGCTGGAAACCTTCTCACCGGAGGCGAACGAGTTTCCGAGACGCCGCCGAAAGTTTGGCGCGCTTGGATCTTTTTCGGAATACTCGCCGCAGGAATCGCCTTCGCGGTCAATCGCTGGATCAATGACGATGTCGATCTTTCCCGGGGCAAACTTTTCGCGTTGGTCGGAATCTGCGTTTTCGCCTGGGTCGCTCTCTATTGGAACAACGCCAAAATGCTCCCGTTCCACGCCGGCTACGATGAGAAGGACCACATCGCATATATTAAGTACATCCAGGATCGCGGGACGTTGCCGCTGCCGAATGAAGGCTACGAAATGTTCCAACCCCCGCTCTTTTACGCGATCGCGGCCGGCGCGTTATCGATCTTTCGACTGACGACGAGCGATGCTGGCTCGGTCGCGGTCTTGCGCGGTCTTACGATGTTGTTCGGCACCGCAAATTTCGTTTTTGTTTTCCTCAGCATGCGTTTGCTGTTCCCCCGACGCGCGCTTGCGCAGGGCATTGGTTTGATCATGGCGGCGTTCTTGCCGATGCAGCTTTACCTTTCGCACTACGTCACGAACGAAGTCTTCGCGGCCACGCTCGCGACATTGTCGATCTATCTCGCGCTGCGCGCCCTGATCGTTGAACACAGCTCCGTTTGGCAATTGCTTGCCATCGGCGTGTGCGTGGGCGCGGCGATGCTCGCGAAGGCGACAACGTTATTGCTGATTCCACCGCTCCTCGGAGCGCTGACGATCAGACTCTGGCAACAGCGTGCGCCGATTTTCGATTGGCTTCGCACGTTTGGAATCACAATCGCCGCCATTTTGATTACCTGCGGCTGGTATTACATCCGGATTTGGCGTCACTTCGAAACGCCAATCGTCGGCAACTGGGACCCGATTCTCGGTTTTCCCTGGTGGCAAGATCCCGGAGTTCACACCGCGGCCGATTATTTTCGTTTCGGTCGGGCCCTCATCGCTCCGATGTTCAGCGGCTTTGACGGATTCGCCGATGGAATTTTTTCCACGCTCTGGGGCGACAGTCTTGGCGGCGGTTTGTCGGGCGTGCTTTCGCGGACGCCGTGGAACTACCGTTTGATGATCAGCGGCTACTGGCTGGCGATCGTCCCAACGTTACTTGTAATTCTTGGAGTCGTAATCGCGGTTATCCGATTCGCGCGACGAATCTCGGCCAAGTGGTTTCTGTTGCTGGGAGTTTCGGGCGCGGTTGCCCTCGCGGTCATCTTCATGACGCTAAAAGTTGTTTCCTACGCGCAGGTGAAAGCGTTCTACGGATTGTCCGCGCTTGTTCCCTTTTGCGCATTCGCCGTCGTCGGTTGGCTAACGCTCACCGCGCGTGCGCGGACTTCGCGATTCATAATAACCGCGCTGCTGATCTTCCTCGCCATTAATAGCTTGGCGTCGCTTTGGATTCGGCGTTCTACCGAACAGAACATTTACCTCGCGATTCGCTCGACCTCGGGATCGCAATCACAAGTCGCCATTTCAGAAGCGAGAGAGGCCGTAAAACGCGATCCGTCCAACGTGTCTGCATCGTTTATTCTCGCCGCCGTTCTGGATGAAGCCGGCGATTCAAACAATTCCGTCGCCGAATGCGAGCGCTGTCTGCAACTCGATCCGGCCAACAGCGATTGTCATTTTCAATTGGGCATAAGCGCCGAAAAACAGGGCGACCTCACTCGCGCGATGAGCGAAGCCCGGCGCGCGCTCGAGCTAAGGCCGGAAGATGCGCGCGCTTACGATCTTGTTTTTACAATCGCGCGCGAACTTCACCGCGCTGACGAAGCACTCAACGTCGGGCGCGACGCCCTCACCGTGTCGCCTTTCGATTCCGATTTGCATTATCGAATCGGCCTCGCGGCGGGCGAACTTGGCGATTTCAAAACAGCAACCCACCAATTTGCTTACGCTCTTCTACTCGACCCAAAAAAACCCGAGCACGAACAAAGATTAGGCGTTGCCCTTTCATTTCTGGTCCAGACCGCTGATGCCGACGATGTCATTCACGGCCTGCAATCGCTTGGAGCTGGCTCGCCGAAGTTGCTCGAAATTCTAGCGGCCTATCGCCAAGATCGAAACTCGAGCCCATAAGATCGACATGAAATTTTCCGCTGCGCGCTCGGAGCTGGATTCGATGATTGTCGAGATCGAGCTCACTCTGGTCAGCATCATTCAGGGCGTAGCTTTAACAGTCTTGATCGAAAACGCCCACGGCATCGTCGCGGAGCGGCAGATTTTGTTTTGGCCTTATCTTTTCGCAGGTTTGCTGGTTATCTTTGTTTTTTGGTCGCGCGCGGTATTGCACATCATCACCGTCATTCGATGGCCGCTCGAGTTCGGCCACAATTTTCTCTACATCGCCTGTGCACTCGTGGAAGCGATCCTCTTCGCTCAAGTGGGCAAACCGGCAGACTGGTTCGGCTTCGGCGCCGCTTTTATCGCCATCGGCTGGACTCTCTTCGTCTACGATCTTCGTCTGATCCACGCCCGAATGCGCGATAGCGCCGGTCCGGTGAGCAACCGACTCTGCGCGCGCGTTTTGCGAGATCAATGGTTAAACATCGGATTTCTTTTGCCCGGCGTTTTTGTTCTCAATCTCGGTTTTCTTTTCGCTGTCCGAAACTGGCCAGAATTTTTCCTCGCGCGAAATGGCCATGTCTGGTTGATCGCGGCGCAAATCGTCGCTTTCGTCGGCTATCTAATCTACGTCGTGCGGTTCTATGTCGATCTTGCGCCGTTGATCTCCGAAGCGCGCGCGGAGTGGCGTGGAACGGGCGGCGACGCCGACCGCGGTTAAAAATTTTGCGCGCCGTTAGAGTGCGCTCAACGCTGCTCGAGCTTTTTCCACATTCGACGGCCGCAAGACGATGATTCCTTTCGGCGACTGCCCGCCGGTCGCGAGATAGGCGTACTCGATGTTCACCTCCGCGCGCGACAATGCGTCCGCGATTTTGCCGAGCACACCCATTTCGTTCGCGGCATCGATCAACAGAACGTCGTTTTCGAATGCAAGCACGCCACGCTCGCCCAAAAGCATCAACGCTTTGGTTGGTTCGCTGACAATCATTCGCACCACGGAATGATCGACCGTGTCCGAAACGGTGAGCGCGTGAATGTTAATCCCCGCTTTGGCCAGGGCTTGGCAAACTCGAGCCAACGCGCCTGGCCGATTTTCGAGAAAGACCGCCAACTGCGTCGCCGTTTCCAGGGAGAGAATTTTTTTCATCTTGATTTCACAATGCCGCGCCGCGGCGGTTCTGACAATAGAGATTCGTTAGCTATTCTCGCATGCCGTGTCATTGTCGTGCGCAAGATGATCAAAGCCCCGGAACCGGCGGCGGTGGCTCCTCCGCGGACCGTCGGTTTTTTTACAGCCTGCGGAATCGTCATCGCGAACATCATCGGCACGGGCGTTTTCACCAGCCTCGGATTTCAAGTGGTCGATCTTCAATCCGGTTTCGCCTTGATCATGCTTTGGATTGTAGGCGGAATTGCCGCGCTTTGCGGCGCGCTTTGTTACGGCGAACTCAGCGCCGCGCTCCCGCGTTCCGGTGGCGAATATCATTTTCTCTCCGAGATCTATCATCCTGCCGTCGGTTTCATGGCCGGCTTCATCTCCGCCACCGTCGGCTTCGCCGCACCAATCGCTCTCGCCGCGATGGCCTTCGGCAAATATTTCCAAGGCGTTTTCAATTTCGGTTCGCCGGTTGTGCTTTCTTTCGTGCTTGTCTGGATCGTCGCCGTTTTTCATTTTGGAAATCTTCGGACCGGCAGCGCATTCCAAAATGTTTGGACGCTTGTGAAGCTGATTTTGATCGCCGCCCTTATCGGCGCCGGAATGCTTGTTCAAAACCAGCCGATCATGTTCTGGCCGCAAGCGAACGACACGATGTCGATCTTTAGCGGCGCGTTCGCTGTCTCGCTCGTTTACGTGATGTATTCCTATTCAGGCTGGAACGCTTCGAGTTACATCATCGGCGAAGTGAAGAACCCGGAGCGTAATGTTCCCCGCTCACTCCTCGTCGGCACGATCGTCGTCATCGTGACCTACGTTTTGTTGAACGCGATGTTTCTCGCCACCACGCCGCAGTCGGAAATGCGCGGGCAAATCGAAGTCGGTCTCATCGCCGGCAAACACATCTTTGGAGAAAACGGCGGTCGCGTCGTGGGCGCGATCATTTGTCTGGGACTGATTTCCGCGATCAGCTCGATGACGTGGATCGGTCCGCGCGTCACGATGTCGATGGGCGAGGATCATTGGCTGCTGCGCTTTCTCGGTCGCAAAAATGCCGGCGGCGTCCCGGCGAATGCGGTCATTGTCCAATTGCTCATCGTGAACGTTCTTTTACTGACCCGCAGCTTTGAGCTGGTCGTTGTTTACATTCAATTCGCGCTTTTGCTTTGCTCGCTCCTCACCGTCGCCGGCGTGATCGTTCTCCGAATTTCTAATCCCCAAATCGTTCGCCCGTATCGCGTTTGGTTTTATCCGGTTCCGCCGATTATTTTTTGCGCAATCACCGTCTGGATGATGATTTATCTGCTGCGCTCGAAAACGTTCGAATCGGTTGCGGGGCTCATCACCGCGCTGGTCGGGTTCCTGCTTTACTTTTGCGCCGGCCAACGCGTCAGTCCTCGCCAATGAAAGATCTCCGAGCGTCCAAAATCATTTTCACGGCGATCTCGATCTTCGTTCTATTCGTGAGTGCGTCGGCGTTTGAATGGCCGTGGGACCGAGAACCGTCCTGGAAGCACAGTCCGACGGCGGCGTCGCTTCATCGGGTTTCCTGAAATTTTGCGGCCAGTTCGGCGTTGGCTGCAGTTTTCTCAAAGCTTCGTCCTATTTGATGTTCGAGGGCGGCTTCGATCGGATTCGCGATTTCATTCTCGATCACAGCAAAACGATTGTGCAGGACGACGCCGGCATTCCGATTTCGTCTTTCAATCCGCAACAATGGAACATTCGCGTTTTCGGCAACTACGTCGGCCCGATTGAAATTTTCAAACAACATTACCAACCGAAGCTGAAGGAGATCTTTGATCAAACCGCGCCGCCACCGATCACTTTCAACTTCGGCTACCGCTGGAACTACCAACAGAGCCACGTCATCGTGGCCACACGCCTTTAGTTATTCCTGGAAGCGCCGGAACCAGGAATACGGAAACACGTCGCCCGGACAATCAGTCGCCCAGCGCGGCGGATTCACTTCCCGATGCGGCTTCACGATCGGATAATGATCGCCGACTTTTCCGCAACGTTGTCGCAAGTAACGAATTAATTCCTCGCAGCAATCGAGCTGGGCGCGCGTCGGTTGATCGCGATTGAAATCGCCGACCAGACAAATCCCGAGCGCGATGTTGTTGAGATAATCACTGTGCACGTGGCCGCCGTTGATCTGCCGCCGCCAGCGGTCCCCCACTTCGACCTGACCATTGCCAGTCGATGTCCCGTTACCGATCACGAAATGGTAAGCGAGTCCGTTTTGCATCCGCCGAAAATGCCGGTGGTAATAATCGAACGCGGCCGCATTGCCCTGCCGCGTGCCGCTGTTGTGCACCACGATGTATTGCCAACGGCCACGCGCGACTGGCGCGCGATCGATCTGCGCGCGCACTGACGCGGTGAGATAACGATAGCCCGCGCCGCTTCCTGATCTACCGC
>DATEWZ010000008.1:0-19843 GCA_035257485.1 Chthoniobacterales bacterium
GTCGCGATCCACTTGTTGAATGTTTCGTTCACGAGCGCGCAATCTTCGGCGAGCACTCCGGTCCGAACTTCGATTCCGGCGTTGGCGAGCAGTTCGATCCCTGCTCCGCGATGTTGTGGATTTGGATCGGTCGCACCAACAACGACCGTCTTAATGCCAGCGCGAACGATCTCGTCCGTGCATGGGGGAGTTCGGCCTTTGGTCGAGCAGGGTTCGAGCGTGACGTAAAGCGTAGAATCTTTCGGCAGTTTTCCACGGACACCCCTCAAACATTCGATTTCGGCGTGTGGTTTTCCCGCCTGACGATGATGACCGCGCGCGATGATTCGGTTTCGCGCAACCAAAACCGCGCCGACCGCCGGGTTCGGACTCGTTCGTCCAAAAGCTTTGCCCGCCTCGCTTAACGCGGCGTTCATGAATCGTTCGTCGTTGTTCATTGCGTCGCGGGAAGTATCGGAGCTGGCAGTTTATGAGCAAACCGCCTTTTTGTTAGTTTCTGCTTGGCGAATCAGTCGCGTCAGACTTAGTTAGAGTTTAACCCCCCAATTCTATGCCTACGAAAACTGAAGAAAAATCCGGTGTCGATAAAGTAACCGCTGCCCGAAACAAGAATCTCGATCTTGCCATTCAACAAATCGCCAAAGATTACGGCGAAGGGGCGATCATGCGGCTCGGCGGAGACAAGATCGTCGATATCGACGTCATTCCGACCGGTAACATTCTGATCGATCGCGCGCTCGGAGTTGGCGGATTTCCGCGAGGCCGAGTCGTCGAGGTTTTCGGACCCGAGTCGTCCGGCAAGACGACATTGACGCTCACGGTGATTGCGCAGGCCCAAAAGCGCGGCGGGCTGGCGGCGTTCATCGATGTCGAGCATGCGCTTGATCCGCAATACGCCAAGAAACTCGGCGTGAATCTTGACGACCTTCTTGTCTCGCAACCGAGCTCCGGCGAAGAAGCGCTTCGGATTTGCGAAACACTGATTCGCTCGAACTCACTGGACGTGATCGTTGTCGATTCCGTGGCCGCGCTGGTCACGCGCGCCGAGCTGGAAGGTGAGATCGGCGATACGACGGTGGGCGCGCAGGCGCGTTTGATGAGTGCCGCTCTGCGCAAACTGACTTCGCTTATTTCCAAAGCGCGCACCTGCTGCGTTTTCACGAACCAGATCCGGGAAAAGATCGGTGTGATGTTCGGCAATCCGGAAACAACACCAGGCGGCAAGGCGTTGAAATTTTACGCCAGCGTCAGGATCGACATCCGCCGAATTGGCGCGATCAAGCAAACCGACGGCAGCGTGACGGGGAATCGCACGCGCGTCAAAGTTGTGAAAAACAAAGTGGCGCCGCCGTTCACCGAAGCCGAGTTCGACATCATGTACAACGAAGGAATTTCCACGACCGGCTCGTTGCTCGATCTCGCGCTTGAAAAAGGAATCGTCGAAAAGCGCGGTTCGTGGTTGAACTACAAAGGTTCGCAGCTTGCCCAGGGCCGCGACGCCGCGAAGGAAGTCCTAAAAGAGGACCGAAAGCTTTACGAAGAAATCGAGGCCGCGGTGAAGGCCAAATTGAACGAAGACAAGGAGTAACGCTTCTAAGTTCGACATGATTCGCCGATTTTTTCCTGTCGCCGTTTTCGCTCTCACACTCATCACGCTCAACGCGGCTACAAAAAATCCGGTGCCGCCGGCGCGCTTGATGTCCGGATTGGGCGAGGTTCATCACCCGGTCTCGACCAAGAACAAGCAGGCGCAGGCGTTTTTTGATCAAGGTTTGAAATACGTCTACGGGTTCAATCATGACGAAGCGCGGCGCTCGTTCATGCGCGCGACCGAGCTCGATCCGAAACTGGCCATGGCGCAGTGGGGCATCGCGTTGACGTTGGGGCCGAATTACAATCTTCCGGTCAATCCCGAACGCGAGCGTGCCGGCTACGACGCGGTGCAACGCGCAATTGCACAGAAGGAAAATGCTTCCGAACCGGAGCGCGCTTACATCGATGCGCTCGCGGTCCGTTATTCAAATGATCCGAATGTCGATCTTCATGCGCTCGACCGGGCTTACCGGGATGCGATGGGAAAGTTGTCGGCGCGTTATCCGGACGATCTCGACGCGGCGACGCTTTACGCGGAAAGCATGATGAATTTGCATCCTTGGCATCTTTGGACGGCCGACGGAAAACCGGCCGAAGACACCGAGCAAATCGTCGCTCTGCTTGAGTCCGTCATGAAACGCGATCCGAATCATATCGGCGCGAACCATTATTACATTCACGCGGTCGAAGCTTCGCCACATCCGGAACGCGGTCTGGCCGCGGCCGCGCGTTTGGAAAAATTGGCGCCCGCGGAAGGCCACCTCTCGCACATGCCGTCGCACATTTATGCGCGAACGGGTGACCATTCGGCAGCAGCGCGCTGTAATGAAGCAGCCATGGTGGCCGACAAGAAATTTCTCGAGCAAACGCACACGCAAGGTTTTTACCGGCTGATGTATTACAGCCACAATATGCATTTCCTGGCCTACGCTGATACGATGCGCGGCGATTTCGCCGGCGCGAAAGCCGCGGCCGACAAATTGGTGGCCAACGCCAGTCCGGGCGTAGCAAACATTCCGATGCTCGAAGGTTTTATTCCGACTCCGATCGTCGTTCTGCTCGGTTTCGAGCGCTGGCCTGATATTTTGAAATTCCCGAAACCCACGGATTCGCTCGCACTCACGAACGCGGTCTGGCATTCCGCGCGCGGAATCGCTCTCGCAAATCTTGGCAAGACCGCGGAAGCGGAAAACGAGCAGAAAGCGTTTCAAGATCTCGTTTCGAAAATGTCGCCGAACGAAATGTACGACATGCTCAACGATCGATCGGCCGTTTTCAAAATTCACGAAAACCTGCTGGCGGGCGCGATTGCGCACAGTCGTAATGATGACAACGCAGCAATTAATTCTCTCAAGCAAGCGGTCGCTGCCGAAGATGCGCTGAATTATAGCGAGCCGCCGCCATGGTATCCGCCAGTTCGACCGACCCTCGGGCGCTTGTTGCTCTCAGCCAATCAGGCTGCCGAGGCCGAGAAAGTTTTTCGTGAAGACCTGGAGCGAAAGCCGCGGGACGCCCGCGCGCTTGCCGGTTTGCGCGATTCGTTAAAAGCGCAGGGGCGCGATTACGAAGCGGAACAGATCGATCAGCAATATCGCGCCTCGTGGAAAGTTGCGGATGTGAGGACTGCGTCGAAACGCTGAGTCGCAAGATCGATAACTGCGTCAGGGCGATCGAAAACGGATGGTGTAGAACGCGACCTCGTTTTGTCGATCCAAATGCGGCGTAATTTCCACGTTGGGATTGTTTCGAAGCTGATTCAAATACGCCACGTCGTACTTGAGCACGCTGTATTCCGGCGGATGCGCGAGGTAAATGTAATCTGGGTTCGCCGGTAACGGCGGGAGCGTTTGATTGAAGTCCCAAAATGGTTCTGAAAGCTGTGGCCCGTTCGTCAAAAAGATCAGCTGCTCATTAAAACCCCAATCCAGGCTCACGATCGTCAAATCGGAATGATTGCGCATTTCGTTGCAAAACTCATTTAGACTTTGGCTCCAGCGACCGCGCCCACCAGTCTGCTGAATCAATTGCTCCGTGCGATGAATCACATGCAGTTCGCCCGCGACAAGATCGACAAGCACGAGCGCGATGACCGCGGGAATCACGTAGTCCAACTTGCTTTGGCTCCTGATTTTCCAAAAGGTGACGATAAGAGCTGCGAGAACGAGGTGGGGAAGGGGATAAACCAGAACCGCGTGGTGAATGCGGATTGCATCGGGCAACAGAAAAATGCCGATCGTAATCAAGACCGCGGCGACTATGAGAAAGAGAACGCGCCGGCTTTTCGCGCGGTCCTTGTCGAAAACAAATGCGAACCCTAGCAAAGCTACCAGGAGGACGATTCCGAAGAAGGTTCTTGGGCCGCTCACGCCCTCATACATGCGTTCGAACACCCCCCCGACGTTCATCAGCCGATAAAAATGGGTGCCGTCGTACATCGACAACAGCGTCTTGAGTTTTACGCCGAATTCACCAGGCGCGTTCGGATGCGGTCCGGAAACGGTGAGCGCGAGCATTCTCGGGATGCGAACGAGCATCGGTCCGGCGCCGGTTGCGAAACCGAGACAAGCCAGCGCGATCGAGACGGAGTGCTGTCGAACCGCAGTTAGGAGCGGCCGCCAATAGCAAACCGCTGCCGCGATTGCGATCGCGAATAGAAGGACCACGAAGTCGGCTTTGTTAAAAAATCCGAGCCCGGCGAACAAACCTAGCGCGAACGCATGCCAGACCTTGCGATTCTGGTTCCAGCGGATCGCAAAGTAAAAGCAGGCGCAGCGACACACGAAACTTGGAACAGCAACGCCCCAGTCGAGCGTCGAAACGAAAAAATACGTGGGATCGAGCGCAAGAAGCGCGCCGGCAATGATCGCCGTCCCCGGCCCAAACCAGCGGCGGGCGGCGAGCATCAGAAAAAGTAACGCGATGAGCTGCCAGAGAATATTGCTTCCGTGCAAAACGGCGAATGTCGATCCAAAGATCTGGAAAGCGGGAATGAGCATCCAGCTTTTCAACGCGCCGAGATAGGTTTGGACAAAAAGTGGAAACGGCCGGCCGCTGATCATGATTGTTTCATGATCAGGCATGTGCTGGCCGTGGACTTGGCCAGTTACAAAGTCTTTTGCCATCCCGGCAAAAACCCCCTCGTCGTAATAAAGCCCGGGGACGGAGAGATTTTGTTTGGCGAACAAGATGACTATTCCCGCGAGTACGAGCCAGGCGACGAAAAGGACGATCAAATCGCGTCCACGGCCGGTCGTATTTGCGGGGTCAGAGATCATCCTGGATATCCGCGCCACGATGCCAGCCCGCCGCGGAATTTCCATTTCGAAATTGTCTGCCTATTTGCCTAGACGGCGGGAAGCGAAGTTGAAATGATTGTCGGACGGGATCCTGCTAATCAATGAGCGCCGAGCTTGAGAACGAGGCTCAACTCGAAATTGGGCACGTGCTTTTTATCGACACCGTCGCGTTCTCCAAGTTGATGGTGGATGAACAAAGCGCCGTGACCCAGCGATTGAATCAAATCGTTCGGGAATCCGCGCAGTTCCGCGCGGACGAAGCAACCGACAAGCTGATTCGCTTACCGACCGGCGACGGGATGGTGATCGTGTTTTTCAGCAGCCCCGAAGCGCCGGCGCGTTGCGCGATGGAAATTGCCGGTGCGCTCAAAGATGCGCCCTTTGCGGTGCGGATGGGAATTCACAGCGGTCCCGTTCACAAAGTCCGCGACGTCGACGGCCGCGCGAACCTGGCTGGAACCGGAGTTAACCTTGCGCAGCGGGTGATGGATTGCGGCGACGCCGGCCACATTCTTTTGTCACGGCGCGTTGCCGAAGATCTCGAGCAGCACAGCAAATGGCGCCCGCGTTTGCATCACCTCGGCCAATTCGAAATCAAGCACGGCGACAAGATCGACATCGTCAGCTTGCACGATGCCGACGTCGGCAATCCGGCGCTGCCGGAGAAGCTCAAAGGCAAAAAGGTTTCGCGAAGGCTCTTTCCAAAAGCGGCGGTCGCCGCGCTGCTCCTAGTGGCGGTTGCGATTGCCGCGATTTCATTTTTCAAGCGGCGTGGCGCGGAGACGTCGAATGGTTTGTCGCTGGCCACGATCTTTCCCGGGAAGAGCATTGCGGTGCTGCCGTTCAAGCCGCTGGTGGCGAGCAGTCGGGATGAAATTCTCGAAGCGGGCATGGCCGATACCCTGATCACGAAGTTGAGCAACAGTCGCGAGATCATTGTTCCGTCACTCTCTTCGGTGCGGAAGTACGACGATCAGAAACATGATCCCGTGACAATGGGACGCGAGCTACACGTCAATTCAGTTCTCGAAGGCAACGTGCAGAAATCGGGAGACCGAATCAGAGTCACCGCGCGCCTCATCAAGACGGTGGACGGCTCTTCACTCTGGGCCGATACCTTCGATGAAAAATTTACCGACGTCTTCGCGGTCCAGGACGCAATTGCTCAAAGAGTAGCGGCGGCGTTGCAATTGAAACTTAGCGAAGAAGATCAGCAACGTCTCACCCGCCGGTACACTCAGAACACTGAGGCGTATCAACTTTATCTGAAGGGGCGTTTCCACTGGAACAAATACACCGAGGAAGATTTCAAAAAGGCGATCGATTTCTACAATCAAGCACTCCAAAAAGATCCAAACTACGCATTGGCTTATGCCGGTTTGGCCAGTTCCTACATTCAGCTTGGAACCGATTTTAATTCAGCGAAGGAAAGCTCGCCGAAAGCAAAAGCATATGCCGAAAAAGCGCTCGCGCTCGATGATGCGCTGGCGGAGGCGCATTGCGCGCTCGGAACCTATTATCTTTTCTTCGAGCGGGTCTTGGCACCAGCGGAGACGGAATTCAAACGCGCGATCGAACTGAACCCCAGTTATCCCGATGTCCATCATTACTATTGCCATTGGTTCGAATCGCAGGCGCGAGTGGACGAAGGCATTCCGCTGATGAAACGCGGGTTGGAACTGGATCCGCTCTCGCTCCTCATCGGCGAAGAGCTCGGCTGGGCAGAGTATCATGGCCACCACTACGACGAAGCCGCCGCCCAAATCAAAAAGACGATCGAGTTGGATCCCGGTTTCCTAATCAACTACCTCACCCTTGCGCAAATTTATGAACAGATGGGGCGCAACAACGAAGCTGTCGCCGAGTTGCGAAAAGTGCTTGCGATGCCCGGCGGCGATTGGGGCGAGTCGCTCGCCGAATTAGGCTGCGCGCTGGCCAAGTCGGGCGACACCGAGGCAGCGAAGAAAATTATTCAACAGCTGCAGGAACGAAGCGCACGCGAGTACATCAGTCCTTACGTCATCGCCACGATCTATGCCGATCTTGGCGACGAAGACAAAACTCTAGAGTGGCTCGAAAAAGCAATTCCGGAACGCTCTACGTGGCTCGCTTTTATTAAGGTCGAACCGAAATTCGACCGCTTCCGGTCCGATCCGCGCTTCGCTGCCTTCGTCGAACGTACAGCTCCGCATTGACGTAATCCGACATTGTCATCATACTGCGCCTGACGAATCGAGGTGACCTCCAATCCGCGTTAAAGTCACTGGTCTAATTGCGTTCGCAATTTTCGCATCGGCGCCGCGGCTTCTCTCGCAGGGGTGAGTACCCGCGCGATTAATTGCGCCCAGTTTGGGTGCGATCAACAATTGTTGCGGCGAAGGCTCGCCTTACCTCGAGCCGACGCAGTGGTTGGCGACCTTGTCTTTCCGCTGGCTTCATTCCTTCCGGGAGTTTCATGGAGATAAAGAGCTCCCGTACCCCACCGACCCAGCTCTTTACGCCAACACTCACGTCTATGGCTACGATCTGAGCTTTACCTACCAGGCGACGCCGCGTTTCAGTTTCACCTTGGAAGTCCCGATCAATGACGGCGACCGCACGAGTTATTACGAACACGATTTCGTGCATAAAGACACCACTCGCGCGAGTGGGGTTGGGGATCTTCGATTGATCGGCAGCGCTTGGTTGTTTGATCCTGCGAAACACCACGATGGAAATATCAGTCTTGGTCTGGGCGTAAAATTTCCAACCGGCACAGACAACGTTATGGACGAATTCCATCGTCCAAATGGGACTGTCGTGAAGCCAGTCGATCCGGCGATTCAGCCCGGTGACGGTGGCTGGGGCATTGTCACCGAAATTTCTGCCTTCCAGAAACTTTTCACGAATGCGTTTGGCTACGCCCAGGGAATCTATTTGATCAATCCGCGCGACAGTAATGGCGTTCAACAGCCGACCAACGGCGAAGATTTTTTCACGCTCAAAGAATACGGTTACAGCTACAATTCGGTGCCTGATCAATATTTGGCCCGGGCTGGCGCGGGCTACGTTGTTTGGCCAAAATATGCGCTTTCCCTCACACTCGGCAGCCGGGTCGAAGGCGTGCCGGTGAAGGATCTGATCGGCGACAATCACGGGTGGCGAACTCCCGGCTACGCGTTTTACGTTGAGCCCGGTCTCACCGCCGCCAAAGGGCGCTTTTCATTTTCAGTAACCGGTCCCGTCGCATTGAAGCGACACGCCGACAAAAATCTGACGGACATAAAAGTTTCGAACCAATTCCACGCCGACATCGGCGGCAATGCGGCCTTCGCCGATTATCTCATTACCACGAGCTTGTCCATCGCCTTTTAAGACACACTCGCGCGGCCGCGTTCTGCGCGTAAGATCGACATCGGGATGACTTCGGCGGAAATACGGCAAAGCTTTCTCGATTTCTTTCGCGAGAAGAAGCACACCGTCGTGCCGTCGTCGCCGCTTTTGCCCGATGCGCCGAATCTTCTCTTCACCAACGCGGGCATGAATCAGTTCGTGCCGATCTTTCTCGGCCAACAAAAACCGCAGTGGAGTCCGCCGCGCGTAGTCGATACGCAGAAATGCATTCGTGCCGGCGGCAAGCACAACGACCTCGAAGACGTCGGGCTCGACACTTATCACCACACTTTTTTCGAAATGCTCGGCAACTGGAGCTTCGGCGATTATTTCAAAAAGGAAGCGATCGAATGGGCGTGGGAGTTGGTCGTTGACCGCTGGAAATTCCCCGCGCAGCGGCTTTACGCCACGGTTTACAAGCCGGGCCCCGGCGATCCAAGCGAGTTCGATCAGGAAGCGTACGATCACTGGGCGAGATTGTTTCGCGACGCCGATCTCGATCCAAAAATTCACGTCGGCGGCTTTGGCAAGGCCGACAATTTCTGGATGATGGGCGATACCGGCCCGTGCGGGCCGTGCTCCGAGTTGCATGTCGATCTTACGCCGGACGGCGACACGCGCGGTTCGCTCGTGAACAAGAACGATCCGCGCTGCATTGAGATTTGGAATTTGGTGTTCATCCAATTCAATGCGAACCCGGACGGAACGTTCGCGCCGCTGCCGCAACGCCACGTCGACACCGGAATGGGATTCGAGCGGGCCACTGCGATTATTCAGGGCACAAAAGGTCTCGGCGACTTCTCCGGCACGACTTCGAATTACGAAACTGATGTCTTTCGCCCAATCTTCGACGAAATCGAAAAGCTCAGTGGCAAGAAATACACGAGCACGTTGCCGAAGAGTGGAGTCGCGCACGAAACCGCGCAGGAAAAGATCGACGTTGCGTTTCGAGTTGTGGCAGACCACATCCGCGCGCTTTCGTTTGCAATCGCCGACGGAATTATCCCCTCAAATGAAGGCCGCGGTTATGTCTTGCGGCGGATTTTGCGACGCGCCGTCCGCTATGGCCGCTCGCTCGGTTTTCACGAGCCATTCTTCTTCAAACTCGTCGACGTCGTTGCGAAAACGATGGGCGACGCCTTCCCCGAAGTCCGAGCCAAGAAGAAAGGGATTCAGGAAATGATTCAGCGTGAAGAAGAATCGTTTAACAAAACGCTCGATGCTGGGATCGAGCAATTCAACGGATTCGTTGCGTTGACTCTCTCGCAATCTGTTGAATTTCCGTCTGTTGAATTCGCGACTGCTGCTACACGTCGCTTTCACATGATGCGAACCTATGGTGGCGAGTCTCGTGAGGATTTTTGCAAGAATGCACGGGCAATCTTTCCCGACAGTGAGTTCAGCAATGAAGCTCAGCTGCTAGGCGAGCATGCTTTCAAACTCTACGATACTTATGGCTTTCCGCTCGATCTAACCGAGCTGATGGCGCGCGAGCGCGGGCTGAACGTCGATGTTGCCGGGTTTGAAAAGTTAATGGACGAGCAGCGCGATCGCGCGCGCAAGGCTCAGAAGAAAGAAACAATCGCGGTTGAAGGAGAAATCGAAGCGGCGCCGACAAAGTTCTTGGGATACGACTTTTTGGAAAGCGAGGCGGTTGTTGAAACGGTGTTGCCGGGACAAAAGGCGGAAGAGATCGCGGTCGTTCTCGATCAAACGCCGCTCTACGCCGAGATGGGCGGGCAAGTTGGTGATCGCGGTTTATTGCACGTGCCCGGCCACGACCGAACAGAAATCGGTCAGCTGCGCGTAATCGATACACAGAAGCGCGGAGATGTTTTTGTTCATCGCGCGAAACTGCTCGATGGTCGCGCGCCCGAACCGGGCGAAGCGGTGCGCGTTTCGGTTGACGTCGATCGGCGGAAACTGATTCAGGGGCATCACACAGTGACGCATTTATTGCACTGGGCGTTGCACCAAGTCGTGAGCCAGGATGCGACGCAAAAGGGGAGTTACGTCGGACCTGACAAATTGACGTTCGATTTCTCGAGCGCTGCGCTTACCACGCAACAGAAGCGCGACGTGGAGAAATTGGTGAACGAGAAGATTAACGAGGCCGCACCGGTTTCGTGGACGGAGATTCCCTACGCTGAAGCGAAACAGCGAAAAGAGATCCAGCAATTCTTTGGCGAGAAGTACGGCGACAACGTTCGCGTGCTGCAAATTGGCGGCGAGCCGAAGAAATTAAACGGTTACTCAATGGAGCTCTGCGGCGGCACGCACGTAAAATCGACATCGGAGATCGGGCCGTTCCGAATTGTGAAAGAGGAAGCGATCGCCGCCGGAACGAGACGAATCGAAGCGGTGGCGGGGGACGCCGCGCGCGTTTGGGCGAAAGAAGAGGCGCAGCGTCAGCAGGAAAAGTTCGAAGCGTTGTCGCGCAAGAAACCAGACCTCGCGCCATTGCCGGTTTTCACCGACACGGTGCAAACGGCAAAATTACTCGAGCAAATCGACGCGCGCGCGGCGCATTTGGAAAAGATCGATGCCGATGTTCGCGATTGGGAAAAGAAGCACGCCAAAGAAGCGGAGGCCGATGTGCGTAGCCGCGGTGCGAAAATCGCAAACGATCTCGCGATGTCGAAGACCGGTCAGAAGATATGCATCGCCAAAGTCCCCGACGCGGACGGCAAGCTGCTCCAAGCAATTGCCGATGCGTTGAAAACAAAATTCGATGGACCAATCGTTCTGTTTGGCGCGAAGGAAAGCAATGTTGCGCTGCTCGCAGTCGTTCCAAAGCCACTGAGCTCAAAAATCCAGGCGAACAAAATCATTCAAGCGATCGCGCCACTCGTCGGCGGCAAAGGCGGCGGTCGTCCGGAAAACGCGCAAGGCGGCGGAACGGACGTGTCAAAGATCGACGATGCGATGATGGAAGCGCACCGGCTCATCGTCGCTGCGCTTACTTCTTAAGGCGCGCTCGCGCTCGGCGTCCGCGCGTGCTTGACGATTAGCTTTGGATTTTTTCCATCGATCGACATCCGGTAAATCGACGGCTCGTCTTCCTTTTCCTTTTGGATGATGCAAAGGAATTCGCTTGGGCTCAGCCAGAACGGTTCCCAGACGAAATCATTCTTGCCCGTGATGCGAACCGCTTTGTCGGCGGAGAGGTCGAACTTGTGTACCGCAGGCTGCGGACCTTCCCAGTTTTTCCGTTCGTGCTCGGCGCCGCAATCGACATCCATCAGTAACGCATTCCCGTCCGGCGAAACACTCAGACGGTCGTTGCTGTTCATGCTCGCCTCCGTTAGGACCTTGGCAATCTCCCACTTCTTCAAAACGTTCCCGTCCAAATCCACTTGGTAAAGGTTGTCGAGGTCGTGGCAAAAAATTGATTTGCCGTCCGGCCCCCAGGTGGGTGCGCCAAAGGCGTCGCTCTTCAGATCCGTGTTCTTGAGAAAGTGAAAGCCGGAGCCATCGGCGTTCACGAGCCCAAGGTGCCACGCCTCATTCGCCCAGATCGAGAATGCGAGCTGCTTGCCATCTGGTGACCACACCGGACCAAAGCAATTGTCGCTCGGGATTTCTTTGAAAACGGTAACTTTGCCCGTCGCGACATCGGCGACCGCGACGCGTCGCTCCGGTCCAGGGCGATTTTTCGCGTCACCTTCGGTGTTAAACGCAACGCGCGTGCCGTCTGGTGAAATTGCGGGCAGCGCACCGGCCGCAACTTTCTTCGCGTGAGTGCCATCGAGATCGGCCACGAAAATATTTTCGCCGTGTTCGTAAGCGAGCTTGCGCTGGCCCGCATTCGTTAACGCGGGAACAAGGAGACAAAGAAGTAGGAATCGTTTCATGTTTGGGGTGCGCTAACTGACGGAAAGCGCGCGTTTTTGATCAAGCGTTTCAGATTTTTTCCGTCGGCAGACATTCGATAAATCGAATCTTCTTTCTCGCCGACGGCCTTGCTCAGGAAAAGAACATTGTTGTTGTCGAGCCAAACGCCGTCCCAACCGAAAAGTTTTTTCGGCGTGAGTCGCGTAGCCTTCTGCGATTGAAGATCGAACGACCACAACGCCGGCAACGGTCCGTCCCAATCTTTGCGTCCGGATTCTTCGCCCATGTCGATGCTCAAGAGCAATCGTCTACCATCCGGCGAAACATCGATGCGGCCATCGCCGCTCATGTCGCCCTTCGGAACGATCTGCCCGATCTTCCATTGGCCGCGCGCTGCGCCGTCGGTCCCGATTTGGTAAACGTTGGTCATGTCCTCGCAAAAAACCGATTGTCCATCGCGCGCCCAAATCGGCGAATAACGCGTGACCGCATTTTGTTCGCCGGGCTTGAGGACGCGAAAGTTCGTGCCGTCGGCGTTAATCGTGACCAGATCCCAAACTTCTTTCGGCCGCGTGGTGAACAGGATTTGTTTCCCGTCCGCGGACCAACTCGGGTAATACGAATTGGTGCTCGGCACGTCTTTGAACACGGTGACGTTGCCGTTCGCGATCTCGACCACGGCGATGTGGCGGACGTAGCTCGTGTCGCTCGTTTTCTCGACGGTGTTGAAGGCGACGCGCGTCCCGTCGGGCGAAATCGCCGGGAAAATTCCGTCGGCGATCTTTTTCTCGCCGGTGCCGTCGAGATTGGCGATCCAAACGGCGTCTTTGCGCTCGAACGCGATCATCTGCGGCCCGGCAAGGGCGGCCGAAGCGCCGACAAGGAAAAACAAAATTTGCGGCAGCATTTTTTTATTCATGGGATTGCGAGGGTGATGAAAAAGGTCGCGGCGAAGGCGAGGACGAGGACGAAAAAATAAATGAAGCCGCCAACGAAAAATTTGAGCATGCTCAAGAACCAACCTTGCCGGTAAACGTAGCGGATCGACAGAAAAATTTGGACAACGAAGGTGATCCACATTGCGGCAATCACCCAACCGGCGAATGTCCCCGGGATTGTGCGATTCAGGCCCATGGTCGCGAGCACAATCAGCATGATCGCGGTGTAGAAGAAGGTGTGGATGTGCAGGGCGTAGATCAGGTGGTCGATGTAAAAGATACGGCGCCTGATGTAGAGAACTTTCAGAACAAATGCGAAGAGCGGGATGCAACAAAGCATCATGTAAGGGAGATTGCTGAATAGCGTCGCGATGAAGAGTCCCATCTTCGTTCCGTGTTCGCCCATTTTGTCTTTCGCACGCTCTTCTAGCCATTTTTCGAACGGTGTTGTCGATTTTGCGTTGTCGAAAACCAGGAACGGTCGCTCGTTTATCTGCCCATAAGTTCGCTTCTCTGGCTCAGCCGTCGATTCACCCGGTGAAACGCTCGCTGCGGGGGCGGAAGGTTCTGGCGGCGGCGGGACGGAGACTGCCGCCGCCGCCGTCGGCGACGGACTTGGCTTGGTCAGAGAATTCAGGAATTCCTCTGCCTTTTTCCGGTCTTCCGGCGAAAGATTTTCTTTTTTGAGTTCCTTCTCAATCTCGTCCCGATTCTTCTCGATTTCAGCTGCGACTGCTTCGCGTCCTTTTTCCGGAATCTTCCCTGGCTCGATCTTCAGGCCTTTGGCGCCATAATTAACGGCGAAGAAAAAGATAAAACCGGCGACGAGGTAAAGGCGAAGCGGATGCGCGTGGCGAACGCGTTTTCCCTCAACGAAGTCGATCGTAAGACGCCAAGGTTTGGCGACGAGCAAGCCGATGGTTCCGAAAATTTTGGAATCCCAGTTCAGGAACTCATCGAGAACTTCGAGAACGACGTGGCCGAACGATCGATGATAATCAACCGCCGCCTGACCACATTCGTAACACCAATGTCCGCGCAATTCCGTGCCGCAGTTTTCACAATGGGTGAAAGGCAGAGGCTTGCGCGCTTTTCCCTTTCCGAGCCAGCCGCGGCGCATCGTCCGTTGTCCGGAAGCAAGGGTGTCCGCGAGGAGAATTTTTTCCAGCTCGTCTGCCATCGCGCGAGATTACCGAAAGCTTATAGCGTCGTCCACTTTGTAAGACCCGGCCCGTCTTGACGTTGCGGCCCCGTATCGTTAGACCGGTGATATGAAAACAGTCACGCTTATCTTGTTATCGATTTCCATGTTGAGCCTTAGCTCCGCTTACGCGGATCAACCGCATCTGCGCGCGGCCAAAGCAGAATTGGCGGCAGCCGAGCACAACAAAGGCGGCTGGCGGGATCGCGCGATTCACAACGTTAACCAGGCGATTGCCGATACCGAGCGGGGCATGGCCTTCGCTCGTTAATTAGCAATCATCGAGATTCGAATGCGGAGCTTGTTGCGCGCAGGCTCCGCATTTCTTTTTGCTCGCGAAAGCTTTCGGAGTTATTCGCGGACGAAGAAAAGCGCGGTCGAGCCGAAGACACCGATGACGATCATTATTTTGTCGTCGCTAACGAAATAGGGATAAACCATCAGCGCGATGCCGATCAGCATCGGCTTCCAAAGGCTCATTCGCTTTCCATACATGAAGGCGACGAAGCCGATTGCTCCGAAAATGGTGCCGCCGATCAAGTTGGCCGCGCTGAAGTTCATTATTTCGATCTTGTGCAGCTAATGTCGCGCCAAGATCGATCCGCCTTCTCCACGGCTACGGCGTGACAGGCATTCTGTGATTGACCATCGGCGAGCCGCGGTGACACGATTCGCAATAAGCGATGGATCTTTTCCGCAAGAAAAGCCCGGATCATTTAATTGCCGAGGCGGCCGCGCCGGATCGACAAATGAAACGCGTGCTCGGCCCGTTCGCGCTGACCTGCATCGGCATTGGCGCGATTATCGGGACGGGAATTTTCGCGCTCGCCGGAACCGCGGCGGCGGGCGAGCAATTAGCGTCCTCGATTTGGAAAACGCCGATAATGAATTTCATTCAATCGTGGGTAACGCACGCAGACCTCGTGTTCGGCCGGCCCGGCGCCGGCCCGGCGGTGATGTTATCGTTTGTTCTCGCGGGCGTCGCTTGCGGTTTCGCCGCACTTTGCTACGCCGAGCTTGCATCGATGATTCCGGTTTCGGGATCGGCTTACACCTACTCTTACGCGACGCTCGGGGAAATTATTGCCTGGATCATTGGCTGGGACCTGATTCTCGAATACGCGGTCGGGAACATGGCGGTCGCGGTCGGTTGGTCGGGTTATTTCGTCCGATTATGCGGAAGTTTGTTCGGACTAAAGTTTCCGGTCTGGTTGGTCAATGACGACGCCACCGCCAAATCCATTGTCGCACAAGGCGGCGAAGCGCTGGCAAATTATTCTTCGGCGACAATTCCGACCATCGCCGGCTACCCAATCGCGTTCAATCTACCGGCGTTATTGATCGTCGCCGCGGTGACGATCCTTTTGATTTATGGAATTCGTGAAAGCGCGCGGACGAACAACACGATCGTCATCATCAAGCTGTCGGTCGTCATGTTCGTGATCGCGTTCGGTTCGTTTATGATTCATCCGACGAACTGGCATCCGTTTGTTCCAACCGGAATCGGTGGAGTGCTGAGCGGCGCGGCCATTGTTTTCTTCGCCTTCATCGGGTTCGATGCCGTTTCGACGACTGCGGAGGAAACGCGCAATCCGCAGCGCGACATGCCGATCGGCATCATCGCCAGCCTCATCATCTGCACGATCCTTTACGTTTTGATGGCGGCAGTCATCACCGGCGCGCGCAAATACACGACCTACTTCGGCGATCCGGCCGCAGTCGCGACCGCGTTCGCAGGTTATCCATGGGCGCAGGCGCTGATCAGTGCGGGCGCGATTGCCGGCATCACGTCCGTGCTGCTTGTCTTCCAACTTGGCCAGCCGCGCATTTTTATGGCGATGGCACGCGACGGATTGCTGCCGCAATATTTCGCCAGGATCCATCCCCGTTTTCGGACGCCGCACATCACCACGATTTGGACGGGAATCTTCGTTGGAGGCGTCGCCGCGGTCGTCGATATTGGCTCGCTCGCCGATCTGACGAACATCGGAACGCTCTTCGCGTTCATTCTGGTGTGTCTCGGCGTAATGATTTTGCGCCGCAAAGAACCGAACCGGCCCCGGCCGTTCCGTGTCCCCTTTAGTCCGATCTTTCCGATTCTCGGTGTGATCTTCTGCTTTATCCTAATGATGAGCCTGCCGCTCGAAACCTGGATCCGTTTCTTCGTCTGGCTGGTAATTGGACTCGGGATTTACTTTTTGTACGGAGTTCGCCACAGCAAACTGCGTGGCGGCGTTGACACGGGCATCACCGAAGACCAGCCGCCGCCCTTCATCAAAACGTAAGATCGACAGTTACGCGGCTTTTTGTGCGTGACTCGCTTGATCGTCTTTCTCGAGCCAATCGAACAACGTCGTCGTCTTCGGATCGAGCCCGAGCGGTTTGAGCTGCTCGACAAACCACTCACGTTTCTCGGGATTGTCGTAGTAATTCGTGGCCGTCACTTCGTCGCCCCAGCGCTTGATTTCGTCCGGAGTTTTCTTTTGGCCGCTGCGGTTCAACCACTCGACCATCTCCTGATCGCTCGCGCCGTTTTCGATTTGCGCTTTGAAATCGTCGCCCTTCACGCCTTTGAAGCCGAAGAGCATGTTATCGAGCGGACAATCGAAATGGTATTCGCCGATGTTGCCGGCCACCAGCGCGCGGCATTTGTCGAGCGTGCGCCCGAGAATTGCGTAACCGCCAACCCGAATGCGCGGACTGCGCGGTGATTCCTTTGTCAGATCTTTCCCTATCACCTTCGTGTTCATGATTCACGCTAACGGCATGCTCCACGGTCGCAAGTAAGTCGCGGAAAATTTTCTTGGAACTGAAAAGCGCGCGCGCTGCGAAATAATTTGTACTATGGCACAACAAAAAGAAGCTATCTCAACGATCAACAGCTTGATCGAGACATTGAAGGACGGCGAAAAGGGGTTCAAGGAAGCCGCTGATGCCGTGAAAGATCCGCAGCTCAAATCGCTCTTTCAGCAATATTCGCAACAGCGTCATCGCTTTGCGACCGAGCTGCAGTCCCAGGCGCAAAGCCTTGGCGAATTTAAGCCGGAAAAATCGAGCAGCACTGCCGGCGCAATGCATCGCGCATGGATCAATTTGAAATCGGCCGTGACCAGCGGCGATGACAAGGCGATCCTGAGCGAGTGCGAGCGCGGCGAAGATTCTGCGGTGCACGAATACCAAGACGCAATGCAGGACGGATTGACCGGGACGGCGCGCGAAGTCGTCGCGCGTCAGTTCACCGAAATCAAGAGCGCGCACGATCGAGTAAAAAATTTACGCGACGCGGCGAAGAAAAGCTGAGATGGTAAGATAACAACCCAGGGACGGTGCCGCATTCGCGGCTGTATGCCTCCCAGTTGTGGGGATAGGCGTCCGTTAATGCCAGTTCCGGCTAGGACCGAGTTGGCAGACGGAGCGCCTGCCCTACAATTGTTGAGGTGAAAATTTTCCTCGCCGCAGTTCTCGCGGGCATTTTCGTTCTGAGTGCGCAATCGGCGAGCGTGCTGCCCCCGCCGGCTGGAAAGCTTTATCACGGATGTTATTGGGGCGGCGTCGGCACCGATACCCACGACCCGACCGAGCATGACATCACGCCGGCCGACGTCGCGCGTTACGAGGAAGCGGTCGGCGCGAAGACGGCTTGGATTTATTTTTCGAACAACTGGTTCGAATCGAGAAAATTTCCGGGCGAAATGTGCGCTTGGATCCGCGATCTTGGAAAAATCCCGTACGTCCGACTGATGTTGCGCTCCGACGTCGATCAAAAACACGCCGAGAAAAAATTCCCGCTCCAAAAAATCATCGCCGGCGAATTCGATGTCGATCTTCGTGCTTGGGCGCGGGAAGCAAAAGGTTTCGGATCGCCGATTTTGATCGAGTGGGGGACGGAGCCGAATGGGGATTGGTTTGGCTGGAATGGAAAATGGAACGGCGGCGCGGTGGAGGGCCCGAGGCGCTACATCGCTGCTTATCGCCACATTGTCGACCTCATGCGCGCGGAGGGCGCGGACAATCTGACCTGGGTCTGGCACGTGAACTGGCTCGATGAGCCCGAACGAAAGTGGAACGCGTTCGAAAATTACTTTCCGGGAACAGATTATTGCGACTGGGTCGCGCTCAGCGCATATGGACCGACCACGCCGTTAACGCGCGACGGGACGGAAAACTTTGAATTCAAAATGCGCGGGGCGTATCCGCGTTTGACCAAGCTTGCGACGGGAAAGCCGATGATCATCGCCGAATTCGGCTGCGATTTGCACAATCGCCACGTGGACGCCGTGAAATGGACCCGCGACGCGCTCGAAGGGCTGCTTTCAAATCGCTGGCCGGCGATCGTTGGTTTTTGTTGGTGGAACGAAGGCTGGCAAAACGACGATCGCAAGAAACACGACACCGACATGATTATTTTGCACGATGTCGATCTTACGAGAGTTTTTCGGGAAAAATTTGCGGCGCATCGCGAAAAAATTCAGGAAATGCCGCTGATTGCGAAGTGAAACGCTTCGCCGCATAGTTTCCACATGGTCAAAGTCGATGTTGAATACACTGGCAATCTGCATTGCGACGCCACGCATGGTCCGTCGAAGTCCAAGCTCGCAACCGACGCGCCAACGGACAATAAAGGAAGGGGCGAAGCGTTCTCGCCGACCGATCTGGTCGCCACCGCGCTCGGCACCTGCATCAGCACAACGATGGGAATCAAAGCCGAATCGCTCGGTGTCGATCTTCGTGGCATGAAAGTGACGGTGCAGAAAGAAATGTCGTCCGATGCGCCGCGCCGGATCGTTGCGCTACCGAGCGAGGTTCACATTCCGCTGCCCCCGGATTCGCCGCATCGCGAAGTGCTCGAGCAAACGGGGCTGAATTGTCCGGTGCATAAGAGTTTGCCGCCGGAGATTAAGCGTCCGACGAAATTTTTCTGGGAAGGTCCGAGCCGCAGTGGCGCAAAAGCCAGCTAACAATGTGGTCACGACTTGCGGTGGCGTGGAATTGGTTACCGGTGATCGTGCGCGCAATCGTTCTCGGCTGGCTTGTGCTGACCATCGGATCGATCATCCCGTTTTTGCCCTTGTTCGGGAACCTCAAGTTCCATCCTGACATTCCCTGGGCTTTTCCAATCACGCTGCTGATCCTCGCGTTGTACTGGGCTTATTTCTCGGGTTGGGGCCCTCCGGCCACGACGCGTGATGCTCGCCGCAAATTCGCGCGCTTTTCCTGGCCGGCGCCGCGCATCTGGGGAGCTGCGATTCCGGCAATTTTTTTCGGAGTCATTGGGATTGTCGCGATGCGATTGCTTTTGCCAAGTGTTCTGCCGGTGGCTGCCCCGTCGGTCGCGATCGCGCTTTCTTCCTATCCGCAGGCTACGGTGATCGGAGCGTTGCTCTCAATCGCCGCGATCGCTGCCGTGACCGAAGAGATTGCTTTTCGGGGATACATGCAGCAACCGTTGGAGGAACGATACGGCATTGTACCGGCCGTTCTCGTCGTGGGTGTAATGTTTTGGGTCGCCCATCTCGATCACGGAATCACGATCACGCATTTGCCATTTCACATTGCGGCGAGCGTTGCGCTGGGTTTGCTAGCGTATCTCACGCGATCACTCGTCCCAG
>DATEWZ010000009.1:0-2149 GCA_035257485.1 Chthoniobacterales bacterium
TGGCCAGCATCAGGACACCGGCGCGAAAATGATTCACGCGGCCGATGAAACGACCAGCAACATTATTTCCAAATCGATCTCCATCGGCAAAGGCCGCGCCACTTATCGCGGCTTGGTGCATGTGCCGAAACATCTCAAAAACTGCAAAAACAACACCGAGTGTGACGCGCTTCTTATCAACTCGACCAGCCGCACGGACACCTATCCGGCAATCACCGTGCGCGGCACCGGCAACGCCGTTCAACACGAAGCGAGCGTCAGCCAGGTCAGCGCCGAACAGATTTTCTACATGCAACAGCGCGGGTTAACCAAAGCGCAGGCCATGAGCTTAAGCGTCAACGGTTTCGTGAATGATCTCGTCCGCCAATTCCCGATGGAATACAGCGTCGAGCTCAAACGCCTGATCGAGCTCGAAATGGAAGGCTCGGTTGGATAATCTTTAACCTCTAACCAACTCAGGGACGGCGGCCTCACGGTCGCCGTTACTGTCTAAGTTCATGTCAACAGTCGCTCATGATGAAACAACGGCGACCGGATCGATCCTTTCCGGTCCGGTTGAGTCGCGCGATTTTCCGGAGTGGTTTCGGGAGCAGCAGCGCGCTGCCTGGACGCAATTCCAAGCGCTGCCGAAGCCGACGCGGAAGGACCAGGCCTGGCGATTTGCCAACGTCGATCTTCTCAATTTAACGCCGTTCAAGTTCGACGGAGCATTGCCGGATATGGAGCGCAACGCGATTCTCGAGAAGTCGCGCGGGCTCGACAAAGTTGCGGCGCGTTTGATTTTTGCTGGCGACCAGCTCATCGAACGCGATGTCGTTTCCGATCAGCTGAAAAAGCGTGGCGTCATTTTTCAGCCGCTTGAGCGCGCCATGGTCGAGCACCGCGAATTGTTTGGAAAGTATTTCATGTCGCAACCGGCGATCCTTGGCTCAGCCAAGTTCGCAGGATTACATCAGGCATTGGTTTCTTCGGGCACGTTTCTTTATGTACCACGCGGCGTCGAAATCGAATTGCCGATTGAGATTTTCCATTGGTTGCACGGCGAAAACGCTTCCGTATTTCCACATTTGCTTCTCGTCACGGACGAGCTTGCGAAAGTCACCGTGATCGAGCATTTCCGCTCGTTAGACCCGCAAGCGTCGGGATTTGCCTGCGGAGTCAACGACTTGATTGCCGGCCCGGGCGCGAAGGTAACTTACATATGCGCACAAAACTGGGGGACTAACGTTGTCGCCTTGCAAATGAACTCCACAACCGTCGATCACGACGCCTCCGCAATGAGCCTGAATCTGCACGTTGGCGGAAAATATTCGCGCTTTGAAAGCCTCAGCCGTCTCATCGGCGAAGGCGGACGCAGCGATTTGCTCGCGATTTCCGTCGCAAACGGCACTCAGGAGTTTGATGCGCGCACGTTGCAGGATCACGTCTCGCCGCACACCGCGAGCGATCTCCTTTATAAAAACGCTCTCGATGGCCGCGCCCGCTGCACATTCGGCGGTCTCATCCGGGTCGAACCACACGCACATTTCACCGATGCCTATCAAAAGGTGCGCAATCTGCTCTTGAGCGACGATTCGGAAGCCAACTCAATGCCGGGCCTCGAAATCCTCGCCGACAACGTCCGTTGCACGCACGGCGCCACCTCCGGCCAGATCGACAAAGATGAGCTTTTTTATCTCCGCACGCGCGGCATTCCCGTTCCGGTTGCCCAGCGCCTCATCGTGACCGGCTTCTTGAACGAGGTCATTCAACGACTCGATCACGCGGCGATAGCTGATCATTTGAATCGGTTAATCGAGGAGAAATTCGCCAAAGAATACTAGCGGGATAGTAGAGGCTTGTTTCGGCAACGCGAGCGACATCCGATTCATCGAATACCAGGCGCGGAGGGATCTTCATCATTTCGCCGTCTCCTGCTCGGTATTTAATTCGAAATTAATTTTCACATCGTAATGATCGCCGTCACCAAGGCCGGTGGGCAGCGGGTCGACTTGCGTTACGCGTTTCGCAATCGCCGCTACCGACTCATTCACGACAATATTTTCAGAGGGCTTGACGATTTCGAAACTCGACACACGCCCATCTTTTTCGATTCGAACTTTGACCAGCGTCGAAATCTTGGCGCCGGAAACAATGTTGGTCGTCGGCT
>DATEWZ010000010.1:0-6889 GCA_035257485.1 Chthoniobacterales bacterium
GCGGCGCGCACGCCACAGGTGATCCTGTTTGGGCCGACAAACCCTTTCCATTGGCGACCGCGCGAAAGTCCAGGCCTGATCTTGTGGGGAGAATCGACAGCGCCGGTGACGGAATTCCTTCCCAAACAGCCTCGGTTGCCAATGAACCAAATCTCGACGCAAGCGGTGATCGATGCTATGGAGACGCTGTTATCAGCTCCGGCGACCTCGCCACGGCAATGAGCAAGGCAGAAGGCAAAAAACTCTCGTTCTGGGAAACCATGCGCAGCGCATGGGGACCGTACAGGCGTCTCTATAGTTATGCCGGGCCATATAAATGGCGCTTCGCGCTCGGGCTTGCGTTTGGCGTGGCTTACGCCGTTGTCACTTCTTTTTTCCCAATCACGGTCTATCGCGTTTCCAGCTTCGTTTTCCACGGTGCCGCGCCAAACCCAAGAACAGCACTGCTTCATCAAGAAATTCTAAACGTCGGACCGAAAATCGATTCGATCGTTTGGATTTGTTTGGCCATTCCGGTGATAATGACCCTCCGAAGTCTCTGTACTTATGGCGGCGCCTATTATATGGCGTGGGTCAGTAACAGGGTCGTCAACGATATCCGGAACCAACTATTCACGAAGGTGATGGGGCATTCGATGGATTTCTTCAACCGAATGCAGGCAGGTTACCTCATGTCGCGCATTCAAAACGACGCGCGGAATATGCAGCAGGCGCTCGCCAGCGTCAGCGCCGACGTCTTCAAACAACCGATCACGATTGTCGGCGCGGTAATCGTACTCCTCTTGCTGGATTGGAAATTTACCGTCGTGAGCTTGATTCTTTTCCCAACCTGCATTTTGCCGATCCGCTACTTCGGCCGTCGCGCGCGTGCCGCGGTCCAACGCGAGCAAAAAGGCGGCGTTCTCATGACGGTGACGATGCATGAAAGTTTTAGCGGAATTCGTGTGATCAAGTCTTTCGCGCGCGAGCAACAACAGGAAAGATTATTTCGGCGCGGCGCGCAGCAATCGTTCTCGCAAACGATGCGCGTGGTAAAAGCTCAGGAAGCGGTCGGGCCTTTGATTGAAATCATCGCTTCAATCGGTGTCGGCCTTGCCCTCTGGTATGTCTATGCCGCGAATCTCAGTGCAGGCAGATTCTTTGGACTGATCACCGGGATCTTTATTATCTACGATCCGATCAAAACGCTGAGCAAACTCCACATCGTGATGCAACGCTCGCTTGGCGCGACCACGCAGATTTTCGCTATTCTTGATTCAACTCCGACTGTGCAAGACGCGCCGAATGCCGTCCAACTGGCATCGTCGCGCGGACAAATCGATTTCGATAATATTACTTTTCGTTATGCGACCGGTGTTACCGATGCCGTTCGTAACATCAATTTGCGCATCGAATCGGGCAAAACTTATGCGCTGGTCGGCGCGAGCGGAGCCGGCAAGAGCACGATCCTCTCGCTCATTCTTCGACTTTACGACCCGACGTCGGGCGTGGTCCGGATCGACGGACACGATCTGCGCGCATTGACCCAGAAATCATTGCGCGAACAAATCGGCCTCGTCACCCAGGAAACGTTTTTGTTTCACGACACGATCTTCAAAAACATCCAGTTCGGCCGGTTGAATGCGACACAAGAAGAAGTTTACGCGGCGGCAAAGACCGCCTTCGCGGATGATTTCATTTTGGCCCAGCCCGACGGCTACGACACCGTCATCGGTGACAAAGGCTGTCTTCTTTCCGGCGGTCAACAGCAGCGGCTCGCCATTGCGCGCGCATTGCTTAAGAACGCGCCGATTCTTTTGCTCGACGAAGCCACTTCGTCGCTCGACACCGAATCGGAAAAACAAATCCAGAAAGCGCTCGAGAAACTTTCCGCCGGCCGGACGGTCATCGCGATCGCGCACCGGTTGTCCACGATCTTGTCGGCCGACCAAATTGTCGTGCTCGAAAACGGCAGCATCAAAGAAATTGGAACGCACGCCGAGTTGCTCGAAAAATCCGGCTACTATCGACGGCTTTACGATTTGCAGTTTAATCAACCAGGCGAGATCGTTTCGGAATCTACATCCGAGCCGGATGTACTGGCGGAAGAATTAGTTTAGAAGATCGACATCTCATGCCTTTTAAATTCGATCTCCACACTCACTCCTTCTTTTCCGGCGACGGTGTTTCCAGTCCGGAAGATTTGATCGCGGCGGCCAAGGCAAAAGGCCTGCACGGGATCGCCATGACGGATCACAACACCTGCGACGCTGTCACTTACATGCTTGAGAAAGGTTTGATGCGCATCGATGGCCAGCCGGTCGACGGTTTTCTCGTTTTGCCCGGCGTCGAAGTCACGACCGCTGACGGCCATCTCCTTTGCATCGGCGCCGAGCTTCCTTACTTGAAAGGAAAACCGGCCCGCGAAGTCTGCGACATTATTCACCAACGCGGCGGTCTCGCGATTCCCCCCCACCCCTACGATCTTTTTCGTGCCGGAATTCGTTTCTCGGTTTTGGAAACCTTGCCCGTGGACGCGATCGAGGTCTTCAACGCCGCGACCACATTGCGACGCTACAATCGTTACGCTTTCAAATACGCGCAGGTCCGTGGTTTGCCGATGGTCGCCGCGAGTGATGCGCATCATGCAGCCGCAGTCGGAACGGCTTACACGATTCTGAACACCGATGATTTTTCGGTGAAGGGAATTCTCACCCAGATCCTAAAGAGCAACGAGCTCAACCAACGATATCTCACGCCGCGCGACAGCTTGCGAAAAACTTGGAACAACTGGTTGCGTTTGCGCCGGCGAAAAAGAATTCCCGAGCTTGCCGCCAAAGATCGCATGCGCGAACCGGGCAACGGTTCAGCCTGACTTCTAATTACTATGTCCGCCTACATCATTGTCGAAATCGAAATCACCGAGCCGACCGGTTACGAGGAATACAAAAGGCAGGCGGCCGCGACCGTTCACAAGTACGGCGGCAAGTATATCGTTCGTGGCGGCAAGACCGAAGTGCTCGAAGGCGATTGGCAACCGAAGCGCATCGTCGTTCTCGAATTCCCAACAATGGAGCGCGCCAAGGAATGGTTGAACTGCGAGGAGTATCGCGAGCCGCGCAAACTTCGACACAAAACCGCCAAGACCAACATGCTCCTTGTCGAAGGCGGCGGACCTTAGTTGGCAGGGCTCAATTCGCTCAGCAAATTCTCGACCTCGGCTTTGCTGTAAAAATTCCAGATCGGTCCTTCGCGCTTCAACATTCGCGCGCCTGCGTCCGCCATTAATGCGCGATTGTAAAACTCGCTCACATTTTTTGAGCTCAGATCTTCATTGAGCTGCCCAGCCGCGGGAAAGAACTTCGCCAGCTCGCGCCCCCGCGAAGCGACTAAGTCTTCGTATTTAATAAGAGCGCGCTCGTTGAGAAATTTCTGGAAGCGATCGTAAAACCATCCCAAAATGTAAATCTGTCGCTCGATCACGTCGGCAGTTTTCGAGAGGTCGCGCGCAAGATCGACATCGAGCTTTTCACCGACTGGCAAATGGCCGTCCTTCAACGGAAACCAGTCGAGACTGTTCCAGGAACCAAGCGTCGCGAGCGGATTTCGGATAATCGCGACGCATTCGAAATGTTTCGACAACGGCTCGAGCAGCGCCGTGAAGGCCGCCGGATGTTTGATCGCAAGCGTGAAATCCTGCGCGAGTGGTTTGTCGATCTCAATTCGGCCGTGCTCGGTTTGTCGAACACGCTTACCAGCGCGATCCGCCGCGGCAGAATTATCGCGAACCTTTCCGCCGACGTGTTTCGAGACCGCGAATTTGTTTTCGTGCAAAGACTTCCGCGACTCCGCGCAAAATTTTTCAATCATCTTCACGACCTCGTCGGAACTCCGTCCGGCGAATTCAAAAACCTTCATCGGCTCGTGCAAGGCAACGATCTCCGGCAACCTGTTCAGCAACGAGCAAGTCAGCGTCGTTCCCGAACGCGGCATTCCGGTGATCAGCACGTTCCGCATTTGAACGTGAAATTATCGAGCAGCCAGCAAATCGTGCAATGCCTTCGGATCGGTCACCGGCGCCTTGCAGGTGAAATTTTCACAAACATAGGCGGCCGGTTTGCCGTCGACCGGCGACATTGCCGCGATCGCTTCGTTCTTTTCGGCGAAAAATTTCTGGCCACTGCCGCCATCGGCTAGAATCAAAACTTTATTCGGCAGAAAATGCGAATGAACCTCTTTGAGCAACGATTTCGTTCCTTCGCTATCGATTTTGCCGGCAATCACAATCTGCCGGGGTTTGCTCGAGGCAGAATCTAGCGCAACGAGGAGCTGCGGCATCGCGCTGGCAAAGTGATTCACCGTGGCCGCAAACGCGTCGATGGTTTTACGAGCGCGATCTTCGAACTGCTTGTCGTTTCGCAGCTGCGCGAGACGCAGAAGATTGAGCGCGGCCACCGAGCTCGCGGCCGGCTCGGCGCTATCGTTGTCGTCCTTCATCCGCAGCACTACGCTCTTGTCTTTGCCACTCGTCGAAAAATAGCCGCCGGCTTTCTCATCGAAGAACAAACGGTCCTGCGTCGCTTGCAGTTCGAGCGCGAACTTCAGCCATTCGACATCGAACGAAGCCTCGTAAAGATCGAGAAGACCCTGAATTACGAATGCGTAATCATCGGCGAAGCCTTCGATCGCGCTGCGACCGTCGCGATAGTTTCGGAAAAGGACTTTCTGGTCGCAAAGATTTTCGCGGATGAATTTCGCCGCCCGCGTCGCGCTCTCGAGATAGCGGGGTTCATCCAAAATCTGCGCCGCCCGCGCGTAGGCCGAGATCATCAGGCCGTTCCACGCCGAGATGATTTTGTCATCGAGATGCGGCCGCGGCCGCTTGCTTCGGACCGACAATAACTTTTCACGGCTGCGCCCCAGCGATTGCCGAACTTCATCTTCGCTCTTTTTGAAATGCTTCGCCGTCTCCGCAGTCGTGTGCCGCTGAATCAAAATGTTCTTGCCGCGAAATTCATCCTGCGGATCACTTCCTTCCGGCGCGTTCCCATGCGGTTGAACGCCAAAATGATATTTGAAAATGTCTGCCTCGCTGCCGAGCACGTCGTCGGCTTGTTTCTCGGCCCAAACATAAAACGCGCCTTCGCCATGCTCAGGTTTTCCGGCTTCGAACAGACTGTCCGCGTCTTCCGCCGAAAAAAATCCGCCGGCCTTTGAAGTCATGTCGCGCGCGACGTAATCAAGAATGTCGCGCGCCACCTCGGCATATTGTCGATCTTGCGTGATCTGAAACCCATCGAGATACGCGGTCGCGAGCTGCGCTTGATCGTAAAGCATTTTCTCGAAATGCGGCACGTGCCAGTAGCGGTCGACCGAATAACGATGAAATCCGCCGCCGAGATGATCGTGCATTCCGCCGGCGGCCATTTTGCGGAGCGTGAATAAATCCATCTCAAGTGCGTGCTTGCCGTTGTTGCTTTTCGGATCGCGCGCACAGAAACGCGCTAAAAAATTCAGCGCAACGGGACGCGGAAATTTCGGTGCCGTGCTAAACCCGCCTTCGCGCGGATCGTAACTGCGATCGAGCTGCTGATAAGCTTTTGCGAAAACGTCTTTGTCGATCTTCACGGTCGCATCGGCCGCCGACGATTGTGATTCGCGAAGCGCTTCGACGATTTTCGAGCCGCTCTCGGCAATCTTCTCGTGGTCGCTTTTCCAGGCGGCCGCGATCCGTTCCAAAACTTTTTGGAACGCCGGCTGTCCGTAACGATCTTCCGGCGGAAAATATGTTCCTCCAACGAACGGTTTCAGATCGGGCGTGAGCCAAACGCTCATCGGCCAACCGCCACCACCGGTTGTCGCTTGCACGAAGGTCATGTAAACGCGATCGACGTCCGGCCGTTCTTCGCGATCGACTTTGATGTTCACGAACTCTCGATTCATGATCGCGGCGATTCCTTCGTTTTCGAACGATTCGTGCGCCATGACGTGGCACCAATGACACGTTGAGTAACCGATCGACAAAAAGATTGGCTTATTTTCGCGGCGCGCTTTTCCGAATGCTTCCTCGCCCCACGGATACCAATCGACGGGGTTGTGCGCGTGCTGAAGCAGATAAGGGGACTTCTCACGCGCGAGCCGGTTTGTGTGCGCCGGATTTGCTGGTTGAATTTCTGCCGCCATCGGGGTTGGGGTCACCGCTCACAATCTTGTCATTCCGAGCGAAGTCGAGGATTCTCTTCACTCTCAATCGACATGGATCCAACAATTTTCAGTCTTCTTTGCCTCGCGATCGCTCTTGTCGCGTTTCTCTATTCTTCCGTCGGACACGCCGGCGCGTCCGGTTACATCGCGACGATGACTTTGTTTGGAATTGCTGCGACCACGATTCGACCAACAGCATTAGTGCTGAATATCCTCGTCGCCACAATCGGCTCATTTCAATTTTGGCGGGCCGGACATTTTTCCTGGAAATTATTTTGGCCGTTCGCGCTTCTGTCTGTTCCAGCGGCCTATTTCGGCGGTTATCTCCAGCCGTCCGCTTCGATTCTGCGAATTCTGATTGGATTCGTCCTGCTGTTTTCCGCTGCGCGTTTGTTCTTTAGAAAAAAGGATCCTGAAACAACGACTCCGCCTTCGAAGCCGGTTGCGGTCGGGGTCGGCGCCGGACTGGGATTTCTTTCCGGCCTCACCGGCACGGGTGGCGGAATTTTTTTGACGCCACTGATTTTATTTTGCAAGTGGGCGGTCATTCGTCAAGCCGCAGCTGTCTCTGCGCTTTTCATTTTGGTGAATTCAATCGGCGGACTGGTCGGCTATTTCACTGCCAAGCATTCAATTCCGGCTCTTGGAATTTATCTCGCGGTCCCGGCGATTATCGGCGGGACAATCGGATCTTATCTTGGAAGTC
>DATEWZ010000011.1:0-11327 GCA_035257485.1 Chthoniobacterales bacterium
GACATGCTTTTTGCCTTGTCGCCGCGCGAGAAGCTCACTCTAATCGGCGCGAGTAATCCTCGCGCCGATGAAATGGAATCATTTCAATTTTCGCACGCGCGCGATTCTCGTTGCGCTCACGGTAGGAACAGTCCCGCTTAATGTTTTTTCCGCCGCGCTCGTTTTTGATTCTTCAGGCAATCTTTTTTTCGAAGCCCGGAACAGCGATGAGATTGTGAAGTTTGCCGCTGATGGAACGAAGACAATTTTCGCGAAAGGCACACCGGATGCGCCGATCAACGGCGAAATCGCGATCGATGCGGCGGGGAACATTTACGCCTCCGCCAATTTCACGACGATTCTTAAATACGCGCCCGACGGAAGCAAAGTTGTTTTCGCGACCAACGTTGGCAAAACCTGGGCAAACGCGCTGATTGTCGATCCGGCGGGTAATCTTTTCGTCTCGACCAGCGCCGGGATTTTAAAATTCGCGCCGGACGGATCAAAAAGCGCTTTCGCGACCGGTGTCGAAGCCTATGCATTCGCTTTCGATCAAGCTGGAAATCTCTTCGCCTGCGACAGCCATGGCGAGAATGGCAAGCTGGTGAGCGCGATTGTGAAATTCGCTCCCGACGGAACGAAAAGCACTTTTTCCAAAGACTCCGGCTACGGTCTGGCCTTCGACAAACCGGGAAATCTTTTCGTGGCGGGCGTTGATTCAGTTCTGAAGTTCACGCCTGATGGGAAGAAGAGCACGTTTGCAAACGTTGGCGGCGCCGAAAGCCTGGCCTTTGATCCGGCAGGAAATCTCGTAGCCTGCGACGGAAACAACAATCTCTTCAAACTCGCGGCGGATGGAACGCGTTCGGTCTTTAAATGGCGAACCGAGCCCGGTGGCGAAGAAGAGCAAGGTGAAGATTCAGCGGACGCGTTGCCGCCGAAGTACGCCAAAGATTATTTGGTCGCGCAAAAGACGCTTTCGCCGGACAAGAAATTCGCGGTCATCTATCCGACCAGCGACGAGGAAGATGTTCCCGGCGCCGCCAACTATCTCGTTTCCTTAAAGCCGTTTGCCATCCTGACGAAACTCCAAACAAAGCGGCCCTACTTCAAGAACGAAAGCAACAGCCAGCTGACGGCAGAATGGTCGGACGACGGTTCGGTCGCGTTGGTCACGCTCGATGCGAAATGGGGACCGGGAGATGTCTTTCTGCTCGAGGTTAAGGACGGAAAATTGGCGCGTTCTACAAATATTCTCGCCAAAGCGCACGACCTCCTTCTTCCGGAATTTCGAAAATCGAAAGCGGGGCGTTACAACGACTATTACGATTTTATCTTCGAAACGGAAGAGAGTTCCGGTTTTGAACTCGATGGCTCCAAGGCGGTTCGGGTCAACGCGTCCGCCACCACCGATCCAAAAGGCTCGGACGAAGGCAAAGTCTGGGACGGACACGTCCAAGCGGTTTGGGATATTCCTCAGGGAAAATTTATTTCCCAAAAAGTGGCAACCGAATTTGCTGGAAAGCGCGAGCACTCCGAGTGACTCGCAAGATCGACAACAACAATCGGCCTTACTCTTCGAGTTGCATCGAGGCGATAATCTTGTCGATCTCGTCCTTGAGCGCCGGGTCGGTAGTTAAGTTCGTGGTGAAATTAACTTCGAGAAGCTGGCCTTTGTAGGAAGTCGTCAGGTTGCGCGTATAAACCGGATTGTTCCGATAATCCTTTTTGCCCTTGGGCATCGGCACAAAACTCCAGTCCGCCCATTTCCAGCCGTTGATCGTCACGATTTCTTTGTGCAGCCATTGCAGGTGCGCATCCTTCGGCATCCACTTGAATCCCTTGGTGTATTCCGCGACGCGCTTGTTCAAGTACTCTGGCAATTGCTCGGGCGTGAGTCCGTGCGTGCCACGATTCACGTCGCCCCATGCGCCGCCTTCACCGTCATGCTCGAATTTCGCGAGCGTTTTCGGTTCTTTCGGATCGTCCGGCTCGCGTTTGAAATCGGAGGGGATGTCGATCTTAAATTTGCCGTCAAGCAGGGTGACCGTGCCGCCGCTTTGCGAATCGTTTTTCGCGGGAGGTGCCGCAGCCGGGCTCGCATCGGCCGCGCTCGGCGACGGTTTCACTTCGGTCATGTTGTTGATTTTGACCGAGATTAAATAGCTGAACTTGATGTCGACGTTCGCCTCATGCATCCCGAGCGGCATCGGGCCGCTGAAATGATCGAGGATCGGCAGCTTGTCATTCGCCGCGCTTTTGTATTTCCCAAAAGTGAATTGTGGCGTTTTGCCGTTGCCTTTTGTCTTGCCGCCCTCTTCAAAAACGAATTCGTCGCGGTCGCCGGCGTCCTCTGCTTTCACGAATTTGAGCGGCGCATCGTACTTCAATCGATTGTCGATCACGCTGACCCAGTTATTCAGGCGCTTCGCTGTTTGCGCGTCTACTGGCTGGCCGGTCTCGCCCCAATCGCGTGAATTCAGCCAGGTCTTTCCATCCTTGCGTGCGTATTCTTCGCCATCGCCGCTCTGAATTCGCTCCGCTCCGCCGTCGGTTGCGGGATAGCGATCGTATTTGAATTCGGCGGCGGGCGGGGCCTCGAACCCCAGCTTCGCGATCGCGACCATGTGCACTTTGGAATAAACGTCGCGGCTGTATTTCATGTTCTCGGCGCCGTTCTTGACGTCCTGCGCGTGGAGAAGAGTCGGGATCGAGACGAAGCCGGCAATGATGGCACCAACGGTGGGTTTCGTATTCATAATGAAAGTTCCGCCGGGAACCCGGCCGACGTTGGCCCAGAAGGCACCGGTCTTAGACCCGGCGCTGCTCGAAGAAAAGCAAAATGTTTTTTGCGTTTCGGCTTGTTCGATTCTGCGCGCTCTCCTAAATTTTTCGAAAGGTTCCCCCCTCATGAAAACCGAACAAACAATCGCCCCGTGCTTGTCGTTTAGATTTATGGGGCGCGTATTAGCGGTCCAGATCATCCAAAGCGGCGCGGTGAAGGATGAGCTTAGTCTTGTGCGTGCTCCGGGACAATGGTTTGCGGCCTTGCCCCCGACCTCCGGATTTGTTCTAAGTAAAAACGAAACTCCATTTGCGCCGATCAAGTGGGACCGCTACGCGCAAATCAAAACGCCTTGAGGTCGATCAAATGCCCAAGCCGGCGCGAATAATCAGTCTCAATCTCGGATCGCAAACGATCGGGCTTGCGGAATTCCAGGCCCAGGCGCAGGGCGGGCTCGTTTTGCAAAATTATCGTTTGCGCGAAGTGCTGGTCGATCCGGCAAGTGAGGGCAATCGCTGGGTGCAAACCGCCGCCACTTTGCGCGAAATGCCGAGCGAGATGCAGGTTGGCCGCGAAACGATCAATTACGCCATTTCCGCTCAATCGGTTTTCGCGCGTTTCGTGAAACTGCCGTCGATCGATGAGGAAAAAATCAACCGCATCATCGCGTTCGAGGCACAGCAGAACGTGCCGTTCCCGATCGACGAAGTGGTTTGGGATTATCAGCTAATCGGCTGCGGCGGTGATAAGCAAGTCCAGGTCGTGTTGGTCGCGATCAAGTCCGATTTGCTCGACGAAATCAACGGTGCCGTGGAAGCAACCGGACTGCGCACGGCGATTGTCGATGTTGCGACGATGGCGCTCTACAACGCCTTTCGTTACAACTACTCCGACCTGACCGGTTGCTCGCTGCTCGTGGATATCGGCGCGCGCACGACGAACTTGTTGTTCGTTGAGCCGCAGAAAATTTTCTCGCGCAGCATTCCGGTCGGCGGCGGTTCGATCACGACGGCGATTGCGAAGGAATTCAATGAGCCGTTCGCTGCCGCGGAATTCCGAAAGAAACGCGATGGCTTTGTCAGTTTGGGCGGGGCCTACGCCGAGCCGGACGATCCCGAAGTTGCGCGCGTTTCCAAATTGATGCGGAGCACGATGACGCGGCTGCACTCCGAGGTGATGCGTTCGATCATCCATTACCGGGCGCAACAACAGGGAAATGCGCCGGAGCGCGTGCTCCTCTGCGGCGGAACTGCGGGCACGCCCTACATGCGCGAATTTTTCCGGGAGAGATTGCAGGTGCCGATCGAATTCTTCAATCCGCTGCGCAATGTCAGCGTGTCGCACTCGGCGCCGGTCGATGAAGTCGCTCGGTCGGCGCATTTGCTCGGCGAGTTGGTCGGCCTCGCGCTGCGATCGGTCAGCGCTTGTCCGATGGAGTTGAATCTTCGCCCGCAAGTCGTTGTTCGTCGCCAGGAATTGGAAAAACGCCGTCCGTTTTTTGTCGTGGCGGCGACGGCGATCGTTCTCGCGCTCCTTGGCTGGGGATTTTATAACGCCCGCGCGGCCGACATGGCGCGCGCCGGTGCGGAAAAGATTCGCTCGATCAACGCGCCGATGCAGGCAGCGGAAGCAAAGATCGAAAACTTGCGGAAACAAGCGACTTCGCTCGACGCGGTTGCCGGTCCGCTCGCAACCACGATCAGCGATCGCTTTTTTTGGATCGAGGTTGTCGAAGATCTCAATTCGCGTCTGCCGAAGGAAGATGTTTGGATCACGGAGTTGATTCCACTCTCGGGCGGCAAACCGATTGGTGTGGAGGAAAAACGCGCCGGCGAAGTTGGGCAGGCGACCGCACCGGCTAGTCCGGCCGCGGCCAGACCGCACGCGAAAGGGCAGACCGCAGCGATCGACGGAATTTTGCTGCGCGGTCTCTACTTGTTTAATCCGAAGCAGCAGGAAGTTGTGATCGATTATTTCAAGAGCCTGGTCGGCTCGCCGTTTTTCAATGTCGATCCAAACAATCAGGCGCGTGTAATCAAATCGACCATTCCGAACAACACGGACTGGGCTTTTCCGTATGAATTGCGTCTCGATCTGAAGAAGCCGGTGAAATTGCCATGAATTGGTATCGCGAAAATCGCTGGCTCGGAAATTTCCTGATTGCGTTCGGGCTCGCGCTCGTTGTCGGACTTTGGTTTCTGTTTTACGCGAGAGGCTCATTCGCGGACACAATGACGGAATTCAATGCCGCTGCGACCGAGCGGAGCCGCCTGGAGCATCTCAATCCGCTTCCGAACGAGGAGAATTTCAAGAAAACGCAGGCCGCGCTCCAAAACTACGGCGTGGGCCTGAACAAGCTGAAGAAAGAGCTGAAGGCGCAGGTCTTGCCCGCCGCGCCGATGCAACCAAACGAATTTCAAACGCATTTGCGCCAGGCCATCGCCAACACGACGGAAAAAGCGCGCACGAACCGGGTGAAGCTGCCCGAAAATTTTCACCTCGGCTTCGATGAATTCGTCAACGCGTTACCGGGGACGGCCGAAGCTCCCGTGCTTGGTCAGGAGCTTCAACAGATTGAATTGCTTATCGGGATTCTGATCGACGCGAAAGTGGACGCGATCACCAACCTGAAACGAAAAGGTCCGCCGACTGAAATGACAGCAGCGGCAACACCGGTCCCGAAAGCCCCGGCAAACGCTCCTCCCACCGTCGTCGAGCGCGTAAACGTCGATCTTACCTTCACCGCTTCGCCCTACGCCTTGCGAAAAGTCTTGAATCAGGTCGCGACCTCCGAGCGACAGTTTTTTGTCGTGCGCACGCTCTACGTTCACAACGAACAGGCGAAAGCGCCAACGCGGGAACAAAACGCGCCTGCCGCAGCCGCGACGACCACCACTTCCCCCAACGCGTTGAGATTTATTATCGGCAACGAACATGTCGATACTACCGCCGCGGTCGAGCTCGTGCGGTTCACGTTTTAAATATGGAGTGGGTCCGCGAACATTATGAGCGCGTGCTGCTGATTGCGGCGGCAATCGTGCTTTTTGTCTGCTCGATCTTTATTTGGAGAACCACGTCCGCATTTACTTCGCAGCTTGCGGTCATGCCGCCTGCTCCGTCGTTAAAGAGCGCGTCACCATTGGCCAAGGCGCAGGAACTCGCCGCCGCGGAAGAGAAATTGCACCAGCCGCCGCAGTGGACATTCGGCGGACGCTCCGGCCTGTTCGTTCCGGAAAAGCATTTCATCGCTGCGAATGGGATGCCGACCACGTTGCAAACGACAGAGGTCCATCCGCCCGTCCCAAACGAATGGCTGGAGAAATTCGGTCTACCGATCGCCGACTCCGATGTTCTCGAACAGGACCCGGACAACGACGGATTCAATAACCTGGATGAATGGTCGGGCCACACCAATCCGACCGACACGAACTCGCACCCGGAATACTACACGAAGCTAAAGCTGAAATCGTCCACTGAGGAACCATTCCGGCTCGTCTTCTCATCGTGGGTCGGCGATACGTTTGCAATCAACACCATCGACCTGAAACAGCCCACTCAATTTGTGAAAGCCGGCGACACGGTCAAAGGAACGCGGTTCAAGGTCGTGAGGTTCCACGAAAAATATCAGAAGAACCAGTATGGAACGAATGTCGATGTTTCGGAATTGAGGTTGGAACAGCTTGAGACGCATCAGCAGCTGACGTTGGTGAAGGAAAAAGTGGCGATGTCGCCCGAGACGGTAGCGACGTTCGTTTATACTTCGGGTGGGCGACAGGAATTTCAGGTCCGAAAAGATCAGGAATTTTCATTGAAACCACAGGAGCAGATCAAATATAAGTTGGTGGAAGTTGGACCGACCGAGGCGGTGATCGTGAACTCGCAGAGGGCCGACGAGCCGATCGAAATTGGCCTGTCCAATCCGTGATCTCCCCCCATGAAATCAAGTTCCTTTCTCCTCCGATTCAGTGTCGTCATTTTCCATGTAGTCTCTGTGCTCACAGTCTGTTTGGGCGCCGCCGCTCAAAATGTAGACCGCATTTCGCAACGCGAAGTGGAACGCCGTCAGGCGGCGCTCCCGCGCGGCGTGGAAGCGGTCGCCCGCGGCCAGGCCGCAATGCAGGCGAGAAATTATTGCCTCGCCCATGATGAATTTCGAACCGCCCTGAATAATCTTCACGACGCGGTGACATCGGCGAAAGCGCACGATGACGCGCTCGCCGGCTTTTGTGAGAGCGGTGTGAAGCTCGCCGAACAGGAAATTGCCGACGGACGTTACGCCGAAGCGGAGTCAATCCTGCGCGAAGTCTTGGAAGATCGTTACGATCCGAATTGCCGGCCGGCCATCGAGATTCTCGCGCATTTGCAGCAGCCCGGATATTTCAACAAAACGATGGGTCCCAAGTTCGTCGACAAGGTCGAACAAGTGAAACAACTGCTCGCGGACGCTCAAGGCTATTACGATAGCGGCCGTTACGATCTCGCCTTCAAAAAATACGAGCAGGCTTTGGCGATCGATCCTTACAACACGGCAGCACGTCTCGGCGAAGAGAAGACCGACAACACCAAGTACGATTACGCCCGCGAAGCTTACAACGAAACGCGCGCACGCGCGGTTTGGCAGGTCGAGAAAGGTTGGGAGAATCCTGTTAAGCAATACGGCAAATCGGCCGAGCCGTTGCAGGAAGCATTTCAACGCGACATAACCGGAACAGCGGGGATCACGCAGAAATTAAACTCGATCATCATCCCGCGAGTTGAATTTCGGGACGCGAGCGTGCGCGAAGCGATCGATTTTCTCCGCCAACAAGCGGCCGCGAATGACACGATGAGCGATGGAAAGAAGGGCGTTGATATTGTTCTACGCCTGGCGCCGTTAGGGCAAATCGCGTTACCTGCGGTTCCGGTCGAGGCTGCCCAAAATCAAGCTGCGCAAGCGGCCGGTGTTCCGCCAGAAGCTGCGCCGCCCGGCGCGGTGACGACGCCGATTCCGGCGAGGCCGATCGTTGCGCCTCCGGTTGTTGCCGGCGCACCGATCTCTCCGTCCGAGGCGCGAATCACGATCACGCTAAATCAAATTCCACTCGGCGAAGCGCTGCGTTACATCGCGAGTCAGGCCGGATTAAAAGTGAAAGTCGACCCATATGCGGTGTCGATCATTCCGATCACCGAACAGAGCAACGATTTGCTCACAAAGGAATATCGTGTGCCGCCCGGATTCATCACGACCAGCGTGAACATTGGAACGTCGGCGCTCGAGCAGGGCGCGTATAAAACCGGTGCCTCCGGCCCGGCCGCGCCGGCTGGAACAGGCAAAGACACGCAAGAATCGACCGGCGGTCGTCAGTTGGTCAATCGAGAAGGCGCGCGAGAATTTCTCGAAAGTCAGGGCGTTGCGTTTCCGCAGGGAGCGAGCGCGCATTTTCTGCCGCAGAGTAGCCGCCTGATTGTTCGCAATACCGCCGACAATCTTGAGTTGGTGGACGCCATTGTCGAACAAGCGAGCGTTTCCGGTCCGAAGCAGGTCGAGATCGAAGCGAAATTTGTCGAGATCAACCAAAACAATTTGAAAGAGCTCGGCTTCGATTGGTTGCTTGGCCAGTTCAATATCGGGAACCACAAAGTCTTCGGGGGCGGCGGAACTTCCGGCACCGGCGCGCCGGTCAATCCGGCCGATTGGCCGTTCGTCCCGCCGGGCAGCACAACGCCGGTGGGCCAATTTCCCGTGACCGCCGGTAATCGCAGCGGCACGTTCGCGCTCAGCGCGAGTGCGATCGACGCGCTGTTGTTTCCATCGATGGGTGCGAGCTCGCTCGCGCCCGGGATCTTCGGATTATCCGGCGTCTTTACCGATCCGCAATTTCAGGTCGTGATCCGCGCTTTGAATCAAAAGAAAGGGATCGATCTCCTTTCCGCGCCGAAGATCACGACCAAGAGCGGACAGCGCGCGGTAATCGAGATTGTGCGCGAGTTTCGTTATCCCACCCAATTCACCGAGCCGAAAGTTCCGGACATTCAGGGTCGCGGATCGAGCAATTCGACGACGACAACAATCGCGCTGCCGGTCGTCGGACCATCGACGCCATCCAATTTCGAAACGCGCAACACCGGCGTGACGTTGGAGGTTGAGCCGGTTATTGGACCTGACGGAATCACGATTGATCTCAACCTCGTTCCGCAAGTGGTCGAGTTTGAAGGATTCATCAACTACGGAAGTCCGATCAGCACTGTAAATCCTGCCCTTCTGGGGTTTCTCGGCGTGCCGACGAGCATTCTCGGGACGAATCAATCGATCGTGCTCACCGAGAACGTCATCAACCAGCCGATTTTCAGTACGCGCAAGGTGACGACGAGCGTGAGCGTGTGGGACGGACAGACCGTCGTGCTTGGCGGATTGATGCGCGAAGACGTGCAAAAGGTTGAGGACCGGACGCCGATCATTGGCGACATTCCTTTCGTCGGCCGTTTGTTTCGCAGCAATGTCGATCGGCACATCAAACGAAACCTGATCATCTTCGTCACGGCGCGTTTGGTGAACCCGGCCGGGCAACCGGTCAATCAAGCCGAGGAAGAAGAGGAAGCGGTCGAGCCGCCCTTGCAGGAACTCCCGGCCTACAAAAAATAACCACGGTCTTCGGGAAAAGCCGTACCGCCGCGGAGCGGGATTGCTCGCGTTTAAATAGTAGGGAGGGCCAGGGTCCAGTTAAGAACAGCGACAGTTGTCGTTGTCACCGGCGCCCAACGGAAAGGGAATAGTAGGCGGCTGGAAGAATCTCACTCGCGCTGACTGTAGTAGATTTAAAAATCAGGGCGACTGTATCCAGTACGTTAACACCGGAAAATAACGCACCGCTTTTAGCGATTTAGAACGAATCAAGAGAGCGGCTCGTATTTAGATAAGGGCCGCTTTTCTTTTTGGCTGAGATCGGTTAATCACTCCTGAGCGCAAATCTATCCGTGCCAGCAATCGGAATCACCGGCGGAATTTCCACAGGCAAAAGCACTTTTACCGAGTGTCTCCGGCAACTCCTGCCCGAAGCGCAGTTTTTCGATGCCGATGTCGCCGGCCGGCAAGTTGTCGATCTTGAGGAAGTTAAGCGCGAGCTCCGCGAGACTTTTGGCCCCGGCGTTTTTTCCGCCACCGGCGACTTGAATCGCGAGGCGGTCCGCGCCATAGTTTTCCAGGACGCGGCCAAGAGAGGCGCGCTCGAAAAAATTCTCCATCCGCGGATTCGCCGGCAATGGAGCGATGAAGCGGACACGCACCGCAGATCTCCTAAATTTTTCTTTGCAGACATTCCACTCCTTTATGAAACCGGTGGTGAAATCTTGTGCGACCGAGTTGTTGTGGTCGCCTGTTCGCCCGAAATCCAACTCACCAACCTCATGCGTCGGATGAAACTCGAGCGCGCGCCGGCCGAAGCCATGATCAAGTCGCAAATGCCTCTCGAAGAAAAAATCAAACGAGCTGACCACGTTGTTTGGAACAATGGCGATAAATCCGCTCTCGCCGGGCAGGCCGGACTCCTAGCGGAACTTTGGCGTCAGGAAAAATGGACGAAGTAGAAGAAGATAATGTAGAGGCGCCCGTGTCGGGCGCAGAATCAACTCGCACCGCGGCCGGCACGGCCGCCGCTACAACAAAAAATCTGAGCATCAATCAGCTCGAAGCAACGGACGATCTCCTTCGCGTCGCGCGCGATTTCGATCTGCATCTTCATCCTGCGCGCACCCGGCATCATCATATTTTGGACATCGCCCGCGCCGCGCTCGGTCAGGGCGTTACTGTCACCGCGGAAGGTTTTCTCGATCAAGTCGGTGATTCGTTCGGTTTGCTTCGCTACCCCGAATTGAATTTCTTGCCCGTGCCGGAGGATGTTCACGTTCCGCGCGCCGCGATTGAGCTCTATCGTCTCCGCCCGGGGCAAAAACTTTGTGGCAAACTTCGGCTGCCGCGCGATCGCGAGAAAGGACTCGTGCTCGATGATGTTCTCACGATCGAAGGCGAACCGGCCGAGAAATGGAAAGAGCCGACCGATTTCGAAAAGTTAACGCCTCAATTTCCACAGGGCCGCATCATGCTCGAAAATCCGAAGACGAACTCGATTTGCGCGCGGGGTGTCGATCTTCTCGCGCCCCTCGGCCGCGGCCAGCGCGGATTGATCGTTGCGCCGCCGCGCGTCGGCAAAACGATCTTGCTCAAGGAAATTGCGAAAGCGATTCGCGTGAATCATCCCGAGATTGTTTTGATTTTGCTTTTGGTGGACGAACGGCCGGAAGAAGTCACCGATCTCGCCCGGGAAATCGATTGCCAGATTTATCACTCAAACTTCGACGAGAACGTGCAACGGCATGTGCAAGTCGCGGAGCTCGTGCTCGAGCGCGCGAAACGTTTGGTCGAGATGAAAAGAGACGTTGTGATCTTGCTCGACAGCCTGACGCGCCTTTCGCGCGGCTACAATAATTTGCAGCCAAACAAGGGCCGGATCATGTCGGGCGGCGTCGAGTCGAAGGCGTTGATTAAACCCAAGAAATTTTTCGGCAGCGCGCGCAATGTCGAGGAAGG
>DATEWZ010000012.1:0-9461 GCA_035257485.1 Chthoniobacterales bacterium
GCCGGCGCTCGACGATGTCGATCATATTTACGCGGGCGTGGAAGATGCGGCGTTGTTCGAATCAAAAGATGGCGGCAAAACGTGGAGCGAACTTTCCGGGCTTCGCCAACACGACACCGGTCCGCGCTGGCAACCGGGCGCCGGCGGAATGTGTCTCCACACGATCCTGATCAATCCGAAAAATCCGAAGCAAATGTTTGTCGCGATCTCGGCCGCGGGCGCGTTCCGCACCGATGACGCCGGCAAAACCTGGAAACCGATCAACAAAGGACTGGTTTCACAATTCATGCCGGACCCAAACGCCGAGGTTGGACATTGCGTCCATCGGATCGCGTTTCATCCATCAAAACCGAGCACGTTGTTCATGCAAAAGCATTGGGACGTCATGAGGAGCGATGACAGCGGCGATTCGTGGAAAGAAGTGAGCGACAATTTGCCGACCGATTTCGGTTTCCCGATCGACGTGCACGCGCACGAGCCGGAAACGATTTACGTGGTGCCGATCAAGAGTGACTCCGAGCATTATCCGCTCGATGGGAAGCTTCAGGTGTGGCGAAGCCGCACTGGCGGAAACAAATGGGAAGTCCTGACCAAAGGGCTGCCGCAGAAAGATTGTTACGTCAACGTGCTGCGCGACTCGATGTCGGTGGACCAGCTCGATCCATGTGGTGTCTATTTCGGAACAACCGGCGGACAGGTTTATGGGTCGAACGACGCCGGCGATTCGTGGAATGCGATCGTTCGCGATTTGCCAGCCATTTTGTCGGTAGAAGCGCAAACATTGAAATGATTCGAGTAGTTCTTCCACATCATTTGCGCACGCTGGCGAAAGTCGGTGACGAAGTGATTATCGATCTTAACGGCAACGCGACCGTGAAATCGTTACTCGACGAGCTGGAACAAAAGTATCCGATGTTGCGCGGAACAATTCGTGATCACGGAACATTGAAGCGGAGACCGCTGGTGCGATTCTTTGTTTGTGGCGAAGACATTTCGCACGAATCGCCCGACACTCCCTTGCCCGACGCGATCGTGAAAGGGGAAGAACCGTTCTTCGTAATGGGCGCGATCGCCGGAGGGTAGAAGAAAGGCAGAAGGAAAAACTATGAATTATGAAAAAGCAGAAAGACTTCCGCTTGGACTTCTTAATTCATCCTTCTTAATTCTTACTTTATGAAAATCACTGGTGGATGCGCATGTGGAGCAATTCGGTATGAAGTCACGGCGGAGCCGCTCGTGACGTTTAATTGTCATTGCCGCGATTGCCAGAAAACAACCGGCAGCGGTTACACTCCGGTTTTCTATGCTCCGGCCAGCGCGTTCAAGATCACGAAAGGCACGCCGAAGTTCTACGAGACGAAAAGCGAAATGATCGGAGCGAACATCCGCGGTTTTTGTCCCGAGTGTGGATCACGATTGTTCGGCGGTAAAAGCGAGTTCGGTCAAGGCATCACCGCCGGAACGTTGGACGATCCGAGTTTGTATAAACCGCAGCACGAGGTCTTCACATCTGACGCGCAGCCTTGGGATCACATGGATCCGAAAACGCCGAAGTTCGAGAAATACGCGCCGCAAAAAGGTTGATGGTTGAGAGTTGATTGTTGAGAGACTCAATCTTCCTCGACACGCAAAAATCCGTGTCATCCGCGTAATCCGCGGTTAGAAAGCAGGAGATGCGCGAATCAACAGAGAACCTTCGAGTGTCCGATGCTGGTTCGACGGAAGATCGCTTCGCCGCACGCCTTCGCGGATTTGGACCGCTCGGGATTCTCGCGATCCTCATCATTCTCGGCGGCAACTTTGTCATTGAGCCGCTGAGCGCGATCCTGGCTTTGATCTGGGCAAAGATTTCGAACACGCCATGGCGCGAGATCGGTTACGTGCGGCCACGCAGTTGGACAAAAACAATTGCTCTCGGCACAATCCTTGGCGTCGTGTTCAAATTCGCGATGAAAGCGGTGGTGATGCCGCTTTTCGGTGCACCGCCAATCAATCAGGCATTTCAATTCGCAACCGGTAACCCGGCGGTGATTCCGGCGATGCTTTACACAATCATCCTCGGCGCAGGCTTCGGCGAGGAAACGCTTTTTCGCGGCTGGATGTTCGAGCGGTTGGGTAAACTCTTTGGACAAAGTGCGCCGGCAAAGATTGCAATCGTTCTCATTACATCACTGTTGTTTGCGGCAGCGCACCTTCCCGGACAGGGGATTCCGGGAGCCGAACAAGCGCTTGTTGTCGGAATCGTCTTTGCCTCGATCTTCGCTGTCACCGGACAGATTTTTTTGTTAATGATCGCGCACACGGCCTTTGATTTAACCGCGCTCTGGATGATTTACTACGATTTGGAGACACCGATCGCCCGTCTCATCTTCAAAACACCATGAGCGAAGGACTTGCAGACATGAAATATCTGTTAACCATCGGATTACTTGCGTTCTGTCATGCTGGAAACGCGCAGCAAACAGTCCTGACAACTGATCCGACGCTCGCGATTCCAAAGGTCAGCTTCGATGACAGGGGCGAGTTGAAAATAATCGCTTCGACGACATCATCGCCTAACGATTTCGATTTCCTGGTCGGGAAATGGAAGATGCATAATCGGCGATTGAACAAACGCCTCGAAGGCAACAATGAGTGGACGGAGTTCGATTCCTACGATGAGAATTCCAAAATTCTAAGCGACACCGCCGACATCGACACTTATTCCACAACCGAGATGCCGGGAATGGAGGGGAGACACTTCGAAGGCCTGACGCTGCGGCTGTTCAATCCGAAAACCAGGCTGTGGAGTTTGTACTGGGTCGCGAGCAATGTGGGCGCGCTCGATCCTCCTGTTGTTGGCTCGTTTGAAAACGGTGTCGGACATTTTTTTGCCAAAGACACTTTTAAGGGAAAACCAATCATCATGATGTTCCGTTGGGATGCGCGAAACAAAGATCGACCAGTTTGGAGCCAGGCCTTTTCTCCTGACAACGGGAAAACTTGGGAATGGAATTGGTATAACGTATCCGAGAGAACTAAATAGAACTTCATCAGAAAGTAATTGGGAAGGATGAGCGAGACATTCGAGAGCAAACGCGCGGCCGAACCGGTCGGCACGTTTCCTCACGCCAAACGCGTTGGTAATTTGCTTTTTCTTTCTGGAATCGGTCCGCGCGTGCGCGGCAGTAAAGAAATTCCCGGCGTAAAGCTGACGGCCGACGGCAAGATCGAGAGCTATGACATTGAGAAGCAATGCCACGCGGTTTTCGAAAATGTGCGGCTTGTTTTGGAAGATGCCGGCGCCACCTGGCAGGACATTATCGATGTCACTGTCTTTCTCACGAACATGAAAAAAGATTTCCCGATCTACAACAAAGTCTACGCCGAATACTTTGCCGGACCGGCCAAACCGAACCCAACGCGGACAACCGTCGAAGTCACGGCATTGCCAACGCCAATCGCGATCGAGCTGAAAGTAATCGCCGCAGTGGGATGAACGACACTAAGTTTCGAATCGTCGCGGCAGATCACACCGGCATTACGGTTTCTAATCTCGAACGCTCGCTTGCATTTTGGCGCGACGTTCTCGGGTTCGAATTCTCGCACAGCGCGCATCAAAAAGGCGAACGGCCGGAACAGATCACCGGAGTAAAAGGCGCGGAGCTGAAACTGGCGGTGTTGAAAACGCCAACCGGTCACAAGATCGAGCTGCTCGAGTACTTCGCGCCCCCTAATCGCAAGAAAGACTTCGATCTTCGACCGTGCGATCTCGGACACGTTCACGTTGCGCTGACGGTGGATGATCTCGATGCGGTGTTGAAGAGAATCGCGGAGTACGGCTGGAAAGCTGCCGGCGAACCTCAAGGACTCACCCACGGGCCGAACGCGGGCAAGCGCGTCGTTTACGTTCGCGACCCGGACGGCACGACGATCGAGTTCATGCAAATGCCCAGCGGCAGTTGAGAGTTGATGGTTGAGAGTTGAGAGTCACGGAAGAATGCAGTTTTCCGCTGACGAAGATTTCGCGAAGCAACTCGACGTCGAAGATCCGTTTCGATCTTATCGCGAGAAATTCCATCTGCCGCTCGGCAAAGACGGAAAGCCGCTGATTTATTTCGCGGGCAATTCGCTCGGACTCATGCCGAAGCTCGCGCGCGAGTTTGTCGATCAAGAACTCGAAGATTGGGCGAAGCTCGGCGTAGACGCGCACCTCGAGGCGAAGACGGCTTGGTACACATATCACGAACCGTTGCGCGAGCCGACCGCGCGCATCGTTGGCGCGAAACCGGTCGAAGTCATCTGCATGAACAGCCTGACGGTGAATCTGCACATGATGATGGCGACGTTTTATCGGCCGACCAAATCGAGAAAAAACAAAATTCTGATGGAAGACCCGGCGTTCCCTTCCGACACCTACGCGGTTAAAACCCAAATCCGTCATCACGGACTCGATCCGAAAGACGCGCTTCTCCTGGCCAGGCCGCGAAAAGGCGAATTCACCGTGCGCACCGAAGACGTTGTCGATTTGATCGAAAAGAACCGCGACAGTCTTGCGATCGTCTGGCTCGCCGGCGTGAATTTTTTCACCGGCCAATTGTTCGACATGCCCGCAATCACCAAAGCGGCGCAAAAACATGGCATCATCGTCGGATTCGATCTCGCCCACGCGGCCGGCAATGTGCCGCTCGCGCTCCACGATTGGAATGTCGATTTCGCGGTCTGGTGCACCTACAAATATTTAAATGCCGGGCCGGGCGCGATCGGCGGCGCCTACTTGCACGAGCGTCACGCGACGAACACTAAACTACCGCGACTCGCCGGTTGGTTCGGCAACGATCCGAACACGCGATTTCAAATGCAGCTCGAGCCGGAATTCATTCCGGTCGCATCGGCGGACGCGTGGCAGGTCAGCAATCCGCCGATTTTCTCAATGGCGCCGTTGCGGGCGTCGTTGTCGATCTTTGACCAAGCCGGCGGAGTGGAACGGCTTCGTGAAAAATCCGAGACGCTGACCGGTTATTTGGAATTTCTTCTCAGCAACGCCGGATCGAAACGCTATTCAGTGATAACTCCGGCGGACGCGAACGCGCGCGGATGCCAGTTGTCGATTCTGGCGCATGAACATCCAAAAGAATTGTTCAAGGAACTCCAGGCCGCCGGTGTGAAATGCGATTTCCGCGAACCGAATGTCATCCGCGTCGCGCCGACCCCTCTTTACAACACGTTTCACGAGGTTTGGCGTTTTGCGAAGATTCTGAGTTCGCATCGATAGCCGCCTCAGCAAAGCAGCTGTTTCACGCAATCGATCAGGACCTGGATCGAGAACGGCTTCACCAGATATTTCACTTCGTGCCGATTGAAGAAGAGCGCGATATTCGGGTCGGCCGCAAAACCGGTGACAAAGATGAACCGATCGCCCAGTGACGGTCGAATTTCCTTTGCCTTTAGATAAAACTCGTCGCCGCGGAGCTTCGGCATTTTCAAATCGCAAATCACCGCGTCGTACTCGTGCGCCTTTACTTTGAGCAGCGCTTCCTCGCCGTCGAATGCGACATCAACCAGGAAATTTTCGTCCGCCAGAATCCATTGCAGCGCGGAGGCGAGCTGTTTGTCGTCATCGACCACGAGAATGGCTTTTAACTCGAGGCTATGGACCACCGGATCGAGTGGTTGTGACTCAGGTTCGAAACGTTGCATGCAGAGGGCGCACCTCCTTGAGCACGCACAGTGCCAGATCGCTAATTGCTTGCCAGGTCGCCGGGCTCATTCAGGTTTCGAAACAACGCTCGTTCCTTGTCTGAAACCTTAACCGACTCGAGCTTTCCGGCCGCGATCAATCTTACGACAAGCGGTTGGAGCGAGAAATTTTCGCCCGCCAACGCATTGGTAAAATCGATATTGGCGCTACCCGGATAAATCGCCGCCAACGGCTCGGCGCGATTGTCAATCATGGGCACTGCGCCGCGGCCGGGACGGACGCGATCGACAAGGTTCCGCAAATAATCCGCGCTCATGAAAGGCATGTCGATCCCGAGAACGAGCAGGTGTTCGCTTGTGCTTCGTGAAATCGCCGCAGCAATTCCACTCAGTGGTCCGCGCGACGGCGGCGCGTCCCCAACAAACTCGGCGTCAGTCGGACGCCATGCCGGATCTGTTCGCGCAGAAACCAAAATCACTTCCGGCGCGATGTTGCGCAAAATGGTAAACTGGTTTTGCCAAAGCGGTCGCTCGCGAAAAAGAAGCGTCGCTTTGTCCTCCCCCATGCGGCGTGATCGACCGCCCGCGAGCAGGATTGCGGTGAAACTCATTTGATCGTCGCGGGAATTTTTGCCGTCGACCGCAGTGTGCCGTCGTTCAAGATTTTTGCGCGCAAACCGCCGTGGCCTTTGAGAAATTCCCGCGTGCCGGGAGCGATCGCGAAATCCATCCAATCGCACGGCCGGCTTTCTTCCGTTCCGTGAAACCGAATGCCCTGGACCTCGAAATCTTGCCCAATCAGTTCATTGAGATCGACGCCGCGCGTAAACACGTTTCGTCGGACTGCGCTCGGAGGAATCCCCTTCACTTGCAACGCGCCGCAAAGTTGATCAAAAACTTCGAGCGAGAAAAATGTGATCTGCCCCTTGTAATCCTCTTTGTGATCAAAATAACGGTCGCCCGTCAGACCGCGGCCGGCCACGCATTGAACCGTCGGCACTTCGATCATTGGAAAGTCGTCCGGCTCCTGGCCGTAGTGCCCGACGAAATTGTGACCGGCTGAAATGTAAAGATGACAGATTTCCACCGCAGCCAATGATATCATTGCCGCCGGAGCGATGAAAGAAAACGGAATCGGGCCCGGCCAGATCATTCGCCGAAAGCAGGACGGCAGTCTCGCATATGACCGTGATGAGCTGACGATCGAAGAACCGCTCGAAATCCGAATCGGCGGCAAAACGGTCGCGACCACGATGCGCACGCCGGGAAATGATGAAGAACTCGCGGCCGGATTTCTTTTGGCGGAAGCAATCGTCCGGACTGGCGATAAAATCGACAAGTTCTCCCGGCCGACGGCGCGGAACCGCGAGAACATCATCGTCGTCGATCTTGCGGGCGGGAAGAAACCGAAGCTGAACGTCGCTCAACGTTTCGGGACGATCTCGAGCAGCTGCGGTTTGTGCGGCAAAGAGAGCATCGACGCGATCCGGCAAAAGTTTCCGCCGGTAAGATCGACCTCGTTTCGGATCGAGGTCGCAACTTTGCTTTCGTTGCCCGAGAAACTGCGCGCGAACCAGTCCGATTTTGCGCGCACCGGCGGAATTCACGCCGCCGGAATTTTCGACGCCAGTGGCAAAGCATTGGTCGTGCGCGAAGACATTGGCCGACACAACGCAGTCGATAAAGCGATCGGCCGCGCATTTCTCGATCGAAAACTTCCGTTAGATCGACATCTCCTTTTCGTCAGCGGGCGCGCCTCCTTTGAGATCATGCAAAAGGCGCTCGCTGCCGGAATCCCAATTGTCGCGTCGGTCTCAGCGCCGTCGAGTCTCGCCATGGAGTTCGCGCGTGAAAGCAATCAGACGCTGGTCGGATTTCTTCGACCGCCGTCGTTCAACCTCTATTCCCACGTCGAGCGCGTGATTCTCGACTAAGTCTGCGTCGCTTCGCGAAGAATGCGATCGACACCTGCCGCGGCATCTTTCGATGGCGCAATACTGATGACGACACTTTTACTCACCGGCGTGTTGCTGCGCTCCGCGCTGTTGTTGATTGAAACGAGAACGTTGGCTTCCGGAAAATAGGTGGCGGTACAGCCGCGCGCGATCTCGATCGGCGCGACCATGAAATGCCGCGCCACGCGCGTTTCGTCTTTGTAGTGGCTCGTGAGATCGACAAGTTGGCCTTGATTCAAACCGGCCGCCGCAATGTCGTCGGCATTCATGAAGATCACGCGGCGGCCGTTGTAAACGCCGCGGTAACGATCGTTGAGTCCGTAAATCGTCGTATTGAACTGATCGTGACTGCGCACCGTGGTCATCAAATATTGTCCCGGTTGCAATGCGAACCCGGTCAGCTCCGAAATGATGAATTTCGCTTTGCCTTCCTTGTTATTGAACTTCCGGCGATCACGCGCGTCGTTTGGCAAATAGAAGACATCTTCGCGGATCCGCGCATTGAAATTGTCGAAACCGGCGACGACGTGCTCGATGTGATCGCGGATGCGATCGTAATTTCCAACGAGCGCGTCCCAATCAACGGTCGAACGCGCTCCGAGGCTCGCTTTCGCCAGGCCGGCAACGATCGCCGGTTCACTCAGAAGATGTTTGCTCGCCGGCTCGGCGTGACCGCGCGACGGATTGATAATTGCCATCGAATCCTCAACGGTCACGAATTGCTCGCCGCTTGATTGTCGATCTTTCTCGGAGCGACCGAGACACGGAAGGATCAACGCGATCTCGCCGGTAATCAGATGCGCGCGATTCAGCTTCGTCGAAACATGCGCCGTCACGCGACATTTTTGCAATGCTTCGGCGGTGAACTCGGTGTCCGGCGTTGCCGACAAAAAGTTTCCGCCCATGGCAAAGAAGAACCGGATTCGCCCATCATGCATCGCCTTAATCGTCTCGACGGTATCGGTGCCGTGTTCGCGGGGCGGACTGAATTGAAATTCGCGGCCGAGTTTGTCGGCGAACGCGTCGCTCATTCGTTCCCAGATCCCCATCGTGCGATCGCCCTGGACGTTGGAATGTCCGCGCACCGGGCACGGACCGGCTCCGGGTTTTCCAATGTTGCCGCCCAGCAAAAGAAAATTCATGACTTCCTGGATGGTCGCGACCGCGTTCTTGTGCTGGGTCAATCCCATCGCCCAACAACAAATGATCGCCTTGGAACGCATCGCGGTTTCCGCCGCAATGCGAATCTGCTCGCGCGTTAATCCGCTAATCTCCGTGATTTGCTTCCACGAAGTCGCTCGCACGTGCGCGGCGAATTGTTCGAACCCGGTCGTGTATTGGTCGATAAATTGTCGATCTAACGCCGCGCCAGGACGCCGCTCTTCTTCTTCGAGCAACTCCTTGATGACGCCCCGCATCGCTGCCATGTCGCCGTTGATCCGGACTGGCAACCACAAATCGGCGAGCGGCGTCCCTTGGTCCAACAGCATTTTGGCCACGAATTTGAACGGGTTGCGATATTCCTGCGGATTCGGATTCACCACACACATGAGTCCCGTTTCGCGAATTGGATTGATCGCAACAATCGTTGCGCCGTTTTTCTTCGCGCGCTCCAGAGTGGTCATCATCCGCGGATGATTCGTGCCGGGATTTTGACCGAGAATAAAAATCGCGTCGGCGTGTTCGAAATCTTCGAGCTTCACGCAGCCTTTTCCGATACCGATGCTTTCGTTCAACGCCGCACCGCTCGATTCGTGACACATGTTCGAGCAATCCGGTAGATTATTGGTGCCGAGCTGCCGCGCGAAGAGTTGATATAGAAATGCG
>DATEWZ010000013.1:0-4970 GCA_035257485.1 Chthoniobacterales bacterium
GGCCGCTCATCAATACGCGCGACGAGCCGCACGTGGATGCGAGTCGTTACCGCCGCTTCCACGTCATCCTCGGTGACTCGAACATGAGCGAATGGGCCACCGCGATGAAAATCGGGACGACCGCGCTCGTGCTCGACCTGATCGAGCGCGGCGAAGCGCCGCTGCTCGAGATCGCGCAGCCGACCGATGCCAACAAGTCGATCAGCCGCGACCAGAACTACGATTGGATCATCGAGCTCAAGGATGGTCGCAAGATTTCCGCGATCCAGGTCCAACGAATTTATCAGCAAGCTGCGTCGAAGCTGGAATACGATGCGCCAGACGAAGATCGACAATGGATTTTGGAGGAATGGGAAAATATTCTCAACGATCTCGAGCGCGACGTCATGACGACGCGCGACCGCGTTGATTGGGCAGCGAAGAAATTTCTGCTCAACGCGTTGCAGGAAGAGGAAAAACTTTCCTGGAGCGATCCCTGGCTGCAGTCGATCGATCTCGAATACCACAATGTCGATCTTGAATCCGGTTTGTATTACGAGCTGGCGCGGCAGGGATCGATTCGGCGTCTCGCTAAAGAAGAAGAGATCAAGACCGCGATCTTCACACCGCCGGAAACGACCCGCGCGTTTTTCCGGGGACGCTCCGTCGCACGCTTCAACGATCAGATCGCATCCATTCAATGGGACGAGCTGGTCTTTGCCAACGGAGCACTCTCGCGCCGTGTCGGTTTACCGGAAGCATTCGCCGATGCGCGCCTCGACGCGCTCAATCAGGCCGCGCGTAACGGCAAAGATTTCTCCGAATTCATCCGCGCCGTCAGCGCCGTGGATTAGTTTGATTAACACCGCGCCTTTAGGCCGGTGTTAGCTCGATGCAGTGCAAGGATAAGCCGTTTAAACGGCTTTGATCGTGATTCTGGCGAAGCTATCGGTCTGAAGACCGGTGTTAATGAAATTCGGCTGTGTATTTACAAATGCACGTGCATTTGCAAGCCTCTCCGTCTATCTGTCCTTCGGCCGCATTGAATATGAAAACGAAAACAATTTTTGCGACGTTGGTGGTCCTTCCGTTTTTTTATACGACGAGTGTTCGTGCCGGAGACGGTTTTGAGTCGGTCCGTTGTGGATCTGACATTGCAAAAGCGCTGATCGGCCACAAGAGCCAAAATGAGCCGGTTGTTAAAATTGAAGAGCGGCACAAGGATCTACAGCTGAAACATTTGGGCGCGGAAATTGTCTCGGACGATGAGCGTTTGAACCTGATATTTTGGCAAATCTGTGGGGAGGAGTACGTCGTTCTCGAAGAAGGGAACACTGCGAAAGATGCTCTGAAGTTCCCGAAACATTCGAAGGACACGCCGGAATTCGATGGGTTCTGTGAGTTAAACGGCAAAAAGCTTCCAGAGGTAGTGCTTGGCGTGCTCAAGAACGAAGAGGGCGCGGCAATGCTCCAGGCGTTGCAGGCATGGAAGATCGACGAGAAAAAGAAAAAATTCGTCCCGCTTCCGGTTGAAGGACTTCGTTGCGGTCGTGACGGAATAACCAGCGACGACGAGAAGCGGTGAATTACGACCAGGCGATGAGGCGCAGCTCGTGCGCTTGCATCATGTTCGGATGACTTGGGACGACGCGGACGCTGAAGCCATAAGCGCCGCTTTCGCCCGCGGGGACTGATCCTTGATAAATGTAGATGCCGTCGCCGTTGCGGCCGCTCGCGTTCAACACCGTGACCGAAGGATTTTTGATTCCGCCGTTCTCGGCTTCGCCGTGATAGGCTTCCACGCGGACGTGGTTTGGATCGACATCGCCAAGAGAAACGCGGGCGCTGACTTGGAGTGATTCGCCGACAAGAATGTTTTGTCGATCCTGGTTCGCGACCTGAACGTCGTTGATCCGCACTTGCGGCCAATCCTTGCGCATGCGCGATTTCCAAATGCTCAATTGCGTCGCGGGCTCGCATCCGTTCTGCGCGAAATTTTCATGTGAGCGCGCGGCCGGAATGTAAAGGCGCTCGGTGTATTCCTTGACCATGCGATGCGTGTTGAAGATCGGCGTGACGCTGCGGATCGATTCGCGCATCAATTGCAGCCAGGCGAGCGGAAGCTTGCCATCCGGTTTTGCGTAATAAAGCGGGATGATCTGGTTCTCGAGCAACTGATAAAGACTGTTGGCATCGACTGAAGTTTGGAATTCAACCGTGCCGTCATTGATCTCGGGTGCGATCGCCCAGCCGTTGTTTCCGTTGAACGCTTCGAGCCACCAACCGTCGAGCACGCTGAGATTAATTCCGCCGTTCGGACAGCATTTCATTCCGCTGGTACCGCTCGCTTCCATCGGTCGGAGCGGAGTGTTCAACCAAAGATCGACACCCTGCACCAAGCGACGCGCGATGTAGCTGTCGTAATCTTCCAGAAACACGACGCGATTTTCGAATCCGGCTTCTCGGCTGAATTTGTAAACTTCCTGGATCAGTGCGCGGCCGCCTTCGTCGCGCGGATGGGCTTTGCCGGCGAAAATGAATTGCACGGGGCGCGTGGTGTCGTTGAGCAATCGCTTCAATCGCTCCTTGTCGCTGAACAAAAGCGCGCCGCGTTTGTAGGTCGCGAATCGCCGCGCGAAACCGATCGTCAAGACATCCGGATCGAGAATTTGGTTCGCGTTGCGGACCGATTCCGGCGAGTCGCCGAGTCGTTGACGGCGGATGCGCACCCGCTCACGCACGAAATCGACGAGCCGATGTTTCAATTGTTGATGCGTTTCCCAAAGTTGCGCGTCGGGGATGTCGATTACGCCGCGCCAGAATTCCGGCTCGGTGATGTGTTCCTCCCAATCGCCGAGATATTTTTGGTAAAGCGCCGCCAGCTCCGGGGCCATCCAGGTTTTGGTATGAATGCCGTTGGTCACGTGAGTGATCGGCACTTCGGGAGCGGGCACGCCGTTCCAAACATCTTTCCAAAGCGAGCGGCTGACATCGCCATGCAGTTTGCTAACGCCGTTCGAATGCCGGCTCATCCGGAGCGCCAGGATCGTCATGCTGAACGGATCGGATCGATCGATGCGCGTTTGGCCGAAGGAGAAAAGTTCGTCGAGCCCAACCTCAAGTTCCTTGGCGAACTCGCCGAAATATTTGCGCATCATGTCGCGCGGGAACGAATCGTTGCCCGCGGGCACCGGAGTGTGCGTTGTGAAAACGTTGGCCGACGCGACGATTTGGAGCGCGGAATAGAAATCGAGCTTCTTCTCGGCGACTTTTCGACGAATCCGCTCGAGCGCGAGAAACGCCGAGTGTCCTTCGTTCATGTGAAAGACTTCGGGATCGATCTCCATCGCCTTGAGCGCTTTCACGCCGCCCATCCCGAGCACGATTTCCTGGCGCATCCGCATTTCCTGATCGCCGCCGTAAAGCTCGGCGGTGATGAGGCGGTCTTCGGCGTTGTTTTCCGGAATGTCGGTGTCGAGAAGGAAGAGATTGATGCGGCCGACGTGCAATTGCCAGATTTTCGCGAACACCTCCCGATCCAGGATGCGAACGGAGACGAGAAGGTTTGCTCCGTCGCGCTGAACTTCGCGAATCGGCAGGTGATGAAAATTTTGGTTGAGGCTGATCGCTTGTTGCGCGCCGTCTTTGTCGATCTCCTGGCGAAAATATCCGTGACGATAAAGCAGGCCGACCGCGACGAAGTTTAGGCCAAGATCGCTCGCCGATTTGCAATGATCCCCGGCAAGAATGCCGAGGCCACCGGAATAATTCGGGATCGATTCGTGAAAACCAAACTCGGCCGAGAAATAGGCGATCGGGCGTTTGATCGCGGCGCCGGCGCCAGTTTTTCCGTAAGTGTCTTCGCGCGCGAGATAATTTCGGAACTCTTCGTGGACCTGCTTCAATTCGCGGAGAAAGGCTTTGTCCTGCGCGAGCTCTTCCAAACGCGCCTGTCGCGAGAGCTGGAGCATGCGGACCGGGTTGTGATTTGTCCGATTCCAAAGATCAGGATCGAGATGGCGGAAAAGCCGGCGCGCGGATGGCTCCCAAGTCCACCAGAGATTGGAACTGACTTCACGCAGCGGTTCGAGCGCCGCGGGAAGGGTGGGGATTACATTATAAATGTGAAACGTCGGCATGAGTGGCGGCCAAACGGGAAAGTGTCTGAAAAATGGTGGAGCGGCAAGTTTCTCAAAGCCTCAACTGCATATCGCGGGCCAATTTTCGCGGCGGACGAGATCTTAAATCGCCCCTGGTTTTGGCCGGACAACAAGCCCGAGGGCGAAGCCGGTGGCCAAACCGCACAGGTGGGCGGACATGCTCACTTCGGGCGTGAAAATGTCGAACAAGATCTGGATCCCGATGATGAGGAAAATGTTCATGAGCCGTTGTCGCGCCTCCCAGGTGTGACGATGCCGCACTAGAAAACCGGCCCAAACGCCGACGATTCCCATGATGCATCCCGAGGCGCCGATGAGGAGGGCCTTCGGCGCGATTTTGATTAAAGTTAAGAGGACGACACCGGCAGTCGAGCCAAGTCCGGAGATGAGATAGCAGCCGGTAAATCGAATCACGCCGACGATTCGCTCCAATGGCGGACCGATAATGCAGAGCGCGAAGAGATTAAATCCGAGATGTATCAGATTATCGTGCAGAAAAAGAGAGCTGAAGAGTCGCCACAATTCGCCTTTGTCGATCACCGCGAGGGCGTCGAGCGCGCCGAGGCGATGCAACATCACCGGATTGTTCAACGCCTCGCGATGGAGCTCGATGAAAAAGACCGCAATGTTAATCAAAATCAAAAGTGTCACCGCCGGCGCAGCGCGCAGCCGCCAGAGAATTGTTTCGCGTAAACTGTCGCTCTCGATTTCCGGCGCCGGTCCATGCTGAGCGTCGAGTCTTTCAAAATTTTCAACCTGTTCGCGCAACTGAGATGTCGGATGCAAAACCGTTAGCGCGCGGGCAAGACGCGCTGCCGATTGATATCGACC
>DATEWZ010000014.1:0-1809 GCA_035257485.1 Chthoniobacterales bacterium
AACTGTGCCGCTGTGATCTCCTTATCGTCCGCCACATTTTTCAAGCGCACATCTTCCGCACCGAGCTTGATCAGAATCTTGTTCAACTCGGCGTCATCCTCGACGTATTCCTCGCGCTTCTTGCGCTTGATCTGGTAGAGTGGCGGCTGCGCGATGTAAATTTTTCCTGAGCGCACCAGCTCGGTCATTTGCCGATAGAAAAACGTCAATAACAGAGTGCGAATGTGTGAGCCGTCCACGTCGGCGTCGGTCATGATAATGATGCGGCCGTAGCGCAATTTCGAGATATCGAAGCTCGATTCGTCTCTGGAACTCGCGCCACCGTCTTCTTTCGGCTTACCAATGCCGGTCCCGATGGCGGTGATCATCGACTGGATTTCGTTGTTCTTGAGAAATTGATCGATGCGCGCTTTCTCGACGTTGATCAGCTTGCCGCGGATCGGCAGGATGGCCTGGTAACGACGATCGCGGCCCTGCTTGGCTGAGCCACCAGCAGAATCACCCTCCACGATATATAGCTCGGTCAGCTCCGGATCGCGCTCGGAACAATCCGCCAGTTTGCCCGGCAGCCCGCCGCCGGTCAGCGCACCTTTGCGGATCGTTTCCCGAGCTTTTCGCGCCGCTTCTCGCGCACGCGCAGCCGTGAGCACCTTGTCGAAAATGCGCCGGGCAATCGGCGGGTTCTGATCGAAGTAGGTCATTAGCCCGTCGTAAACAGCCGAGTTCACCACGCCATCGATCTCGGTGTTGACCAATTTTACTTTGGTCTGCGATTCAAACCGCGGATTCGGCAACTTGATGCTCAAGACGCAAACCAATCCTTCGCGCACGTCATCGCCGGAAATCGACGGGTCTTTTTCCTTCGTCAGATTGTTCGAGCGCGCGTATTGGTTGATCGCCTTCGTCAGCGCGGTGCGAAATCCGGTCAAATGCGTCCCGCCGTCCGGATTCGGAATGGAGTTGGCGAAACAAAGAATCTGATCGTTGTAGCTGTCGTTATACTGCAGGACGCAATCAACAAAAGTTTCATCACGTTGCCGCGAAATATTGATCGGCTTGGGATGAATGACGTGCTTGTTCTCGCCCAACTGCCGGACGAATTCGTCAATGCCATGTTTGTAGAGGAACGTTTCTTTTTTTGGTGAATCGTCGCGCTCGTCGACGAGCGTAATTTCAAGGCCGGGATTCAGGAAAGCCAGCTCGCGTAAACGCGTGGCGAGGCGCTCGAATTTGAACTCGGTCGTAATGGTGAAAATCGTCGGGTCGGGGAGGAACGTCACCAGTGTGCCGGTGTTCTTCTTGTTTTTGACTTCGCCGATGACACTGAGCTTCTCGGTCGTTTTACCGCGTTCGAACGCCATGTGGTAAACCTTGCCATCGCGCGTGACTTCGACCTTGAACCAATCAGAGAGCGCATTGGTGCATTTCGCACCGACGCCATGCAAGCCGCCGGAATATTTATAGGCGCCCTGACCAAATTTTCCGCCGGCGTGCAAGTTTGTGAGCACCAGCTCCACCGCCGGCATTTTCCATTTCGGATGAACATCGACCGGAATGCCGCGGCCGTTGTCGCGTACTGAAACGGAACCATCGACGTGAATGGTGACATCGATTTTGGTGCAACAGCCGGCGAGATGTTCATCAATCGAATTGTCGAGAACTTCGAAGACCATGTGGTGCAGCCCACGTTCATCGGGGTCGCCGATGTACATGCCGGGTCGCTTTCGGACCGCTTCGAGTCCTTCGAGTTTATCGATTTGAGCGGCGTCGTATTTTTGGGTCGCATTGATCCCGGTGGGGCGAGCCGAC
>DATEWZ010000015.1:0-5612 GCA_035257485.1 Chthoniobacterales bacterium
TGTTTCTCGATCTTTTCCGAAAACGCGTTTGCGAGCTTTCCGGTGTGGAGCTCCACCATTTCGACGCCCATCTCGTGCGCGGCATCGATTTGCTCCAGAGTCGGATCGACAAACAAACTGACGCGAATCCCGGCGAGCTGGAGACGCTTGATTGTCGGCTCAAGTTCCTTGCGGTTGGCGATGATGTCGAGCCCGCCTTCGGTGGTGACCTCTTCGCGCTTTTCCGGAACGAGACAGACTTCGTCGGGAACAATTTTCAGCGCAACATCGACAATCTCGGGCGTGTTCCCCATTTCGAGATTGAGCTTGGTCATGATGTTTTGACGGAGTCGATCGATGTCGCGGTCCTGAATGTGGCGGCGATCGGTGCGCAGGTGGGCGACGATCCCGCCCGCTCCCGCGCGTTCGCATAGCGCTGCGATCGCGACTGGATCGGGTTCGGCATTTTTCGAGTCTGGCATCGTCGCGTAACGCGCCTGTCGCAAGGTGGCGATATGATCGACATTAACTCCCAAGCGCAATCCGCTCATGTTCTTCCAATTGAATCCCGAAAGAGTTTTTCGGATTCAACAGGAGCATGAGTCGCTCGCAGAGCAAGCGATAACGAGAACAACTGCGGCGTCGCGCCCTACAATTATTCGAGCGGAAACTCGATTCGCTCTTCCGGCTCGCGCGCAACGAGATTATTCCGCGCAATGATCCGCGCGCACGTGTTCCAGCGCAAGAGCGCGTCGTCGTGTCCCGGCGGACGGATCGCTTCCGCTTTCTCGAACCAGCTCATCGCTTCGCGGAGAAGGTCGAATGCTTGAAACCGGCAGTCCGGCGTATTCGAACGAAGCTTGGTCTTCGCGCGACGTTCCGCCACGATCCCCGTGTAGTAGGCGCGATCGTACTCCGATTTCATTCGCGAAAGCAGCTCCTTCGTTTGGGTGTCGCTGACCGCATAACCTTTTTCAAAACGATCGGTCAGCGCGAGAAGCAAAGTGATGATCGCCTTTTGGTTTTCCGGATCAGATTTCAAAATGTCGAGGCAGATGCTCTCGGCTTCGCCCGGCTCATTGAGCAATCGATACCGCTCAGCCTTTTCCAGCGCGGCCGGGATCGCTTCCTTCGATAAATGCTTTAGATCGGACATACTTATTTTCGACTTGCTGGCGGCGGTGGCGACTTCGTCGCTTGTCGATCTAACCTTCGCTTCAGGCCGCGCCAAATCCAGCCAAATGGATCGAAGAACTGGTCCACCACCCGCTCCTTCAAGGGAATGATCGCGTTATCGGTAATCTGAATGCTCTCGGGACAAACCTTGGTGCAGCATTTGGTGATGTTGCAGTAACCGATCCCTTGTGCGCGACGAAGCTCTTCGACGCGGTTCTCCGTGTCTAGCGGGTGCATTTCGAGCGCGGCAACATGAACCAAAAAGCGCGGCCCGATGAATTCGTCGTGCTTGCGGTGATCGCGCAAAACATGGCAAACGTCCTGGCAAAGGAAACACTCGATGCACTTTCGAAATTCCTCGATCCGATCGATGTCGGCTTGTTTCATTCGCCAGGTTCCGTCCGGCGCGTCCGGCGGCCGCGGCTTGAACGGTTTGATTTTTTTCTTCACCCGAAAATTCCACGACACGTCGGTGATCAAGTCCTTGATGATCGGGAACGCTTTCATCGGCTCGATGCGAACTGGATTTTCAATCGGCAGCTCGCTCAACCGGGCCATACACATCAGCTTCGGCATTCCATTCACTTCGGCCGAGCACGAACCGCACTTGCCGGCTTTGCAATTCCAGCGGCACGCGAGATCCTGCGCTTGAGTGCGTTGAATGTCGTGCACGGCATCGAGCACGACCATTCCTTCGGCGACTTCGGTCGTGTAATCGCGAAACTCGCCGCCAGTCGCGTCGCCGCGCCAGACTTTGAACGTCGCCGTTTTTGTTTCGCTCATTTCATCTCCTCAATCACGCGTTTCAGATAATCGGGCATTTCCGGCAGCGGTTCGAGTCGAACTTGCATCGAACCGTCATCCCCCTTCGCGATTAACGTGTTCACTTGGCTGAATCGCTCGTCTTTGTTTGAAAGATCTTCCCGAAATTGCGCGCCGCGACTTTCCTTTCGCTCGATTGCCGCCCGCGTGATCGCCTCGGAGATCGTGAGCAAACTTGTGAGATCAAGCGCGGTGTGCCAACCGGGATTGAAATCGCGATTCCCGATGACGCCGACATGATTGGCGCGGTCCCAAAGCTTTTGGATTTCCTGAAGCGCGGCCTGCATTTCGTGCTCGTTCCGGACAATGCCGACATTGTGCTGCATTAAGTCCTGCAGATCGCGCTGCACTGCGTACGGATTTTCGCCGGTCTGGTGATCGAATGGTTTCAGTGCTTCGCGCGCGACGTTGTCGAGCTTTGCGTTGTCGATGTTCGGTAATTGATTGTCGCGCGCATACCGCGCCGCGAATTCGCCCGCGCGTTTTCCGAACACCAAAAGATCGGAGAGCGAGTTCCCGCCGAGACGATTCGCGCCGTTAATTCCGGCGGCGCATTCGCCGGCCGCGAACAATCCCGGAACGCGCGACATTTGCGTGTCCGGATCGACATGCACTCCGCCCATGATGTAATGCGTGGTCGGCCCGACCTCCATCGGCTCCTTCGTAATATCGATATCCCCGAGCGCCTTGAATTGATGATACATGCTCGGCAGCTTGCGTTTGATGTGCTCCTCGGCGTTCGGGATTTTTTCTTTGATCCACGAAATGTCCAGATAAACGCCGCCGTGCGGACTCCCCCGCCCTTCCTTGATTTCGCGTACGATGCAACGCGCCACGTGATCGCGCGTCAGCAATTCCGGCGGGCGCCGCGCGTTCTTATCGCCAGTGCAATAACGCCAGCCTTCATCGGGATTGTCCGCGGTTTGGGCGCGATAATTTTCCGGAATCGCGCCGAACATGAAGCGGTTGCCTTCCTTGTTGGTCAAAATTCCACCTTCGCCGCGCACGCCTTCGGTCACCAGCATTCCGCGAACGCTCGGCGGCCAAACCATCCCGGTTGGATGAAATTGAATGAACTCCATGTCGATCAATTCCGCGCCGGCGTGATAGGCGAGCGCGTGCCCGTCGCCGGTGCAGTCCCAACTGTTGCTCGTGATTTTGTAGGCCTTTCCGATTCCGCCGGTCGCGAGCACGATCGCTTTCGCGCGAAATAATTTGAACCGTCCGCGCTCGCGATCGTAACCAAACGCGCCGGCGATCTTCGCGCCGTCTTTCAACAACGCGAGGATGCAAATCTCCATGTGCACTTCGATGCCGCGATGAACACCGTGATCTTGCAGCGTCCGGATCATTTCCAAACCGGTGCGATCGCCGACGTGCGCCAACCGCGGATATTTGTGACCGCCGAAATTTCTTTGCAGAATCCGTCCGTCGTTTGTACGATCGAACACCGCGCCCCAGGCTTCGAGCTCGCGCACGCGATCGGGCGCTTCCTTGGCGTGAAGCTCGGCCATGCGCCATTGATTCACGTATTGCCCGCCACGCATCGTGTCGGCGAAGTGCACCTGCCAGTTGTCACGATCATCGACATTGGCGAGCGCGGCCGCGATGCCGCCTTCGGCCATTACGGTGTGCGCCTTGCCGAGAAGACATTTACAAACCATCCCTACCGAAACTCCCGCCGCCGAGGCTTCGATCGCCGCGCGCAAACCGGCGCCGCCCGAGCCGATGACAAGAACGTCGTGGGTGAACGTTTCGTATTCGGCCATCGACTAAAAAATTCGCCAGTCGTGCCAAATGCCCATGGAGCAAAGGCGGACGTAGACATCGGAAAAGCCGACCCAGAACAAACTCATCCACGCCCACATCATGTGGCGGCGATTGAAACAACTCACGCAGCTGTAAGCGCGGTTGCAGACTTTGGATTCGGAAAGTTGATCAAGAAATCCGCCGACCAAATGTCGCAGCGAATGGCAACCAAATGTGTAACCGCTAAGCAAATAGACATTCAACGCGAGCACGAGCGTGCCGACGCCGATCCCGAATCGTCCATCAAACCAAAGCGCTTTCCAAACGTCGTAAGCGAGCACGACGATGAAGAAGAGCGCGATATACATGAAATAGCGGTGAATGTTTTGCATGATCAGCGGGAACGAGCGCTCGCCGAGATAAGTTTTGCGCGGCTCGCCAACGGTGCACGCGGGCGGATCGGCCCAAAACGCTTTGTAGTATGCGCCGCGATAATAATAACAGGTCAGTCGAAATCCGCCGGGCGCCCACAAAATCAAAAACGCCGGTGAATAATTGATCCACGTCGGCCACCAGCTCGGCGAGCCCTTGATCCACGCGTGCTCGGAGTTGCCGAAAATTTCCGGCGAATAAAACGGCGAGATGTAATTGCCGAAGTGATAGTGCGCGCCCTGGAACGCCGCCCAGGTTGAATAAACGATGAAGGTCGAGAGGCCGAGAAACACCAGCAGCGGCTGCAACCACCATAGGTCGGGGCGCGTCGTCTCGCCGAACGAACGTCGGGGAATCGCGACCGATCCGTTCATTGGCCGTCGGCTCCTTCAATCGGCAGTTTCGCTTTCTTCCACGCTTCCCAACTTCCGGGAACGTTCCAAAGCTCTTTGAACCCGGCCGATTTCAATATGCTCGCCGCGATGCTCGATCGATAACCACTGCCGCAATAAACCGCCGTCGGTTTGTTGCGATCGAGCTCGCCCATTCGCTTTTGCAGCTCAGGAACGAAGATGTGTTTGGCGCCGGGCACGTGTCCTTTTTTCCACTCGCCCGGTCCGCGAACATCGACAATCTGGAGCGACGACTTCTTTTCGTTCAATTCGTGTACGCTCATTTGCGGAATGTGCTCGATCGGAAATCCCGCTGCGTCCCAGGATTTCATTCCGTCGATCAAATAGCCGGCGAATTTCGTGTAACCGGTCCGGACGAACAGCCGCAAAACGTTTTCCAAGTCGCCGTCGTTTTCGAGCACGAGCAGGATTGGTTTTTCCGGATCGAGCATCCAGCCGGCCCAAATCGAGAGAATCGGTGAACCGCCAATGTTGAGCGCGCCGGCAATGTGTCCCCCGCCGAAGGCGAGAATCGTTCGAACATCCACGAGCTGATTTCCATTCTTGCCGATCGCATCTTTGAATTGTTTGGGCGGCAAACCGCGAACGCGCGGCAAACTTCCGAGGATAGCCGGTCCTTCCGCGTTCACCTTTTTCATTCGCGGATAATAAGTCGGGACCGGCGGTGCGGTTTTCAGGGCGAAATCGGTGAACTTCTTCACATCGTCGAACTGAAGAAATTTATTGTGCCGGCGTTCGTAGCCGATCGTGCTCGTCAAGCGCGCGCCGATGTCCGCGCCACAGGGCGAGCCTGCGCCGTGATTCGGATAAATCATCACGTGGTCGGGCATCTTCATGTAGAAATCGCGCAAGGTGTGAAATTGTTGTTCGGCCAATCGCTGCGTGTGCTTCTCACCGAGCAAATCCGGACGACCGGCCGACGACACGAAAAGCGAATCGCCGGTAAGTATTCCCCACGGCTCGTCCGGCACTTCCGTATCGGCCAGCAAATACGAAATGTGCTCGGGCGTGTGACCGGGCGTGTGTTTCGCCGTGATCAGC
>DATEWZ010000016.1:0-17587 GCA_035257485.1 Chthoniobacterales bacterium
GGCCGCCGTTTCTTTCGGCAGCTCCATGGTGCCTTTGAATTTCATCGGCTCTTCCTCAACGCCGAAATTCTCCGCATAGAGATTGTCGATCTTGGCGAGATCGTCAGACGTCAAGGCTGGACGATCAGGCGCTTTCGCGAATTCAACCAGTTGTTCCTCGTTGTAAATGTTCGGCAAGGTCGAAGCGACGCGATCGTCGGCAAGCAACCATTGCAACGCGGCCTGGCCGAGCGTGCGCTCGGCATTTTCGAGGAAGCGCAGTTTCTCGATCTTCTTGATGCCGTTGAGCAGCCAGCTCCGCGGACGATGACTGCGATGATCGGTTGGCGGAAAAACGGTGTCGGCCGTGTATTTTCCTTCGAGCATTCCGGATGAATGCGTGACGCGAATCAGAAACATCGTGTCCTTGCCGAGTTCGGTCGCGACGTCCTGCATCGCGCGCCCCGGATGTTGTTCGAGCATGTTGTAAATATGTTGAATGCTTGTGACTTCGCGCTCGCGAATGCAATTCACGCCTTCATAGAGCCAGCCAATCGCCGGACCGAGTGCGATGCCATAGTAACGACTTTTTCCAGAGGCTTTTAGTTTCTCGAGCGTTTTCCAAAGCGCGTCGTCGTAAACCTGCTCCATCCGAATGTTGTGCAGTTGCAACAAATCGATTCGATCGGTTTTCAACCGTTTCAGCGCTGCATCGGTGGCGCGTTCGATCGCTTCCGGCGAAAAATCCTGCGGTATCTCGCGCTGTCCGCGCCCGCGCGCTTCACCATAATGCACAAAATCGTAACCGACCTTCGTTGCGATCACGATCTGGTCGCGCTGGTTGGGAAACGCTTTCGCGATCAGTTCCTCGCTCAATCCATTACCGTAAGTATCGGCGGCGTCGAAAAGCGTGACCCCAAGATCGAACGCCTTGTGCATGAGTGTGATTGCTTCGCCCTCGGTGAAATTTCCCCACCAGCCGGTCGAGATCGTCCACAAACCGAAACCGACCTCGCTTACCTTGAGATCGGTGTTTTTGTAGGTGCGAAATTTCATCCGTTTGAAAAGTAAACTTTCGAAGTAGAACGTTCAACGTGATTTCCGAGGCCGATAGCGGGCTTCTCATCGTCGGCCATGGCTCGACGGTGAACCCGGATTCGAGTGCGCCGACTCTCGCCCACGCGGCAAATATTCGGCAACGAAACATTTTCGCAGATGTGCAGTGCGCTTTTTGGAAAGAAGAGCCGAGTTTGCGCGATGCACTCTTTCTTTTCGATCCAGTGACGATCAAGAGCGTTTACGTCGTACCGAATTTTATCAGCGAAGGTTATTTCACCCAGACCGTGATTCCGCGCGAGCTCGAATTGAATGGTCGAATCACGAAACGGGCGAGTGGCCAAGCCTGGAAATATTGCGAGCCGGTCGGCAACCATTCTTTGATGACCGAGCTGCTTGTGCAACGCGCCCGCGAAATCGCCCCTGGCATTCCGGAGGCGGACACAAGTTTTCTCATCGTCGCGCACGGGACGGATTTGAACGAGAACAGCGCGGTCGCAGCGAAACGCGAAGCCGAAAAGATTCGTGCGCTGCAGCGTTACGCCAACGTGCTCAACGTTTACATGGAGGAGCAGCCGCTCGTCTCTGACTGGCAACTTCTCACCAGCACTCCGAACGTGATCGTGGTCCCGTTTTTCATTTCCGACGGGCTTCACAGCTATGAAGACATTCCGGTTTTGCTCGGAATCGCCGATGAAAGATCGACATCGGGCGGGAAATCGGCGGGGGCTGAGGTCTTCCGCGGCCCGTACCAGATCGACAATCGCTCGTTGTTCTACGGCAGCTCGATTGGCACCGATCCGAGGATCGCAGATATCATCGTCGAGCTTGCCGGAGCGTCGGATTCGATAGCTTAACGACGTTAAATTAAGAAAAGTTGCGCGGCGGCTCGGCCTCGCAATCTTTCCTGACCTGGTAAGACTGCCCATGCACGGAGACACACTCAAAAAGCTTCAAGACATCGGCGCATTTGTATTGGCGAGCGGGTGCACCAAGAAAAGCATCAAGCAGGTTGCGGAGATGATCCGGGCTGCGCGCAATTACGAGTTCATCGCGATCTACAAGATTGTGAAGAACGAGTTTGTCATCATGGCCGGCACTGGGGACGAGCCATCGGCTTATCCTCGTTTTCCAACAGCCCAGGGCTTGTGCGGTGCGGCGCTCGAATCAGGCAAATCGATCATCGTCGGCGACGTTTCGAAAGACCAACGCTATCTGCCGGCGTTTCACGCCACGCGGTCGGAGATCATCGTCCCAATGAAGAACGAGCATAAGCACATTGTCGGAATGCTCGATGCCGAGAGCGATAAGCTGAACGCCTTTAGCGACGAGGATAAACAATTTCTCGAGCGCGCGGCTGGATTGATCGCGCATTGTCTGGCCTGATGGCGCAATGCCAGCGGAACAAGCGCTCGCCGCAGTCCTGAGCGACAAGAGCCGGTTCGGTCAGCTTCTCATTCAACAAACGAGCGCCGGTGGGTTTGTCGTTTGTCATCGCGATGATGAAAGCGCCGCGCATTTGAAGAGTTTTCACCGCGCCGAGGACGCGATCGAAATTACCCGGTTTGACGAGGCGGGAAAATATCGACCGCTAAAGACTGCCCCGAATCTGCGACGCGGTTGGAAACTGGAAGTTGTCGATCTTGGCGAGCTGCGGCGCGCGCTGGATTATTTTTATCCCGGCAGATTGGCGATGTTCGCCGCAAGGATGGAACATCACCTCGTTCCCACGCCGCTGCGCGAGACGTTGGGCCGGCAATCGGGGATGTATCGCATTGCCGCGAGCATTTCGGATGAGCAAATCGACGAGGTTGTCGCAAACACATGCCGGTCGGATGGCGGATGTCTGCGGACAATTGTTTGGAAGCGAGATGCCCGAGAGACCGCGCCATCGACAAAGCTGCCGCCGGAAAAACTTGATCTAGCCTATGATCAAACCGGGCGCGGCGAAAACGCGATCCCGCTTCTTTGTCAGGAAATATGTAGTCTGCTCCTCAACGAATGCCGGAAAGCGGTCAAAGGAAAACAAGACGAGTGATCGTTCGGGCAAAAGTCATCGTTACGATGGATGGCCCGCCGATCGAAAACGGCGCGGTGGCGATTTCGGGAGAACGCATTGTCGACGTTGGCATGTTTTCCGAGGTCGCGAAGACGCGCGCCAGCGAAGACGTTGTCGATCTTGGCGAGCAAGCGGTCCTTCCCGGACTGATCAATGCACATTGCCATCTCGATTACACCGGTCTCCGCGGCAAGATTCCGCGGCAGAAATCGTTTACCGATTGGATCCGGGCGATCAATGCGGAGAAAGCTAAGCTGGCGGCCGAAGATTATGTAGGCTCAATCAACGACGGATTTGCCGAGGCGAAACGCTTTGGAACAACGACGATCGCTAATCTGACTGCGTTTCCTAAATTGGTTTCGCAAATTCAAGCGCCGATTCGGACCTGGTGGTTTGCGGAATTGATCGACGTCCGAGATCCCAATCGCGCGAGTGAGATTGTCGATCTTGCGGTTGGACATTTGAGATCCCAGGGGAATTGGGGACTCGCTCCGCACGCGCTGTTCACAGCGTCGGCAAATCTTTATCGCAGGTCAGCGGAAGTAGCACCGTTGCTGACAACCCATCTCGCAGAATCGCGCGAGGAGATGTCGATGTTCCGAAACGCCAAGGGCGGGCTTTACGACTTCCTTAAGGACATCGGACGCGATATTGGAGATTGCGGCCAAGGAACGCCGGTTGCGACATTTTTCCAACGGGCGGGTCCGAGCCAGACTGGCACCGGCAACCGCCCCTACCTGCTCGTGCATTTGAACGAGCTCGCGGAGAATGACTTCGATCTGTTAAAAAAAACGGGACTCGCACTTTCAATCGTTCATTGCCCACGGAGCCACGCGTATTCCGAGCATTCGCCATTCGAGTTTCAAAAACTACGCGATCTCGGTTTCAACATTTGTCTCGGCACCGACAGTTTGGCGAGCAATGACGATTTAAGCTTGTTCGCGGAGCTGCGGGCTTTTCAACAAGAGTTTCCGAACGTTTCTCCCGAAAAGGCCGTTGAAATGGTGACGCTGAGTCCGGCGCGTGCGTTGCAGCAAGAGAAGTCGCTGGGAAAAATCGCGGGAGGTTTTGCGGCGGATCTAATCGCTGTGCCACTCGCAAGATCGACATCGATCTTCGAAGAGATTGTTGGATTCAAGGGACCAGTCAGGTGGTCGATGGTCGGCGGCCGGATTTTGGCCTAACCGGCAAATTCTCAAAACCGCTTTCTTTTTCTCAAAACTGAAATATTCTCCGCGCTGAGATTTACCATGGCTAAAATCGTAATTATCGACGACGAACCCGCGATGGTGGAGGTCATAGTGACTCTCTGTCGCGAAAAAGGACACCAGGTTTTCCCATTTAACTCCGCTCCCAAGGCAGTCGAGCAATTGGACAGCATCGAACCGCAGGTCGTGATCGCCGACATCAAAATGGAAACGATGAGCGGCTTCGACGTGCTCCGGCATGTGCGGGAGCATCACCGCCAAACGGCGGTCATTTTGATCACCGCTTACGGAACGGAAGAGACAGCGGTCCAGGCGATGAGGATGGGGGCATATGATTACATCAAAAAGCCTTTTAAGATCGATGAGCTGCAACTCACCGTTCAGCGCGCGCTCGATTATCAGGCTGCGGTCCGTGAAAACGTCTACCTCCGGAAAGAATTAAGGAACCGCTACAAACTGGAAAACATCATCGGCACGAGCGGGAAGATGCAGCACGTCTACAATTTGATCGGCAAAGTTGCTGATACGGACAGCACGGTGCTGATCATCGGCGAAAGCGGGACCGGCAAGGAGTTGGTCGCACGCGGTCTGCATTTCAATTCGAATCGTCAGCACCACCCATTCGTGGCGATCAATTGCAGCGCTCTTCCGGAGAATTTGCTCGAGTCGGAATTGTTCGGTCACAAGAAGGGATCGTTCACCGGTGCGGTCGCGGACAAACGAGGTTTGTTCGAGGAAGCGAACCTCGGTACGATTTTCCTGGACGAGGTGAACTCAATGGCGCCGCAGCTGCAAACGAAATTGTTGCGTGTGTTGCAGGAGCGTGAAGTACGCCGCGTCGGGGACAACAAAAGTTCGCCTGTCAACGTTCGCGTGGTCGGCGCAACGAACGAGCCGCTCCAACCAAAGCTGAAGGACGGAACGTTTCGCGAAGACTTGTATTACCGGCTTGCCGTTATTCCGATCGACATTCCGGCCTTGCGCGAGCGACTCGAAGACGTGCCGCTGTTGGTAAATCACTTTTTGCAAAAGCAAGCGAGTGCGACCGGCGGCGAGCCGAAGAAGATCGATCCGGACGCGTTGGAGATTTTGGGTCACTACAATTATCCCGGAAACGTGCGCGAGCTGGAGAACGCGATCGAGCGCGCCTGCGCGTTGTGTGACAACGAATTGATTCTGCCGAGCGATCTACCACCGCACATTGTCAGTCACGCTAAAGGCGACAAGCAGGACCAGGTGCTCGCGAGCATGCCGGTTGGGCAAACACTGGACGATTTCGTCGCGCAGCAAGAACGCAATTACATCGAAGCGACCTTGCAACACTGTGACGGTTCGCGCGAGAAAGCGGCCAATATGCTCGGAATCAGCATGGCCACGCTTTATCGCAAGATCGAGCCGAAGAAAGCGACGGCTAAAGCTTAGCCGCGCTTCGCGAGGATGCGGAGTTGATCAGCCGCGCCCTGGAGCTCGTCGAGTTTCTGCAAAGCTGCTTGCTGTTTGCCAAGGATCTCGGCGTTTCCGGCCTTGATTTGCTCGAGAGCTTTGATCGCGCCCGAAATGGACTGAGCATCGGCTCCGGCGGCAACGGCTTTGGTAGATGTCGATGTTGCTGCAACGGGAGCATTTGCCGGCTGAACAATAATCGGCGCGGGTGATTGGGCACTCGCCACGACGACTGCGATAATGAGCGGAAAAAGGAAAAGGATTTTCGTGCGCATCATTTCGACCGTTTCGAGTAAATCCGCGCGTCGTGAATCGTTTCCTCAAGCTCATTGATCTTTTCTTCGATCTTGGCCTGGTTTTGGGCCAGTTGCGCCTGCTGGGTTTGGACTTCTTTGATTAAGGCGAGAAGCTTTTGTTCCTGAATGGCGTCTGGAGTTTGCGCGCCACTGAAGGAAACCATAAGCAGCACAGCCGGTAGCAGTAACACGATAAGAATTCGTTTCATTTTCAAAAGCGAGCGATGCCGAACTAACTAGCAAGTCGTGTTCCTGCGCTCGCACAGCCCCCCATATTCGATACCAATACGAGGGCCGCGGCCCGTAACCTGCTTGCCTGTCGCTCGCCCGACAGTAAACTCCACACTATGGCCGGTCCTGGGATGCATCAGACGCAGAATCTTTCTCTGCAACAGGTCCTCGCCCCGCAGCTGCAACAAAGTTTGCTCATCCTTCAGGCGCCGTTGCTCGAGCTGCGCAATCTCGTTCAGCAGGAAATGGAAACCAATCCGGTGCTCGAAGAATTGGCCGATCCGCCCCCAGCCGAAGGTTCGTCCGAATCGGAAACTCCCGCGGACGACAATTTCAAAGAGGAGTTCGATAAGCTGGCAAAGCTCGATGAGGAATGGCGCGATTACATGGCGCAGTCGAGCAGTTACAGCGGGCGCTCGCAGGAAGCGGAGGAAAAACGCCAATTCTTTTTCGATTCGATCCCGACCCAAGAAACGCTGCAACAACATTTGATGGGGCAGCTCAATCAAAACGCGCTCGACGCTGACGATCGCAAGACGGCCGAGCTGATCATCGGCAACATCGACGACAATGGATTTTTGCAAACCACCCCGGAAGAGATGGCGCTCAACACCGGCATCCCTCAGGAAGATTTCGAGCACATGCTCACGCTGATCCAGAGCTTTCATCCGCCGGGCGTGGGCGCGCGAGATTTACGCGAATGTTTGTTGATCCAACTCAAGCGGGAAGGACGGCAGAACAGTTTGGAATACAAGATCGTTGCCGATCACATGCAGGACTTGGGCAAACGCCGTTTCCCGGAAATCGCGCGGCGAATCGGAATCAGCGTCGAACAAGTCCAAAAATGCGCGAACAACATCGCCCAGCTCGATCCGCGACCGGGCGCAATCTTCGCCGAGGCGCCGAAGAACTACGTTTTGCCGGATGTGACGGTTGAAAAAATAAACGGCAATTACCAGGTCATCTTAAATGGCGAACAAATTCCGCACCTGCGCATCAGCAACACCTACAAAGACATCATGGCGCACGACCGCAACGGCAGCGACGTGAAGGACTACATCCGCGACAAAATCCGGAGCGGGAAATTCTTGATCAAGTCGATCCATCAACGCCAGCAAACGATCTCGAACATCGCGCATGAGATCGTGAAGCGGCAGCGCGAGTTTTTCGATAAGGGCTCAGCGTTCCTGAAACCGATGACGATGGTGCAAATCGCCGACGCGGTTGGTGTTCACGAAACGACCGTGAGCCGCGCGATTTCGGGGAAGTACATGTCCACGCCGCAAGGTGTGTTCGAGATGAAATATTTCTTCACGCCGGGTTATCAAACCGCGACTGGCGAATCGATGAGCAACACGAGCGTGAAGGAAGCGATCCTTGATCTCGTGAAAAGTGAGGAAAGCAACGCCCCGCTGAGCGACAAGGAAATCGTCGAGATCTTGAGCAAGCGCGGTATTCCAATCGCACGCCGGACCGTCGCCAAGTACCGCACCGAGCTGAATATTCTCCCGAGCAACATGCGCCGGCGGTACTAGCGCTCCGATTTTTCATTTGGATTTTCAATTGTCGATCTTAGGATCGACGCATGGCTCTGAGTCCGTCGCTTCGCGCTCACGTTGTCGCTGAATGGCGGGGACTCCCTGAAAGACCTGTCTCGCATAATCGCTGGGCTGCGCCGGCGGACGTTCTCCCGAAGCTAATGCAGCGACTCGGTTTGAAAGAGCGGCTGCACGAAAATGAAGTCCTGGAGGCTTGGAGCAAAATAGTGGGCGATTTTATCGCCGCGCATTCCGCGCCCGTCGCGTTGCGTGAAGGTGTTCTCTACGTCCGCGTCCTGCAACCGGCATTGCACTATGAGCTCGAACAGGTCGCCAAGATCGACATCGTGCGAAAGTTGAAGCAGCGCTTTGGCGCAAAGATCATTCGTGACGTGCGGTTTCGCGTAGGCTAAAACCGCGTTCTCGAAAGAGTTCACTAAACCGAAAGTTTTCGATTAAGAGTGATCCAGCAGAACTGGCACAGACCATGAGAGTTAGTGCGGAGCAGCAAATCCACATCGAGCAACTCAAAGTGCTCGCCCGGATCGGCGTTTCGCGATCGGAACGGAGACGGCAACAGCGTCTCGTCCTGAATATTACGCTTTGGCCGGCCCGCGACTTGCGCGATATCAAAGATTCCGTCGCGCGCACGGTCGATTACTCCGCTCTTTGTCAGGCAACAAAAGCATTCATCTCGCAGCAATCTCCACGGCTTCTCGAAACGCTGGCCAATGATCTTACCAGGTTCCTTTTGGGAAAATTTCGTGTCCGGAAAATCGCGATCGAGATCCGCAAGTTCGTTCTCATTGATGCTGCTTATACTTCGGTTACGGTGACTCGCAATGCTTCGCTGGATTAACATGCGCAAAGGACGCTTTCGAAAATCTCTCGCTCGCAGCGCGGCGCGCTTCAGCGAGTCGGTTTCGTTCGATCGTCGATTGTATCGACATGACATCGCCGGGTCCGTCGCTCACGCTGCCGAACTTGCTCGCGCCGGTATTATTTCGCCCGCCGAACAGAAAAAGATCCAATTGGCGTTGCGCGAGATCGAAAAAGAGATCGCGTCGGGAAAGTTCGAATGGGACCAATCACTCGAAGACGTGCACATGAATATCGAAAGCGCGCTGACGAAGAAAATCGGCGACACCGGCGCGAAGCTGCATACCGCGCGCAGCCGAAACGATCAGGTCGCGCTCGATCTTCGACTGTACATTAAAGAAGAGATCAAGCGGACATCGGCACAGCTAAAGAAATTGCAAAGAGCGTTTCTCGCGCTGGCCGGAAAGTATGTCGATCTTGTGATGCCCGGATACACGCATTTGCAGCGGGCCCAGCCGATTCTGTTTGCGCATTATCTGTTAGGCCAAATCGAAGCATTCGCCCGCGATTCCGAACGCCTCGACGATTGTTTTCGAAGAACGGACGTGCTTCCACTCGGCTCCGGCGCGCTTGCGGGATCGACCATCGTCCTCAATCGCGAATTGATCGCGCGCGATTTCGGATTCACTCGCGTCAGTCAAAACAGTCTCGATGCAGTGAGCGATCGCGATTTCGCCGCGGAATTTATTTTCTGCCTGGCGATGATCGGGATGCATCTTTCGCGTTTGAGTGAAGACTTGATCATTTGGAGCACGAGCGAATTCGGATTCGTGGAATTCAGCGAAAGTTTTTCGACCGGCTCAAGTTTGATGCCGCAAAAGAAAAATCCGGACATGGCCGAGCTCGCTCGGGGTAAGGCCGGCCGTCTTTATGGCAACTTGATGTCGATCTTGACCACATTGAAGGCCCTGCCGTCCTCCTACAATCGCGATCTCCAGGAAGACAAAGAAGCGCTTTTCGATTCAGTCGACACCATCTCGGCCGCGCTCGAGGTCTTTTCCGAAATGGTGCCGCAATTGAAATTCAGTCGTGAACGAATGAAAGCCGCGGCGGCCGACCCGCAGCTTCTCGCGACCGATCTCGCTGAATATTTGGTCAAAAAAGGAGCACCATTTCGTGAGGCGCACGAAATCGTCGGTCGCGTCGTTAGCGCGGCGATCGCCAGACGCAAAAAGCTCGATGAAATCCTTTTGGTCCAGTTACGGAAGTTTTCGAAGCAGTTCGACGCCGATGTTGTAAGAGTCTTCGATGTTCGCCGTTCGCTTGCGGCGCGGATGGCGATCGGCGCGCCGTCGCCGAAGAACGTCAAGGCGCAGCTCAAATCGTGGCGCGAAAGGCTTCGTTGAGTTTGCCGCTACTGACGGCGGCCTCTAAAGTCCGGACGTGAAACGAAGCAAACTGGTGAGGGACAGCAACGGCTGGGAAACAGTTTCAAGCAACGAGAATTTCGCGAACGATTTTTTGGAAGTTGTGACCGAGAAAGTCCGCACGCCTTCTTCCGAGAAACCGCGGACTTGGACGACGATCCGGCGCAAGGCAGCGGTCGTGATCGCGCCGATGACAAAGGATGGAAAGTTTCTCTTGATCAAGGAAGAACGGATCCCGATTCGGGCGGCAATTTGGTCGATGCCTGCCGGCCAGATCGACGGGGACGGTGAGCTAGATGAAAAAGCAATCGAAAAGGTTGCGCTCCGCGAGTTGCACGAAGAGACGGGCCACGATCTCGCCCCAGACGGCGAAATTATTCCGCTCGGGTTCTTTTTCACTTCCGCCGGATTGACCGACGAGCATTGCTATTTCTTTCTCGTTCGCCCGGTGCAAAAGGCTGCGAAACATGAACGCGAAGAAGGCGAAGCGATCCTCGAGTGTCGCGCGGTCGGCACCGAAGAACTTTGGCAAATGATCGCGAAGAACGAGATCCGCGATTCCAACACGTTGGCAATTTGCGCGCGCCTCGCCGCTCGCGGTTTGATTTCCATGGCTACGTGCTAATCGAACATGGCTCTGCGCGACATTTTCAAGTTTCGCGAATTGTCCGAGAGCGAAACGTCGAAGCCTTTCCTCGAACATCTCGAGGACTTGCGCTGGATGGTCGTGAAGATGGCAATCACAATTATAGCGTCGATGGTTCTTTGTTTCGCGTTTCGCACCCAGCTCGTGCGCGTGATGCAGGCGCCGCTACACGATCTCGATCCGCAAGTCGGCGCGCTCAAAGCGCTCGGAATCACCGACTCGCTGGTGATTTCATTTCATCTCGCGTTTTACGCGGGGATTGTGATCTCCTTTCCGTTGCTGCTTTATTTCTTGGCCGGGTTTGTCCTCCCGGCGCTGACCGAAGTTGAGAAACGTTTTTTGTTTCCGGCAATTGCCGGCAGCTTCGGACTTTTTCTGCTGGGCGTCGTGCTCGGTTACTTTTGGTTGTTGCCGAAAACGATCCTGTTCTTTTTTCGCGACACGCAATCACTCGGATGGGCGCCGACCTGGACGGTGCAGCAATATTATTCTTTCGTGACGAAGTTCGTCCTCGGTTTCGGTCTGGCTTTCGAGTTGCCGATGGTCGTTCTCGCGCTGGTCTATTTTGGCCTGATCACCTACAAATTCATGGCGCGCACGCGGCCTTACGCCATCGTCCTCATTTTTATTCTGGCCGCGATCATCGCTCCGACGCCGGACATCTTGACCTTGTTCGCAATGGCGAGCCCAATGGCGTTGCTTTACGAGGGCTGCATTTGGATCGCCTGGTTGATGGAACGTCGAAAATCGAGAACGCAGATCTGATCGCGTGGAAATTTTTCCTTATCTGACACTTTTCGCGATGCTTGCCTTCGTTTTGGGCGCAGCCATTGGTTCGTTTTTGAACGTCGGCATCTACCGTTTACCGCGCGACATCTCGATCCGTGAACCGCGCCGATCGTTCTGCCCGGCCTGCAAAACCCAGATCCCATGGCACCAAAATATTCCGCTCGTCAGTTGGTTGGTCTTGCGCGGCCGTTGCGCAAAATGCGGCAGTAAGATCGCCTTCCGCTATCTCGGCGTCGAATTGCTGACTGCGCTCTTGTTTCTCGCCATCTGGGAATTTTTTCCGTGGAAAATCGCGATCGCCTATTGGGTTTTTGTTTCCATTTTGCTCATCGCGACCTTTGTTGATCTGGAACACTTCATCATTCCCGACCAAATCACGATCGGCGGAACAATCGCGGGAATTTGCGCGAGCTTGATTGTTCCGGAGCTGATGGGCGCGGACTCGCGTTTGGCCGCGGTGATTCGCTCAGCCCTCGCCGCCGCGCTTGGTTACGTCATTCTGTGGATCGTGCTCGAAGGTGGCAAGATCGCGTTCGGCAAAAAACGGGTGAAGCTCGACGGAGCAACGGCATTTAACTGGACCCGGCGCGGTGACGACGCCGATTTCGCGGTTGGCGAAGAACGAAGTCTATGGAGTGATTATTTCGCGCGGGAGAAAGATCGGCTCTTGCTCCATTGTGACGAGGCGAAGATCGACAACCGCGCATTCGGAAACGAAATTCTGGAATTCCACTACAATCGCGTCCGCATCGGCAGCGAAGAGTTCCTGCTCGATACGGTCGATCAGATTTCAGGCGTTGTGCGCGAGCTGGAAATTCCGCGCGAAGCGATGGGCCGCGGCGACTTGAAATTCCTCGCAGCGATCGGAGCGTTTCTCGGCTGGCGCGGCGTGCTCTTCAGCATTTTCGGGGGATCAATCCTCGGCTCGATTGTTGGGCTCGGAACCCTGATTATCGGCAAACGCGTTTGGTCGGCAAAGCTGCCATTCGGGCCCTACCTGGCGCTTGGCGCGTTAATCTGGATGTTCTTCGGCGAAAAATTTGTGCAGTGGTATTTCACCCTGGTAAATCCGATTTAGAAGAGCGGAGCGAACGCGAACCACTGCGGCCAGTACTCGCGTAAAATTCCTTCGAGCACGCGCGCCCATAGTTCCATTGCCTCGGCAATGATTTCGTCGCGCGTTCCATCCTTCCGGAAGAAGACAATCGGATCTCGCGCGACAATTTTATATTTCCGATAGCCCGTCCGAACTACGAACAGTGGATAAATTGCGGTTCCGGAGACAAATGAAAGAACAAACGGACCGTTCGGCAGAGAAACCTTGCGATTGAAAATCTTCACCGGCGCGTGGGCAACTTCCCCGACCACACGGTCGCCTTGGATCGAAATGATTTCACCGGCGCGCAGCGCATTCAACAAATCGAACGCGAGCGACGTCCCATCGTCGCTGTAACCGACCTGGACTGCGCCGGCGCTCGATTGTTGCAGCGCAAGATCGAGATGTTGCGCGGCGAGCGCATCCGGCTCCGGGGCGCGCACCATTCGGATCCGGCGATCGAATCTCTCGGCGAACAACGCCGCCCCCAAATCGTAATTTCCCATGTGCGCGGTCAGGACAATTGCGCCGCGGGCCGCGCCGAGTTGGTCCAAAAATCTCCCGCCTTCCAGTTCATAGCGAAACCTCGGCTTTTTAAATCGATGGACGGCCACATCGGTGAGTGACCAACCGAAGTTGGCGAACACGCGAATGACGCGGAAATAATTCACGATTCGCCAGGATCCGGGAACGACGACGCGAAGATTTTGGAGCAGCGCTTTGCGCGCGGGGCGCGTGACGAAGAAAAACAGGACCGCCGCGATCCAGATCAGCGGGCGATGCAGAAATGGCGGCAGCGCGCGCGCGGCCCAGTCGATAAATTTTCTCCAAAAAATTCCGCGAACCGCGAGATTGTGCCACCAGTGACGTTCGCTGCCGGTTACGCTCCGGCCGGCGCCGCGGCGGACGCTCGTGTTGTCTTCGCCGGCGAACTGAACATCAGCCGCAGGTTGGTTAGTTCCGCTTTCCACCACCGAAATAGTCCCTTTCGCAGCAATTTCGTTACGCGAAAATCCGGAACAAAGCCATCATACAATTCGCGCCAGCCGGCGTTGTGCTTCGCGAAGTGGCCGGTGGCGAGGCGGCGTTTGGCCAACGCGACCAGACGACGATTGTAAAATTTCATCACCCAGGCCGCGATCTGCCCGACCCGCCCTTGAAACGGCAGCTCCAGAAACGCTTTCTCTGGATTCCGATAAGCCGCGATCACCAGTCCAAAATAATACGACGATACGTCGAGCAGAAATGCCGCCGACATCAGTTCGGCATCGGCGATGTAATAATATTTGTCCTTGAAGAGCGTCTCGAACCACGACCGATACATGATCGGATATTGCTCGTTGTAACGCGTGACGTTTGCCGAAACATTTTCGCCGGCAACGCTGCGCGCGACGAAGTCAGCGACATAGCTGCTCGTGTAAGAACAGAAATCGAGACCCGGACTGTAAAGCGGATCGATGAAGCCGGCTGCATCGCCGACGGACGCCCAACCGTCACCGCAAACTTTTTCGCTGTAATAGGGCAGCGCCGAAAAGGCGTGCACGTCTCCTTCGATCGCGCGCGCGTCGCGAAAAATTTCACGCCCGACCGGGTTCGCCAGAATGTGCGCGTGCAATCTTTCGGCAACGCTTCCACCGTTCGGCAGTTGAAAGATTCGGCTGTCGTAAACGATTCCAGCGCTGACGTCGCCGCCGCGCAAGGGAATGATCCAGACCCACCAACCGTGCCCGGTCAGATGGTTCGTCGCCCATGAACGCGCGGTCCGGCATTCGTCCATATAGTCGCGAAATTTCTCGCGCCAATCGTAGCTGTCCCAATCTTTCACACCGGTGAACCGCGCCCAGACGGCGTTGATCGGGTGCTCGTTGTTCGGTCGAAAATGTCCGAGCTTGCGCGCAAGCAACGTTGCGCGGCCGCTCGCATCGATCAGCCAGCGCGCGCGAATGGTGCGCCGCTCGTTACCAAGATCGATCTCCACCGTCTGTCCCTTCGCGCCGTCCAATTCGATCTTTGCTACTTTCGCCGGTCGCAGGAGGGCGCAACCCGCATTCACGGCGCACTCGAGCAAATGCGAATCCAGTTTCGCGCGATCGACTTGAAAGGTCTGCACTCGCGAGCCGTAACGCGGACCAATTTCCACACAGTCGTCAAATTTTTGCTCGGGCGAGTTACAGAACCACATGCGCAATCCCTGTTTCGCCAGTTGTTCGTGTCCGAGATAATTCGCGAGCCCGAGAATGCGTGTCATGAAACAACTGCTCACTTCGGTGGTCGATTCGCCGACTTTGCGATCGAACTCGGCGTTTTTTTCGATGATCAATACTCTCGCGTTGGGCGTTTTCCGCTTGATCAATTGCGCGGTGGCCGCGCCGGAAAAAGCGCCGCCGATGATCGTGACATCGTAGTCCATCGGGACGAACAAAATGGACTTTTAGCGGGGCAAACGCAATCAGTTCCCCGTGCGGATCGACATGCATGTGCACATGGTGGGCAACGGCGTCAGCGGTTCCGGCGGCTGGTTGCGCCTAAACGGATGGCATCGCCTGCTGGCGGGTTTCATGCTCCGCCAGCTCGGCATGCCCGCGAGCGCGCTCGAAGGCGATCTTGAGAAGATTTATAGCACACATTTGCTCAAGCTCGTCCGCGATTCATCGCTCGAGGCGGTTGTTTTGCTCGCGCACGAACGCGTTCACGATCCCGACGGCACGCCGCGTCCGGATCTTGGCTCAATGTTTGTTCCAAACGACGTCGTTCTCGATCTGGCACGAGAACATCCGGAATTTTTGGCGGGTGTTTCGATTCATCCCGCGCGTCGCGATGCAGTTGATGAACTTCAACGCTGCGTCGAGCGAGGCGCTGTGTTGATGAAATGTTTGCCTAATTGTCAGAACATCGACATGTCAGACCGGCGTTACGTTCCGTTTTGGAAAAAAATGGCTGATGCGCGGCTGCCGCTTCTCGCGCACACCGGCGGCGAACACACCGTGCCCGTCGTGAACAAAAAGTTCGCCGATCCGCGTTTGCTTCGCACGCCGCTCGAATGCGGCGTCACCGTAATCGCGGCGCATTGCGGAACGAGCAGCGGGGCGTTCGATTGCGACTATTTCGATGATTGGGCCGCCATGTTGCGCGAATTCCCAAATCTCTACGGTGACATCAGCGCGCTGCTCTCATTAAACCGTTGCAGACATTTGCTCGATTGTCACCGCAGCGAGATCGAACCGCGAATTCTTCACGGCAGCGATTTTCCCGTGCCGGTGCTCGGTCATCGGCTTTGGCTGAATCAATCGCTCGACGGCGAATCGTTTCATCGGGTTCAAAAGATCGTCAATCCACTCGAGCGCGATTTTCAATTCAAGAAGGCGCTCGGTTTTTCAGATGAGGTGTTCACGCGGGCGACGGAATTGCTTAGACTTGGACGATGATCTTTAAGAACGGCCGATTGATTTTTCCCAATGGCATTCGCGAGGGGCTCGATTTGCTCGTCGAAGATGGGCTCATCACCGGCATTCGACCGCAGTCAACGGCCATGGGCGAACAAGTTGTCGATCTTCAGAATAACTATCTCGCGCCCGGTTTTATCGATCTCCATGTCCACGGCGCGATGGGGCGCGACGCGATGCAGGCCTCCGCAAAAACATTTCGGACGATCTGCGATTATCACGCGAGTGGCGGGACCACCTCGCTTCTGCTGACGACCGCGACCGCGCCGATCAAGGCGATCCTCAAAGTGGTGAACGAGGTGCGCGCGCAAAAATCATCGATCAAGCAAATCGCCGGCGTGCACGTTGAAGGCCCTTTTATTTCGAAAACGAAAGCCGGCGCGCAGCGCGTCAGTTTGATGCGCAAGCCAACGAAGAAAATGTACGCGCCACTCCTCGGGCAAAAAGATGTGATTAAGCGAATGACAATCGCGCCGGAGCTACCGGGGGCGCTTGAGCTGATCGACGCGCTGGTAAGAAACGGAATCAGCGTGAGCGGTGGTCACAGCGATACGTGGGAAAATGACGCCCGCGAAGCGTTCGAGCACGGAATGCGCAGCGTGACCCATACCTTCAATTGCATGTCGAGCACGCGCCGGCGCGGGATCGATCGCGTGGCCGGATTGCTCGAGTTTGCGATGAGCGAACCAAACATTATTTGCGAGCTGATCGCCGACGGTCATCACGTTTCGCCAACGTTGATGCGGATGTTGTATCGCGCGAAAAGGCTGACTGGAATTTGTCTGGTCACGGACGCGACTGCGGGCGCCGGTTTGCCGGATGGTTCCAAATTTTCCCTTTACGGAACAAAATGCATTACTGAAGCCGGCGTTTGTTTGTTGGCTGATCGTTCTGCGCTCGCCGGCAGCGCGTCGCGCATGATTGATCTTGTGCGCACGATGGTTACAAAAGTCGGCGTGCCGCTGCCTGAAGCGGTGGGGATGGCGACCGACACACCGGCATTCGTCATCGGGCTCAGCAGCAAGGGGCAATTCAAAATCGGCGGCGATGCCGATCTGGTCGTGATTTCCCGGGAGCTTGAAGTGATACGAACATTCCTTGCCGGCGCGGAAATCTTTCGGCGTTAGATCGACAAGAGAAACTCAGCGATGTCGAGCGATGCGCGCGGGCGACTGAGTCCGGAAATATTCGCGGACCAGTTCCGCCATTGTTTAGCACCGTCGGCGAATGTGCCTTCGACTTCGGCAAGAACTTCGTCGTTCGAAAGCGCGATCACGCCCGAATTCGTTTCGACAATCAGTCGCGCGTTGCCTTCCTCCTGGCCGGAAACGACGTGATTGATGATCATCGGACAACTGGCGGCGATCGTTTCCTGGACGGTCGCGCCGCCGGCTTTGCCGATAAGGACGTGGCTTTCGCAAAGCAATCGCGGCATTTCCTCCGTCCAACCGTAGATCTCGATGTTCTTATCGCCGGCGGCGCGCTCGATCGCGCGGTGAAGGCTTTTATTCCGGCCAACTGTCACGGTGAGCTGAATGTTCAATTCGAGAAGCTTGC
>DATEWZ010000017.1:0-2619 GCA_035257485.1 Chthoniobacterales bacterium
TGAGAAATAGAGAAAGGCGCGGCGAGCTCGTTAACAGTCGCGGGCCCGCGGGTAAGTCGATCGACAATCGACCTGCGGGTCGGATCTGACAAAGCTGCAAATGTAAAGCTCAGATTATCCACAACCATATGGTTGTGGATAATGGAAAGAAATCAAGCTGTTTTTTTGGACAACGAATTCCGCGGTGAAGAAGTCACCGATTCCGTCAGGGAGCGCTCACCGTGGCGGTGACGCTTTCCCATTCCGCCGTCAGGCGGGCAAGATCGCGGGTCAAAGCGGAGAGATCGCGATTGATCGCAGTGGCGCGGCCGCCCGGTGTGTAAGCAGCCGGATCTTCCAGCGCCGCGGCTAGTTCTTTCTGTTGTCTTTCCAATGCCGCGATTTTCGTCTCGAGTTCGTGAACCCGCTTTTCCTTTTCGCGCCGCGCTTTGGCAATCGCGTTACGCGATTCCGCTTCGAGACGCTTTTGTTCTTTCTGTTTTCTTAAACCGGAGCCGATTTGCTTTCTGATCTCCGGCTGTAGTTTACTCGCCGCAGCGAGACCGTTGACCTCTGACGCATCGCGGCCCGCGGTCAAGGCCGTCCGCGCCGACGTGGCTTTTGATTTGTCCAGATAGTAATCGTAATCGCCGGGATAAAATGTCAGGCGGCCTCCAACCTGATCCGGGGTGGCAGTGATGTGCAGAACGCTTGTAGCGATGGCGCGGATAAAATGAACGTCGTGACTAATAAAGATGAGCGTCCCGTGATATTGCTTGAGCGCGCCGATGAGGGCATCGATGGAGCCGACATCGAGATGTGTCGTCGGCTCGTCCATGAGCAGAAGGTTCGGCGGATCGAGCAATAACCTGACAAGGGCCAGTCGCGACTTTTCGCCACCGCTCAAAACCGCGACGGTCTTGAAAACATCGTCGCCGCGAAACAAAAAAGAACCGAGCACAGTGCGCGCGGTTTGTTCGGACACGGGATTGGGCATGTCACGTGCACTGTCGAGAACCGTATGGCTCGCGTTGAGCACGTCGATTCGGTTCTGCGAGAAATAACCTGCGCGCACATTATGTCCGAGTTCGCGCACCCCGTGCTGCACGGGCAACACGCCCGCAAGCAACTTGAGAAGAGTCGATTTTCCCGCGCCATTCGGGCCGACAAGCACGGTGCGTTGACCGCGCTCGGCATGATATTGCATTCCGCGATAAACGACGACGTCGCCGTAGGCATGATCGACATCTTTCAACGTGATCACGCGCAGGCCGCTGCGCACCGGTTGCGGGAAATGGAACTTGATCGTCTTTCCGCGCGCGACCGGCGCCGCGATTTTTTTCATGCGATCGATCTGTTTCAGCTTGCTCTGTGCTTGCGAAGCTTTGCTGGCCTTGGCGCGAAATCGATCGGCAAACAATTGCAGCGACGCGATTTCCTTCTGCTGATTTTTGTAAGCGGCGAGCTGTTGTTCTTCGCGCGCTGCTTTCTGCTCGACATAACTGTCCCAGTCGCCCCGATAACGCACCAGTTTCGAGTGCGCGATCTCGACGATGCTGCCGACGAGCTGATTCAAAAATTCGCGATCGTGCGAGATCATCACAATCGCGCCCGGATAAGTTCGCAGATATTCCTGGAACCATTGGAGCGATTCGAGATCGAGATGATTCGTCGGTTCGTCGAGCAGAAGGAGGTCGGGTTCCATCACGAGCAACCGCGCGAGATGCGCGCGCATGATCCAGCCGCCACTTAAAGCGCGCGCTGGGCGGTCGAAATCAGTTTCGCGAAAAGCGAGTCCGGCGAGGACCCGTTTTGCTTTTGGTTCGAGCTCCCATCCGCCGTGCTCATCAAAAACATGGAGCGCATTGTGATAGGCCGCGTCGGCACCGGGATCAGCGATCCCGACTACAGCTGCTTCGTGCTCCTTGATCACTTTCTGCGCGTGCACCAGCGCCGGCGAAACGGCGAGAGCAAGTTCGAGCACGGTTTCGTCTCCGGCGGCGGCGGTTTCCTGCGGAAGAAATCCGATGGTCGCGTTCTTCTCGGTCGCGATCGTTCCCTTATCGGGCGAGACGTCACCGAGAAGAAGCGCAAACAATGTTGACTTGCCAGCACCGTTGGGACCGACCAATCCGATCCGATCGCCGCGATTGACCTGGAGCGACACGTCGTCAAAGAGCGCCCGGCCGGCGAAAGATTTTGAAAGTTGTGAAACGGTCAGCATTGCGGAAAGCGCGCAGTGTCCCCTCGTTCAATGCCTGGCGCAACTCCTTAACCACGAATCGACACGAATGAACACGACTAGTTGTAGCCACGCCGCTGTGCGGCGTCTCTGATCGCGGTTTTCTTCATTCAGCGTTGGGCGTTGAGCGTTCGGCGTTTTCCGCTTCCGAATTTTATCCTTCTTCCTTCTTAATTGAAACTCACTCGTTGCCCACACTCGCTGGCTGCTACCCTTGCAGCTTTACTTCTATGTCGCTCATCCATCACTTCATTCCTATTTGGTTTTACTTCGCGTCACGCCAAAGTGCGTGGCCACTTGCCAGTGACCGTGAAAAAATACGTCCCCTGGTGCGTGGAATTGCTAACAGTTACATTTAGGGTCGAGGCGCAGGGGTAGGGCGAGACCGCGGTGTCGAT
>DATEWZ010000018.1:0-5538 GCA_035257485.1 Chthoniobacterales bacterium
ACTGCAAAGCGGCGACATCATCGGGATCGTGGGATATGACGGCCGAATGTTTTCCACCACGCACGTCGGCCTGGCGCTCCGGACGAGCGACGGTGTTTTGCATTTCATGCACGCATCCGCGCCGCACAATTACGGAAAAGTTGTCGTCGACTCGCGACTCTCCACTTATTTGAGTACTTATCGCAGCCATGCCGGAATTCTGGTCGCGCGGCCATTAAGATAAGTCTGTAGCCGCTTCGCGATGCGAAGCGTTTGCTGAGTGCACATTTTATTCGCGTCGCCCACAGTGCGATGGCTACAGTTCAATTATGAAGATGTCTATCCTGGCTCTTGCGACCTTCGCGATTTTTGCGGCGAACTCCGCTTCTGCTGAAACAAAGATTCGCGTTGGACATTTTCCCAACATCACCCACGCCCAAGGCGTGATCGCGCACGCGCTGACGCGACAGGGCAAGGGTTGGTTTGAACAGCGGCTTGGCGCGGACACAAAGATCGAGTGGTTTGTTTACAACGCCGGCCCTAGCGCGATGGAAGCGATCTTCGCGAACTCGATCGATCTGACTTATGTCGGTCCGGGGCCGGCGCTTAATGCTTATACGAAAGCGAATGGCGCCGAGATCCGTTTGATCGCCGGGGCGGCCAACGGCGGCGCGGGGCTGATTGTGCAACCGGACAGGAATTTGAATGCGCCGGCGGATTTTCGCGGAAAGAAAATCGCGACGCCGCAGCTTGGAAACACGCAGGATATTTCCTGTCGCGCGTGGCTAACCGAGGGCGGATTGAAAATCACGCAGCTCGGGGGCGATGCGCAGGTGATCCCCACCCAAAACCCGGACCAGCTCGCGCTCTTCAAGCAAAAGAAAATCGACGCGGTTTGGACGGTGGAACCGTGGTTGTCCCGCCTCGAGCACGAAGCGTCGGGGAAAGTCTTGGTCGAAGAAAAAGAAACGGCGACGACCGTGCTCGTCTCGAGTGTGAAATTTCTGCAACAACGCGAACTGTTGAAAAAATTCGCACAGGCGCACGCCGAGCTGACGGATTGGATCCAAAAAAATCCGGAGGAAGCGCAACGATTGGTGAAAGCGGAACTTCTCGAGGAAACGAAAAGCGACATGAGTCCGGAAATCATCGCGGCGGCCTTTAAGCGAATTGTTTTCACAGCGGAAACGCCGCGCGCCTCGGTGGAGAAGTTCATGCAGAATTCGGTCAAAGCCGGTTTCATCAAAACCGCGCCTGATTTGTCTAAGCTCTTCGAAACGCCCTGAATGTCTCTCCAGGAAGAGCTCAAAGGTCCGCCGCCGGCGAAACTGATTGTCGATCATGTTTCGAAATGGTTTCAGCAAAAGCGGCAGAACGTACATGCGCTAGACGATGTCTCGTTTGATGTTGCCGAAGGCGAATTCATCGTGATCGTCGGCCCGAGCGGATGCGGAAAGTCGACCTTGCTCGACATCATTGCGGGGCTCGAACGTCCCGACAAGGGACAGGTGCTGGCGGACAATCAACCGGTCAATCATCCCGGACGTCATCGACTGGTGATGTTTCAGGAATCCGCGCTTTTTCCGTGGTTGAATGTTTTCGGCAACGTCATGTTCGGTTTGCGATTGAAGCCAGGTCTGCGCAATTCCGAGCGGCGAGAAGTGGCAAAATTTTTTCTGCACCTGGTCGGCTTGGAAAAATTCATGGAAGCGAACGTGCACGAGCTTTCCGGCGGAATGAAACAACGCGTCGCGCTGGCGCGCGCGCTCGCGCCGAATCCGCGGGTGTTATTGATGGATGAACCGTTCGCTGCACTCGACGCGATGACTCGCGAACAACTTTACGGCGACATTCAGGCGATCTGGCAAAAACGGCGCAAGACCATCATCTTCGTCACTCACAACGTGCGCGAAGCCGCCTGCCTGGCCGATCGCGTGATGATCATGTCGCCGACGCCAGGAAGATTGCGCGAAGTTTTTGAGGTGAATCTTCCGCGACCGCGCGATTTCAACAGCATCGAGATCGCGCAACACGCGAAGGAGTTGACCAGCGCGCTGAAAAGTTACGTTCCAAATCCGACACCTGCCCAAACATGAGACGCGCTTTACTTGCGATTTTATTTTTCATCGGGCTGATCGCGATCTGGTCGGCGCTGGTGCGCGCAAAAATCTGGTCGCCGATTCTTTTGCCTTCGCCGGGAAGCGTCGCCCAATATTTAGAGAGCGCGTTTCGCGACGGGACGCTCTTGCAAGCGACCGTCGTCACGCTGCGACGGTTGCTGATCGGATATTTTATTGGACTCTTAATCGGTTTGCCGCTTGGACTCTTCACGGCCTCGTTCAAATTCGTCGAAGACACGATCGGCGTCTTGGCGCTCGGATTGCAAACTTTGCCGAGCGTGTGCTGGGTGCCTTTGGCGTTGCTTTGGTTCGGACAAACTGAGGGCGCGATGTTGTTCGTCGTGATCATGGGAACGGTTTGGTCAGTCGTAATTGCGACCGACACCGGAGTGCGCACCATTCCGCCAATTTTCGCGCGCGCGGCGCGAACGATGGGCTCCAGACCATTTCATCGCTGGATCCACGTAATCCTGCCGGCGTCGCTGCCGTACCTGATCAGCGGAATGAAACAGGGGTGGGCGTTTGCCTGGCGCTCGCTAATGGCCGCGGAAATTTACGTCACTATTTTGACCGGTTTTGGGCTCGGACATCTGCTCCATTACGGTCGGGAATTGAACGCGATGGACCAGGTGATCGGCATCATGCTGGTGATCGTGGTGATTGGATTGCTCGCCGACAAAATTTTGTTTTCGCCGTGGGAAAGATTTCTTCACCGGCGTTGGGGCACCGGCAAAGTCTAATTATTCCGCGACGGGCAAGGTGACAGTAAACGTCGCGCCCCGCCCCTCGCCGGCGCTGCGGGCGCCTGATCGAGCCGCCGTGCATTTCGATGATTGCCTTGCTGATGGCGAGACCCAATCCAAGACCTTCCTTGCGACTCTGCAGTTGCTCGAAGGCATCGAAGATTTTGTTTAAGAACTCTGGCTTAACTCCAACGCCGTTGTCGGTAATCTCAACCGCGATCGACTTATTTCATCTTGAGCGCGCTGGAAGCGGACGCCCTTACTCCACGAGAGTAACAAGGTGATATGATAGGAAGCAATAGCGCTCGAACTCGAAGCGGGTGATCTTTAGTCGCTGGAATGACAGCCACGGAAATTGTAGGAAAGAGATTCGATGAAAATCCTTTGCGTCGTTGAACATGGAAACGCGCCGAGCACGCGGCTGCGTTTGCGTGATTGCGTCGATTACTACGGGGCGCTTGGTGTTGAGGCGACCATAGTTCCGACGCGTCGTTCCAGTTTGAGTGAGCGACTACGCGTTTTGCGTGAGGCTCGTAGGCACGACGTCGTTGTCCTGTTCAAAACGATCGGCTTCAACGAATTCGAGCTCGGTCTTCTTCAACGCGCTAATCGCCGGATCATCTTCGATTTCGACGATGCGGTCATGTTTCGCGAACAAAAACATCGGCGGCCATTGCGCGGCAAAGATTTCAAAAAGTTTCTGCGCACAGTCCAACATTGCGTGGCGGTCGTTGCCGGAAATGATTTTCTTGCCGGTTTCGCCGAAGCCGCCGGCTGCCGCGCGATCGTGCTGCCGACATCGATCGATCTTCGCCGTTATCATTCGAAGAAAAACTTCGAAGGACCGGGTTTAACCATCGGCTGGGTCGGGTTGAGCGATGGACTTCCCTATCTTCGGCACATCCAACCGGCATTGCAGCGCCTGACCGAAATGTTTCCGGGACTGAAGTTGAAAGTCGTGTCGGACAAGCCGCTCAAGCTCGATCGTGTCCAGGTCGAGAACGAGCCGTGGCAACTTGAAACGGAGCAAACCACTCTCGCCGGTTTCGACATTGGAATCATGCCGCTCTGGGACTCCGTTTGGACGCGCGGCAAGTGCGGTTACAAAATTTTGCAATACATGGGCGTGGGCACAGCCGTCGTCGCCTCCGACGTCGGCGTGAACAATCAAATTATTTCGCACGGCGAGAATGGTTTTCTGGCGCGCAGCCAGGACGATTGGGTAAACGCGCTTAGCAGTTTGATTCGGGACGCTGCATTGCGAAAAACTTTCGGGCAGCGCGGACGTGAGCTAATCGAACAACATTATTCGCTGGAACGTTTTGCCCGCGGTTATTTGAAGTTGCTTCACGAAGTCGCGCGCATTCCCGGCGAATCGGCCGATTCGAGCGGGCGTCGAAGTTTTGGTCGTTGGAACTTGAGCAGTCGGGCGCGCGAGCTTTCCGGCGGCGACGCAGTAGTTATTTCAGTTCCGAAAAGCGGCCGCACCTGGGTGCGCACGTTTCTCTGCGCGTATTTTTGCAAGCGGACCGGCCGGCCGTTCACCTTGCGGCCGGACCGTTATCACGAGCCGAACATTCCCCGAATGATTTTTTCGCACGATTTCGCGGAACAACGGATGAAAGCCCGCTTTTGGGAGCGAGTTCGTGGAAAATATCTCGTGCCGGCGCGCGAACTGGCGCGGGCGCACGTCATTCTTCTGGTGCGCGATCCGCGGGACGCATTCGTTTCGCTTTACATGCAATTGGTCCATCGCACGCGCGAAACTCCGCAAGAATTGAAGCAGAAAAGTATCGGCGATCTTCTGCGCGATCGACGCTACGGCATCATGACGATCATCAAAACGATGAACAACTGGTTCGCGGAATTTGGCCGTCGCCGAGATTTTACGCTCGTGCATTACGAGTCGCTGCGGGCCGCGCCGGAGGAAAACTTTCGCGCGATTCTCGCCACTCTAGGTGAAACATCACCCGATCCACAGGCATTCAAACACGCGCTCGAGTTTTCTGATTTCGCAAACATGCAGCGACTCGAAGTGGCGGGCGTGTTCGATTCGAAAATTCTTCGCTCCAGCGACGTGAAGAACCCGGAATCATTCAAAGTCCGTCGCGGCAAAGTCGGCGGCTATCGCGATTACCTTTCGACCGAAGACCAGGCTTTTGCCGCCGATGCGCTCAAGCATTTGGACGCACGCTTTGGCTACACCGCCTGATTTTTGCCGATGAAAAATCGACCCTCCTTCGCCAAGGCTACGGCGCGCAGGCATCGTCCGGTGATTATCATTGGCGCGCATCGGTCGGGCACGAGCGCCACGGCGCACGCGTTGGAGTTGCTTGGATTGCAAATCGGCGAGCACCTTGATTCTCACCGCGAACCGCGGCCGCTCCAAAAATTACACGAGGATTATTTGCAACAGACCGGCGGCGCCTGGCACAACCCGGAGCCGTTTCTGAAACAGATCGCGACTGCCGACGGATTGCGCGGCTGCATCACTTACCTCCGAAAAAATGTCGAACGCGACCTTTCTCGGATCTTTGGCTACCGCAACAATCCGAAAGGTCTCTGGCTCAGATTGCGAATGAAATTTGGCGCGGCATGGGGCTGGAAGGAACCGCGCACAACTTTGTTCGCGCCGGCCTGGCTGGAAATTTTTCCGACAGCGCGAATCGTTCACGTTGTCCGCGACCCATTGGCCG
>DATEWZ010000019.1:0-10521 GCA_035257485.1 Chthoniobacterales bacterium
AAGTGGCGGCTTTAATTTTCGCGGTCGTGGTTTGAAGATTGAACAAAGTTCGGCCGCACGACGGACAGGCGACGTAATCGGTCTTGAAGATCCGCGAACCGGCCGCCTGGAGAATATTGTAACTCAATCGCAATGCCTGCCCCGGCGCTTCTTCGCCCTGGATCAAAATCGCGTCGCCAATTCCATCGCACAAAAGCGAACCGATGTTCGTCGAACCGATCAACAATGTTTGCAGGAAATCTTTCTCTTCCTTTTTAATTCTTAGTTCATCCTTCAGCAGGATCGCATGCCGAGCCTGCAATTTCGCCGCCAGCAAACGAAAGACCGCAATCACTGGAAGATCGACATCTTCCTTCACTGTCACCAGTTGCGGCGCGCGCTCGGAATTAATTTTCGCGACCGCGGCGTCATCGCGCGGATCGACTTTAACAACGCTTGCGTTTTCGTAAACAATCTCCGGCTTGTAATCGCCCATCTTGTCGATCTTGTGCGCGATTTTGTCGTAATTGGTTTTCGGAACCACGACCCGAATCAATTCTTCGCCGCCCATCCGCACACCATCACGCTCAATCGTCTCGGTCGTTCGCCGCTGATACGAAAACGGATCAAACGAAAGATCGACATCTTGTCCTGCGGCGGCAGGCGTCTCTCCTGCTTTTGTTGCCATTGCGACCAGCGCCCGCGCCACCGGAATTTCGTGCGGACTATCCTCCGTCAAGGAAACGCGGATCGTGTCGCCGATTCCATCTGCGAGCAGTGAACCAATCCCGATCGCGCTTTTGATTCGCGCGTCTTCGCCTTCGCCGGCTTCGGTCACGCCGAGATGGACTGGATAATTCCAGTCCGGCCCGAGCTCGTTCAATCGCGCGACCAATAATCGATAAGCCGCGATCATGATTTTCGGATTGCTCGCCTTCATCGAAAAGACGAAGGCGTGGTAATCGTGATCGCGCGCGATCCGGGCGAACTCGAGCGCGCTCTCCACCATCCCGAGCGGTGTGTCGCCGTATCTATTTAGAATGCGGTCGCTCAACGAGCCGTGGTTCGTCCCGATCCGCAACGCGATGCCGCGCTCTTTGCAAAGATCGACCAGGGGCGTGAATCGCTCACGAATCCGATTCAACTCCCCGGCGTACTGTTCGTCCGTGTATTCGCGAATCACGAACTTTTTGGAATCAGCGTAGTTTCCCGGATTGATTCGGACCTTGTCCACCCACTTCGCTGCTTCCATCGCGGCTTCGGGTTTGAAATGAATGTCCGCGACGATCGGCACATTGCAGCCTCGCTCGCGCAAACCTTTGACGATGTTCTCCAGATTGCGCGAGTCCTTCACCGTCGGCGCAGTGATACGCACAATCTCGCAACCCACTTCCGCGAGCTCGATCGTCTGCTGGATCGACATCTCCGTGTCCATCGTGTCACAGGTGATCATCGACTGGACGCGGATCGGATTGTTCCCGCCAATACCCACGTTGCCGACCCGCACTTCGCGGGTCTCGCGACGACGATACCGCAATGGATTGTGGGTGTACTTCATCGCTCAGGCCGGATTCGGCTCGACCAACACGGCCGTGCCGTAACACAAAACTTCGGTCACGCCTTGCATGATCTCGGTTGCGTCGTAGCGCAGACCGATGATCGCGTTCGCGCCAAGATCGCGCGCGTGCTGCAAACAAAGCTCGAGCGCATGCTCGCGCGTTTTTTCGCAGAGATCGGTCAGGATGGTGATGTTGCCGCCGACCAATGTCTGCAAAGCCGCGCCTACCGTTCCAACAATCGAGCGCGAGCGGACAATGATGCCGCGCACCACACCAAAGGTTTTCACCACGCGATAACCCGGCAATTCAAATGCCGTCGTTGTCATGGACGGACTCATGAATGGAATCTAAAGCGCTCGCCGAGCGGCGCAATCTGGCGTTGGCACACTTCACTTAATCCCAAGAAAAATAAGCGTGCCAACTTTAGGGCGGGAGCCACTGAGCGGCAGCGAATGTGGCTAGGGAAGCCGGGCGACTAGCGGAACGCTAGGGAACGTCCTGGTCCTTGGCCGCTTTTTGCGATTGCGGCGCGTATTTGTCGAGCGCGCGCTTCACAAACGGCAAATCCTGGACGTCAAAAAATGTGATGTAAACGATCAGGCCGATAATCAGAAGCGTGCACAGGCCTTGGACATATTCGAGCACGCGCATATTGAGCGGCTTGCGCCGGACCGATTCGATCACTCCAAACAAAATGTGACCGCCGTCGAGAACCGGAATCGGCAGCATGTTCAAAATCGCGAGGTTCACATTGAGCACAACGCTCAGCCAAAGGACCAATTGCCATCCGTGCTCGCTTTGGAAAAACAGGAAATAGATTCGCCCAATGCCGACCGGGCCGCTCAGGTGCTGCAATTTCACATCCGACTTTGGCGAAATGACCGCGCCCAGCGTGTTCAACGTGCTCGTGACGCTGTTGTGGACCAATTCGATCGGGCTCGGATGCGTGATCGTCAGCTTGGTGTCCCACTCGATGCCAATTCGCGGACGAGGTTTTTTTTCTCCTTCAACCGCCATCGGCGTTGGTTTCAATTGGATATCGAAACTGGAATCACCGCGCTGCACGCGGAGCGTCATTTGTTCGTCGGGATGCGCCTTGGTGAATTCTGATAACGCGACCGGACTGAAGATTTCCTGACCATTGATCGCCCGAATGATGTCGTCCTTTTGTAAACCGGCTTGGGCCGCGGGGGACTTCGGTTCCACTTTGCCAACAATCGGCACTTCGGCCGGCAATACCCGCAACTGGCGAACACTTTTTCGGCTCCAACGTCGCGTCTCCGCTTTGTAGGGCTCGACTTGAATAGTCTGCACTTGTCCGTTGCGCTCGAACTTCACTGGAATCGTTTCGCCTTCGCTTCGCACCACCGCCCAGCTCACGCTGTCGTTCATTCCGAGAAATCGCGTCACCCGTTTTCCATCCACTTCCAAAATCTTGTCGCCCGGCTGCAAGCCAGCTTTCGTCGCGGGCGAATCGGGCATGATGTAACCGATCGTTGTCGTGACGTCCGATTCGCTCACCGGATAACCGGCGCCCCAAACGATCAGCCCGAAAACGAAGGCGAGCAGCAAACTGAACAACGGACCCGCCACCGCCACGATGATTTTGTCCAACGCTGAGATCGGCGGAAGCTGCGAGCGATCGACATCCGCCTTACCTTCGATGATGTCCATCGGCGCGAGCTGCGGCAGCGCCACGAACCCTCCAAATGGAAGCGTGCCGAGAGAGTATTGCACGCCGTTGATCTTCTTTTTCCAAATCGGTTTGCCGAACCAGATCCCGAACTTTTCGATGAAAAGACCGCGACAGCGCGCCGCTAGAAAATGCCCGATCTCATGCACGACAATGAGCAAATTGAAAATGATCAGGACCTCGAAGAGGACGAGGATGACGCGACCGATGTGAAGAATCATTGACTTTAACTTTTCCCGATCGCGGCGGTCGCTTCCGCGCGCGCCCACAAATCGGCGGCCAATATCGCATCGAGATCGGGATGCGCAACGGCCTGATGCCGGTCCATCACCTGGGCAACGGTTTGCCAGATTTGCGGGAATCGGATCTTGCGGTTCAAAAAGGCTGCCACCGCGACTTCGTTCGATGCGTTCATCACCGCCGGCAAGGTGCCGCCGGTCTCGCCGGCCCGGCGCGCGAGGTTGAGCGCTGGAAAATCGTCGTAGCGCGGGATCTCGAATTCCAGTTTGTTCAAGGTCGAAAAATCGAGGGGCGGGAGTGTATTCGCGACCCGTTCGGGCCAGGTCACCGCGTACTGAATTGGAAAACACATGTCTGAGTAACTCAGCTGCGCGAGAGTCGAGCCGTCCGCGAATTCCACCATCGAGTGCACGATGCTCTGCGGATGGATCACCACTTCTACGCGATTCATTTCCACGCCGAACAACCAATGCGCCTCAATCATCTCCAGGCCTTTGTTGAACAAGGTGGCGGAATCGATCGTGATCTTCGGGCCCATGTTCCAGGTCGGATGTTTGAGCGCTTCGTCGACCGTGACGTACTCCAACTTTTCGCGCGACGTCCCGCGAAACGGACCGCCGGACGCAGTCAGAATAATTCGGCGAACCTCGGATGTCCGCCCGTCGAGACATTGGAAGATCGCGTTGTGCTCCGAATCGACCGGTAAAATTTTTACGCCGCGCTTCTCCGCTGCGGTCGTCACTGCTTCGCCTGCCATAACTAGGATTTCCTTGCTCGCGACCGCGAGATCTTTTCCAGATTCGATCGCGTCGAGCGCGGGATGCAATCCGCCCGTCCCGACAATCGCAATCAAGACCATGTCCGCGTTCTCCAGTCGCGCGATCTCGCGCAAGCCGTCCTGCCCAATGAAAACTTTCGGCTCGTACTCGAGTTTAGAGCGCAGGATGTCGATCTTGCGTTCGTCCACCAAACAAATCGCCGGCGCGCGCGTCTTGTTTGCGGCGGTCGCTAGCTTTTCGGCGTTGCTGTTCGCGGCCAAACCGACAATTTCCATCCTCTCCGGGATGTCGTGCGCCACTTTCAGCGTGCTGTCGCCAATCGATCCCGTCGCGCCCAAAACCACGACGCGTTTACGTTTCATTTTTCGATAGAATTAACAGAATCTACAGAATGATTTCCGGCTCGGATCTGAATGACCCTTTCCTTGCCAGTCGGAACTTTTTCTTAAACTCCATCCGCTCCGAACCAAAATTAAGGAACAATCCTTCGTTAAGGCCAGTCGCAGTGAGGTAGTTTACAAGCTGGATCTCATGCGCCTTGGCCAGGGCTTGAACCGCTTTAACTTCGACGATTATCGAATCATTTACCAGCAAGTCGGCGGCGAACGCGCCAACAATCTGTCCATCGTACTTTACGCTAATTGGCTTTTGCGCTTCTGGCCGGAATCCGCTTTTCCGCAACTCCCAGGTAAGTGCATTCAGGTAAACAGATTCCAGAAAACCAGGACCTAGCGCGGAGTGAATTTTCATCGCTAGGCCAATAATCTGGCCGCACAGATCGTAACTCTCGGGTACCTCTTCGATTCTGTTAATTTTGTTCATTCTGTCAAAATCTTCACTGAACCCGAATTACGAGCCGGAGATAGAAAAATAAAAGCGGGGCGGTGAAGAGCAGACTGTCGATCAAGTCCAGAGCTCCGCCGATTCCCGGAAGAAAATTCCCCGAATCCTTCACGCCGGTGCTTCGTTTCAGAACCGATTCGGCCAAATCGCCAATCACCGCCGCGAAACCAAGCAGCAACCCGAGGATCGTCGCGTGCGTCCAGGTCAAGAGCGACAACTGGTGCGGCATCAGTTTGAACAGCATAAGACTGCAAAGAGTGGACAACGCGAGCGCGCCGAAAAATCCTTCCCAGGTTTTTTTCGCGCTGATCTGCGGCGCCATCTGATGCCGGCCGATTGCGCTCCCGGTCAAATACGCGCCCATGTCGCTGAACTTTGTCACCGCGATCAAGTAGAGACAGTAAAATTGACCGCTCACGCCGCCCGAGTCGGAGCGCGGACCAAGATACAAAATCTTGGTCGTGAAATTGAAAAGCCACAGCACATAAAGCAATCCGAACAGCGTGTAGGCCATCGTTTGCAACGGCTCATCGTGTCGCAGCCGCGCGAACATCTGCCGTCCGAACACGGTTAGCAGAAAGAAGAGCAAGATCGTTAATTCGAAATCGTACGAGCTCGCCGGGCCGATTGTTGAAAAATAATGAAAGCTGCCCGCGAGCAGGATCGCACCGCAGATCAAGCCAGTGATTTTAAAGTTCGGCAGGTTCGCGTGGTCGAGCATTCGATAAAATTCCAGGAGCGCGACGAGACCGAATGTGCTGATCAGCAACCAAAACAAAATCTCGTAACCCGAAAACGCGATCCCGAGCGCGATCGACCATAGCACGACCGTGCTGATGAACCGCGGAATGAAAACCGAACGCGGTTTCACCGTTTCCGACGCGGGTTCCTCGAGCGTCGCTGGCATTTCGTTCATCATCTCGAAGGATTCAATAACACGCAAGATCGACATCTTTCGCGCGGCAGCTAACCTTGGGGCGTGCAAAAAACGATGAAGGCCGTCGTAAAGGCAAAAGCCGAGCCCGGACTGTGGCTTCAAGAAGTGCCGATGCCGGAGGTGCAGGGCGACGACGTCCTGATTCGGGTCCTCAAGGCCTCCATCTGCGGGACGGATGTACATATATATAACTGGGATTCGTGGGCCCAGAAGACGATCCCCGTCCCGATGACAATCGGGCATGAGTTTGTCGGCGTGGTCGAAGGCGTCGGTAATCTCGTGAAAGGTTTTGCCAAAGGCGACCTCGTTGTGGGCGAAGGTCACATCACCTGCGGACATTGCCGGAATTGTCTCGCCGGCCGCCGTCATCTTTGTCCGAACACGCAAGGCGTCGGCGTGAATCGTCCCGGAGCGTGGGCCCAGTTCGTCGCGATTCCGCAATCGAATTGCTGGCATGCCGACCCATCCATTCCGCTCGATGTGCTTTCCTGTTTCGATCCGATGGGCAACGCCGTTCACACTGCGCTCTCATTCGATCTCGTCGGCGAAGATGTTCTCATCACCGGCGCGGGACCGATCGGTTGTATGGCCATCCCGATTTGCAAACACGCCGGCGCGCGCCACGTCGTCATCACTGAGGTCAATTCCTACCGGCTCGAGCTCGCCTGGAAAATGGGCGTCGATCTCGCGCTCAATGTCCAAAAGGAAAAACTCACCGACGCGATGAAACAACTCGGGATGAAAGAAGGGTTCGATGTCGTTCTCGAAATGTCCGGCAACCCGAAAGCGTTCGACGACATTTTGCCGAACATGTTTCACGGCGGAAAGATCGCGCTCCTCGGCATCATGCCCGGCCCGGCGGCAATCGATTGGAACACAATTGTCTTCGATCAATTGACGATCAAAGGCATCTACGGCCGCGAATTATACGAGACGTGGTACAAAACGACGGCGCTCATCAAAGGCGGCGTCGATATCCGACCGCTCATCACCCATCACTTTCCCTACGCGCAGTTCCAGGAGGCGATCGAGTTAGCCAAGTCCGGCAACTCAGGAAAGATCGTCCTCGAGTGGAGCGAGCTGTAAATTACCGAAGCGCGGCGGCTTCCTGGTCGCGACCCTGTAGTTCGAGCACCATGCGTTTGATGTGCTTGTGCTCCTGATGCGCGCGAAGAACTTGCAAGCTTTGGTGCGGATCGCCCCAATGCAAAACCTGGATCGGCTCCTGGCGCGCGCCCCACGCGTTCATGTCGTGCTGGTTGGCCATATAGAGATCGATTGTGTTTCGGCCGCTCAAGGCCCAACCGTAATCTTCAACCCGATACATTTGTCCGGTCGAAAGTACTCGGAAGGTCGTCCCCATTGGCCAGCGCGACCAATCGGCGGCCGCACTTCCGATCCGCGGCGGACATTTGCTCACCGCGACCGCGCGCTTCGCGCCTTTCGTCGTTGTCTTGGTTGTCTTTGTCACGCGTGTTGTCGTCACTGTCGTCGTTGTGACGCGTGTCGCTTTCTTCGGCTTGTCCATCGAGAACTTCTCGAGCTTCATCACGTCCGCGTCGTTGGTGTCGGTAGAGATCGCGCGGGCCTGGAGAACATTTTCTGCGCGGCGAATCGCCGGGCCGGCCGCTTGTAATTGGCCACCGAGGGCGTTGCGCGCGCCGAACTGCGTGTGATCCGATTCGGTGTGGGTGTAAGCAGTGGTGCGAACGTTTTGAAACTCCTTTTTCGCGATCGGCATTTCGTAAGCGGGCAAGGCGCGCGTGCTGACACCGGTGGTTCCGCAACCACTGAAGAGAAGGATTGCGATGAAAGCCGCGAGAACGGCTAGGGCGAGGCTGCGTAGCTCAGCGTGGGTCAAGGTGGATCGCCGGCGACTTATTAACACTTATTCACACTCGCGCAACCGCTTTTTGCGGGGCAGAATCCCGCCGCAATCTTGAACACGCGTCTGATCAAAACCGCCGAGTTGACCGTTGCTATCGTTCTCTCCGCGCTCGTTGTCGTTCTGTTTTTCGTTCGCGCAACGCACGCCGGCGGACTTTGGCGGGACGAATGTGACTCGGTCGAGCTGGCGCGGCTGCCAACTTTCGGAGACATCCTCCACAACTTAAAATTCACCTCTTTCCCGATTTTGTTTCCAACGACGATTCGCCTTTTCACAAATTTGTTCGGAACGAGTAATGCGGCGTTGCGCGCGTTTGCCTTCCTTGTCGGCGTCGCGTTTTTGGGCGTGGCCTGGTTCAACGCGCGCAAAAACTCGGGCGATGTTCCGCTAATCCTGCCCGCGCTGGCCGGCCTCAACCTGACCTTTCTGACCGACGGGACTTGGATCCGCGGTTACGGACTTGGCGGAGTGTTCGTCGTCCTCGCGGTCGGATTGACCTGGTTGTTTGTCGCTCAGCCAAGCATGCCGCGATTGATCGCAATGTTTTTCGGTTACATCGCCGGAATGCAATCACTCGTTTTCGATGCAGCGCTGTTTCCGGCGCTACTCGGCTCCGCCTTCGTTGTTTGTGTTTTTCGCCGCCAATGGAAATGGGCTGGCTGGCTCTGCGTCATGGGCGCGCTCTGCGCGAGGTCCTACCTCCCGCAGTTTCAAACTTATCGTGAAATCAAAACGTGGACGGTGCTTCTACGTTATCCGATTACGCCGAGTTTGATTTGGACCGAATTTCTCAAGGCCTGCGGTGAACCCGTTCCGTTCGTCGCCATCGCGTGGCTTCTCGTTGTCGCGATGTCGATCCTGGGCGCAGCGCTAGTCATGCGGCGGTCAGCACAGCTTTGTCCGGGTCTTCTTTTCTTTGGATTGCTCGCGATCATCGCCGCGGTCACGACCTACTACACTTTTCTCGGGATCAGTCATACCGCGCCGCAAACGCGTTATCATCTTGCCCTTCTGTTTTTGTTGGCCGCGCTCGCGGAATTAGTCCTCAGCATGATTGGGCAACTTCAATCGCGGGTCCGGGTCGTGCGACTCTGCCTGGCGATTCTACTGGCGGCCGCACTCCCGTTTTTCGTTTGGCCAAAAATTACCGAACGCGAAACCACGGTCGACCTTCTCGCCAAAAATCTCGAACGTTACGCGAGAGGCCAGGACTTGATCGTCGTGAACCCGTGGTTTCTCGGGCCGTCGTTCAGCTGGTACTATCATGGCCAGACCCGCTGGATAACCTTGCCCGAGCTCAGCGAGAAGCGGATTCACCGTTAGGACCTGATCAAAACAAAAATGGAAGAAACCGATCCGATCGCGGACGTGAAGGCGGCGATTTTCCAAACGCTCCAATCCGGAAATCGTGTCTGGCTCGTCGGCGGTGCGCAGCCAACCGAGGCGACTGGTCCGATGTCGATCCAACCCGCGCCGGACCCGGTCTTCGGCTGGAGCAGTCAGGCTTACACTTATGCCTGGTCGATGCAGATCGGAGACTTTTTGCAGCGCCACGTTATCGACGGCGAGGTTGCGCTTTCGCCCCAGAAAGGGATCAGCATCAACGAAAATATTCCGCTCGTGATCGCGCGCGGCTGGCGCGATTGATTTGACAGGCTAACGTCAAATCCTTATTTCGCCCCTGCATGCTCCGCAGATTTTCGATCGCGCTTTTCTGTCTGCCGATTTTTCTCGGCTCGGGATGTCGATCTTCGGTGAACGATCTGCGGATCCAATCGGCGTTCGCGATTCAAAACGGTCTCGATTTTGTCGCGGCCAGCCAAACACCAACCGGCGGTTTCGTGACTGACAGTTGGAAAGTTGATAATCCGAATGACATCGAGCCGGTGGATGCCACCTTCACCGCCTCGCAAATTCTGTTTTCGCTTTCCTTTTGCGCCGATTCGGCGATCGCGCGCGGCACCTGCAATCGCGCGGTCGCATATCTCTTGGCCCAACAACAAGTGAATGGACTCTTTCCGTACTATGGAAAAGCAACTCCGAGAGCAATCTCGCCGGACGTGGACGACACGTCGCTGGCGTGGTCATCGATGAAGCGCCTCGGACAAAACATTCCGCGAGAGACGTTGAACGCAGTCCGCGCAAACATGAGTGAATCGGGCGCGCTCAATACCTGGATCGGTGAGCGTTCCAAAATGGTAGCGGTCGACACCGGTGAGCTCGACGCGGTGGTCAATTCCAACGCGCTATTACTTTTCGGATCGGCCGGCGAAACGATCGAGTCGGTCTGCAAATTTGTTCTCGCCAGCGCCGAGAGTGGAAAATTTCGTGAGGGCTCGCCTTATTATGAATCGCCCGAAGCATTCACTCATGCTTTCTCCCGCGCTTACGCTGACGGCGGCGCGCGCTGTCTTGTCGAAGCGACCGCGAAAGTCCTCGCCGCGACGTTGGCAATGCAGAAACCGGACGGCAGTTGGGGCGACGATCTGGAAACCGCTTCCGGCGTAGTCACACTTTTGAATCTCGGTTATCGCGGCGAGGCGCTGGAACGCGGAATTCGTTGCATTCTCGCTCGCCAGAATGCCGATGGCGGTTGGGCGTTG
>DATEWZ010000020.1:0-5720 GCA_035257485.1 Chthoniobacterales bacterium
TCTTTGCGGTCGGCTCGGCCACCGAACTCACCGTGTTCATGGCCGGTTGGGCGAGCAACAACAAGTACTCGATGCTCGGCGCGATGCGCGCGATCGCGCAGATGATCAGCTACGAATTGCCGCTCATCATTACGGTTTTGCCCGTTGTCATGATCGTCGGTTCGCTCAATCCCGACCGAATCGTTGCCGCGCAACGTTATTACTACTTCGGGTTCGCGCCGCACTGGTTCGTCCTGACGCCGTGGGGCTTCACCGCTTTCATCTTGTTTTTCGTTTCCGGTCTCGTCGAATCGAATCGGACGCCGTTCGACGTGCCGGAAGGTGAATCGGAAATCGTGGCCGGCCACATGACCGAATATTCCGGTTTTAAATACGCGACCTTTTTCATGGCGGAATATCTTGGAATGTTCGCGGTCAGCGGTCTCGCGGTGACCTTGTTTCTCGGCGGATGGCACGCGCCGTTGCCATGGCTCAAGTTCATTCCGTCTTACGTTTGGTTTTTCCTGAAGTTGTCGGTCCTGCTCTTCGTTTACATCTGGTTGCGTGGAACGCTGCCGCGCGCGCGCGTCGATCAAATCATGAACTTCGCCTGGAAGTTTATGTTGCCGATGGCGTTTACCTGCGTGATCGCCTCCGCAGTCTGGCATTACGCAGGTCATCGCTTGGCGGCTTGGCTCTGGTCCGCCGTGGTCATCGCCGCCGCCTATTTCACGTTGTCGATCTTGCTCGAGACGAAAAGGAAATTCGCGCCCCGCTCCTATCGTTTTGCCGAATGAGCGCCGTTGCCTTTGTCATCATTTCAATCCTGACGCTCAGCGCCGCGCTCGCCGCTGCCACCAATCCGAAGCTGATGCACGCCGCGCTCAGTTTCGCGGTGATGTTTGTCGGGATCTCGGCGTTTTTCTTTTTGCTCGGTGCTGAGTTTGTCGGGCTCGTCCAAATCTTCGTTTACATCGGCGCGGTCGCGGTCCTTATCGTGTTCACGATTCTTCTCACCCGCCACGATCAGGAAAAGGCGCGCGGATTTAACTGGACTGGCGTCGTGATTTCGATCGCGGTCTTCGCCGGGTTGGTCTGGGCGATTCTCGGAACAAAATCTCTTTCCATCGCGCCCGGGCGGTTCGCGTTCGTCAGCATTCGACGAATCGGCGAATTACTCATGGTCAATTACGTCTGGCCGCTGCTTTGCGTCGGCCTGTTGCTGACCGCAGCCCTGATCGGCGCGCTCATTTTGGTGATGGAGGACAAACGCCAGTGACCTTATCGATCTTTCTCATCGTTTCGGCGGCGCTGTTTTGCATCGGACTGCTTGCCGCGCTCAGCCGACGTCACGCCATTTTCATTTTAATCGGGATCGAAATGATGCTCGCCGCCGCGAACATCAACTTCATCGCGTTTTGGCGCTTCACCGCTACTCCCACGCAACCAATCGGCATGATGGTCGCAATTTTCGCCATCGCCATCGCTGCTGCCGAAGCCGCGGTCGGCCTCGCGATGGTTATCGCCGTTTATCGCCATTTCCGCAGCACAAACGTCGACCAGCTCAACCAGCTCAAAGGATGAATTCCTGGATCACGAACAACGTGTGGTTGGTTCCGGCGACGCCGATCATCATCGCCCTTTTGATCTTGGCGATCGGGAAAACCGCGCGCATGACGAGCGCGATTCTCGCCGTGATCGGCCAAATTGCGGCGTTGTCGATGTCGATCTTCGCCTTCGTTCCGACGCTTCACGCGCACGGAGTCCGCGTCTTCGAAAATTTTACTTGGTTCGAATTCGGCAACCAATCATTGCGAATCGGTTTCGTTCTCGATCCGCTCGCAGCGGCGATGATGGTGATGATCACGCTCGTCGGGCTCTGCATTTTTGTTTTCAGCATCGGTTACATGGCCGGGGATAAAAATTTCTCGCGCTTCTTCGCCTATCTCTCGTTTTTCTCCGGCGCCATGCTCGGCGTCGTTGTCGCGAACAGTTTGCTGCTGCTTTTCATTTTTTGGGAGCTGGTCGGCCTCGCGTCCTACTTGCTGATCGGTTTTTGGATCGAACGACCGAGCGCGGCGGCGGCGGCCAAGAAGGCTTTCATCACCACGCGCATCGGCGACATGGGATTTTTTCTCGGGATCCTGTGGCTTTATCATCAAAGCGGCACGCTGCTTTTTTACGATGGCGGTCGTGGCTGTCTGGAAAACGCTGGACTCGCGCTGCTCGGCGCCAGCGCGACGTTCATTGCGCTTCTGATTTTCTGCGGCGCGGTCGGCAAGTCCGGGCAATTTCCGCTCCACGTCTGGTTGCCAGATGCGATGGAAGGGCCGACGCCGGTCAGTGCCTTGATCCACGCCGCAACCATGGTCGCAGCCGGCGTTTTCCTCGTCGCGCGCGTTTATCCGATCTTTTCCGTTGGCGCGCTCAACGGTGTTACGCCGTCGCTCGAAGTCGTGGTTTGGATCGGCGTCATCACCGGATTGATGGCTGCGCTCATCGCCGTTGCGCAATCCGACATCAAACGCATTCTCGCATACTCAACCGTTTCGCAGCTCGGATTGATGATGGTCTCGCTCGGTGTCGGCGGCGTCGCGGCGGGAATCATGCATTTGCTCGCGCACGGATTTTTCAAAGCGCTCCTATTCCTCGGCGCTGGCTCAGTCATTCACGGGCTGCATCACGAACAGCACATTCGAAAAATGGGCGGCCTGCGGAAGCTGATGCCGATCACATTCGCGACTTACGCAATCGGAATGATGGCGCTCAGCGGCGTCCCGATCTTTTTCTCCGGTGCGTGGACGAAGGAGGAAATTTTGTTCGAAACCGCACACTGGCCGGTTTCGCCCGTGCCATTCTTTCTGCTCTTGCTCGGCGTGATTCTGACCGCGCTCTACATGACCCGGCAGATCATTTACATTTTCTTCGGTCAACCACGAGCTGGATCGAGTCACGCGCATGAAAGTCCGCGCGTGATGACGATTCCGCTGATTGTCCTCGCGGCGTGCGCGATTCTTTTTAGCATCGTGCTCACGCCGGCCTGGCCATGGCTCTACAGCTATTTGACAGGCCTGCCAACGATCACTGACATACACACTCTCAGACCGGTCGACTTACATCGGCTGGTTGATGCGGAGATGCTTCGAGAGATCGCTGTTTCGCTCATCTTGGTCGGCGCGGGCATTGGGCTTGGTGTTTGGATGTACCGTCGCGCCGGCGAAGCCGATCCGCTCCAGCAAAAATCGCCCGCGCTCTTTCGATTTCTCGAAAACAAAATGTGGATCGACGAGACCTATGATCGCACGGTCATCGCAATTTCGTGGCTCGCAGCGCGGATCTCCGATTGGATGGATCGACATGTGTGGGACGGAATTGTCCGCGACGTCGGAACAATCGGACAATTCTTCGGCAAGCTGACCACCGGCACGGACGAACGGGTGATCAACGCCGGCGTCGATGAGGGCACGGTCGGCGCGCAGGGGTTCGGTCGTGTGATGTCGCGCTGGCACTCGGGACAAATCCAAACTTACCTCGGCGCGGTCGCGCTCGGCATGCTCGCGCTTGTTCTTCTTTACGCATGGTTGGGCTAATCACATTTCTCATCTTCATTCCGCTCGTCGGCGCGCTCGCGCTTTACATCGGTCAGCCGAGAAACGCGCACACGGTTGCGATGATCTTCAACGCGCTCTCCGGATTTTACGCGTTGATGCTCTGGCAAAAATTCGATCCGACCGCGCCGAGCCTGCAAATGGTCGAGCGACATCCCTGGATTCCATCGATCGGCGCCGAATATCTGGTCGGTGTCGATGGATTGAGTTTGCTTTTAGTCTTGCTCGTTTCGGTCGTTTTCCCGTTCGCGTTCTCTGCCCAACGCCTGGAGCGCGGCGCATGCGCACTGATGCTTATCATGCAGGCGGCGCTTTACGGAACGTTCACCGCGCAAAATTTCATCCTTTGGTTTTTGTTTTACGAATCGAGTCTGATTCCCGCCTTCCTGCTCATCAAAATTTACGGCGGCGAGAATCGCGATTACGCCGCGGTAAAATTTTTCGTTTACACATTTCTCGGCAGCGTGGCGATGCTGCTCGCATTTCTCGGAATTTACTTTGCCAGAGGAACGTTTGATTTCACCGAGCTGGCGAGACTGGGCAAAAGCGGACTGATCGCGGGCAATCTGCGCTGGCTGGTTTTCGCCGGAATTTTTCTCGGGCTCGCGGTCAAAGTTCCGCTCTTTCCGTTTCACACCTGGCTGCCGGATGCCTATCAAAGCGCGCCGACCGGCGTTTCGATGGTCCTGACCGGCGCGCTTTCGAAGATGGGCGTTTACGGTTTCATCCGCTTGCTCGCGCCGCTTTTCCCAAACGAAATCAAAATCGCCAAGCCGTGGCTGCTCGGTCTGGTCGTTTGTTCGATCGTTCTCGCGCCGCTAGCCGCCTGGGCCCAACGCGACTTGAAGCGCATGGTCGCCTACTTGTCGATCAATCACCTCGGTTACTGCCTGCTCGGTCTCTTCGCGATCGCAACGTCGACCTCAACTTTGATCGACAAACACGCGGCGCTCAGCGGCGTCTTTCTGCAAATCTTTAATCACGGGGTCACCGCGGCCGCGCTCTTCTATTTTGTTGGATTACTCGAGCAACGCCGCAACGCCCGTGGCATCGACGATTTCGGCGGACTGATGCAACGCACGCCGTTGCTTTGCGGCTGGATGAGCGTGGCGATGTTTTCATCGCTCGGTTTGCCGGGACTCAACGGATTCATCGGCGAATTTCTGATTTTCAAAGGCTCATTTGCCGTCACGGCGTCATTTACCGCGATTTCTGTCCTCGGACTGCTTTTCACCGCGGTGACCTTCATGCGCGCAATGCAATCGCTCTTCGGCGGGCCGCTCGCCGAAAGTTGCAGCAGTTTTCCGGATCTCATGCGTTCGGAAAAATTTGTCGTCGTCCCGGTCACGCTCTTGATGTTCGCGATCGGACTCAATCCGCAGTTCGTTTTCAACATTTTCAACGCCACGGTTGTTGCCATGGCGCGGCTCTTTGTTTGATCGCGCCATGATCGCCTGGACGATTTACCTCACCTTCGCCGGCGCGATTCTGCTTTTGTTTTTGCCGCGCGCTTTTGCGAAGTGGGCCGCGCTCGCGACGACTGGCGCCGGTCTCGGGATCGGTCTCGCGACATTTTTCTGCGACGATGTCGATCTTGCGCACTTCACAACGATTGTGCGCGCGCCGTGGGTTCCAGCGCTTGGGATGAATTATCATCTTGCGCTCGATGGAATCAGTCTCGTTCTCGTTTTGGTAACCGGAATCGCCGCGGTCAGCGCGGTCTTGTTTTCCTGGGATGTCGAAGATCGGGCGAAAGAGTTTTTCTTCTGGCTCTTGCTGGTGGTGGGTGGTTCCTACGGCGTTTTTCTCAGCGCGGATCTTTTTCTCCTCTTTCTCTTCTACGAGCTCGTCATCGTTCCGAAATACTTCCTGATCGCGATCTTCGGTTCGACGAACAAGGAATACGGCGCGATGAAGCTGACCCTCTATTCGTTTTTTGGCGGCGCCCTCGTTTTTCTCGGCATCATCGCGATCTACGGCAGCGCTGGTTCGCTCGATTTGTATCAGCTCGCGCAATTTCAATTCGATCCACGACTCCAATCGTGGGCGTTCCCGATTTTGTTTCTCGGATTCGCGATCCTCGCCGGCATTTGGCCGTTGCACACCTGGGCGCCGACTGGTCACGTCGCCGCG
>DATEWZ010000021.1:0-8261 GCA_035257485.1 Chthoniobacterales bacterium
GAAACAAGCGCAGGCGCTCGCGCAGCAAGCCTACGAGCGCGCGCCCGAGGATCCGAACTGCGCCATCACTTACGCGTTCGCGCTTTATGTGCAGGGCCGCACCACCGAGGGCTGGGAAATTTTGCAGAAACTGCCGCCGGAGATTTTGCACGATCCACATAACGCGGTTTACACCGCGATCCTGCTTCTCGATCTAAACCAGACGGAAACGGCGAAGGAATATATTCAGATCGCAAAGAAGGGAGGCATTTACGCTGAGGAAAGGCGTTTGCTCGAAGACGAAGTGAACAAAGCAGCCGGCATTTCGCCAACGCCAACGCCGAAACCAACTGCAACGCCGACGCCGGCTCCTTCAACTCCCGAGCCTGAAGAATCCGCAACGCCGGACGAAAACTGATCGTTCAGTCCTTGTAAGGATCGACGATGTCGCGGCCGGCCATGGCGACGCCGAGTGGCCGCAACGTGTGCAAAATTCGAATCGTTCCGGCGTGCGCGTTTAAAACATCAGGCAACCGCCGATAAGCCTGTGGCGCTTCGTCCAAATCGCCCCCGCGCAAGATAATTCCGCGATCGTGCAGCCATTTCATCATCTCATCGTGCCGCACGAGTCCTTCCTGGCGAATTCGTTTCGTGCCAACTTTCAGAAATTTCCCTTTTGCCGCGGTGCGCGACATGATTCGCCCCGCGCCATGAACGGTTGAGAACAACGCCTCGCGCGAAACCGGCGAATCGACGCCTTCGATGATCACCGCATCGTCGCCCATGCTTCCGCCGACAAAACCTTTCTGGCCGGGAAACGCAGGCGTTGCGCCTTTGCGCACAACCCAGAATTCTTCGCCGTTATGTTTTTCACGCCAGGCGAAGTTGTGATGGTTGTGGACTTCTTCGAGAATTTGCGCGCCCAAAATATTTTTCACCACGTGGCGCGCGACCGCTTCGCGTCCGGCATACGCGTAACGTCCGGCCAATTCCATACCGGCAAGATAATCGTGGCCGATCTCTGATCTCTCTTCGACCACGGTCGGCGGCACATCCATTCCGTCTTTGCCACCGGCCGCTTTCAAAAAATGCGTCGCGGTTTTGTGCCCGAGTCCACGCGATCCGAAATGCACACCGACCCAAACTCGGTCCTGCTCGTCCGCGAAGAGATCGACATAATGATTTCCGCCGCCAACGGTGCCGAGCTGCTCGGCCGCCATCGATTTCAAATCGCGAATCGGTTTGATTTGCCACGCCGGGTCCTCGAACAATTCGTGTTCGACTCGCGTTTTGCTTTTGCGGCCGATTCCGAACGAAATGTCGTTGACGACATCGTCCATGATCTTGTCGATCTTCGGCACGATTTCTTCGCGCTTCGCGTCGGTCAGGATCGCGAGATTGCCGCAAGCGATGTCGAATCCAACGCCGCTGAGCGAGATTTTATCTTTGTAAGCGACAACGCCGCCAATCGGTTGGGCGTAACCTTTGTGGCCATCGGCGCAAAGCACGCCGCGTTCGCCACCAGTTGCGACGCAAGTCTCGATTTGTTTGATCGTCGCCGCGTCGTGCTCGCCGAAGATCTTCGTGTTCGATTCCATCGGTAAGGTAACGCTCCTCCCGACGGAAAAGATTTCAATCTGTTATCGACGCAGCGATTTCCTGGCGACGATCTTCCACTTCCTGACGTCTGCTCCGTTGCGCACAGGCAGAGTCATGCGCGCAGCAGCGATGGAATCGAAGACCGCGGTCCGAAACGGCAACCTCAAAACCGCGGCAAGACTTTTCTTAGTCGCGCGGGGAATTTTTTTGTAGACCAAACTCACATGCGGATCCTTCGGAGCTTTTGCGCGGGCCTTGGTCGCACGACCAAGATTCATCACTAGTTTCCGGAGTTCCGGACTCGATTTGAACCGAACAAAGAGCGTCTTGGTGAACTTTGCTGAAAATGCGACGCCGCGCACCGTCAGCCGAACTTTTCGTAGCCGAATCTGTTCGAGAGTTTTCTTTGGCGATTGTCGATCTTTCGTAATGACGGACAGCGTCAGATGTGGCTCGAAATTCGCCGCGCCAAATTCCTTTCGCAAAATTCGAATGAGCTCACAGAACAATTCGCGTTCCGGTTTTGCCGGCAACAACCAGTAAACGATGGCAGGTTTCTTCATCGGCCGGGGCACTGGAGGATTAATCGTAGATCAAGGCCCGCGTGGATGTCGACCCGCCTTTGCCAAATGCCAGTCCAGCTCGGACCTACGGCGTGACAGGTCTTCGCGCGCGAATCAATAATTTGGCGCGGGTGGCTTGTTAGCGCAGATTATCACATGCACAAAGCCGCGAAGAGTCAGGTGGATTGGCCGGCGCTGCGCGAGGAGTTTCCAATCCTGCGCGAGCGGATCAACGGTCATCCACTGATTTATTTCGATAGCGCGGCCAGCTCGCAAAAGCCGACCGCGGTGCTCGACGTCGTTCGCCATTATTATGAGCACGAAAACGCGAACGTGCATCGCGGGTTGCACGCGTTGAGCGCGCGCGCGACGGAGCATTATGAAAAATCGCGGCATCGAGTCGCGGATTTCATCGGTGCGAAAAGCGCGGACGAGATCGTATTCACGCGCGGAACGACTGAGAGCATCAATCTCGTCGCCCAGGCGTGGGGCGGAAAGTTTTTAAAAGCGAGCAACGTCATTCTGCTCACCGGGATGGAGCACCACAGCAATCTTGTGCCTTGGCAATTGCTGGCGGAAAAAATCGGCGCCAAGCTGCGTTTCGTTCCAGTGCGCGATGACGGAACGCTCGACCTGGAAAAACTTCCGTCGTTGCTCACGCCAGAAGTAAAAATTTTCAGCTTCACTTATGTTTCAAACTCACTCGGCACGATCAATCCCGTGGTCGAACTTTGCCGGAAGGCAAAGGAAGTTGGCGCCGTCACATTGATCGACGCCGCGCAAGCGATCGGCCACATGCCACTCAATGTTCAAGAGCTCGACTGCGATTTCCTCGCGTTCTCCGGTCACAAAATGTGCGCTCCAACCGGGATCGGCGCGCTTTACGGCCGCATGGAAATTCTCGAAGCCACGCCGCCTTATCACGGCGGTGGCGAAATGATCGTCAGCGTTTTGCTCGAGAAAAGTTCGTTTAAGCAACCGCCGCACCGGTTCGAAGCGGGCACGCCGAACATCGCCGGCGCGATCGGCCTCGGAGCGGCGATCGATTACCTCGAAGGAATTGGTCGCGAGCAGATCTTTCAACACGATGTCGATCTTGCGCAGTACGCGCTCGAGCGAATGACGAAATTATCCGGGCTACGCTTGATCGGACCAACAAAAGATCGCGCGGGCGTGATCAGTTTCGTGATGGATGCAGCGCATCCGCATGATCTCACCACGTTTGCCGATCGCTACGGACTCGCGATGCGTGGCGGTCATCATTGCAATCAGCCGCTCATGAAACGTTTCGGCGTGACCGGAACGACACGCGCGAGCTTCTACCTCTACAACACGCGCGAGGAAGTCGATCGCATGATCGACATCCTCCAAAAGGCGATTCAGTTTTTCAAATGAACGCGGAGCTCGGCGATCTCGAAGAGCTTTATCAGGAAGTGATCCTCGATCACTCGCGCCGTCCACGGAATTTCGGCGAGCTTCCGAATGCTTCGGTCAAAGTGCACGGCGACAATCCTTCGTGCGGCGACGAGATTCATCTGGCGGTGAAGTTCGACGGCAACGGCGGCCTAGAGCAGATCAAATTTACCGGACACGGTTGCGCGATTAGTCAGGCGTCCGCGTCGCTGATGACGATGAAATTGAAGGGCAAGAGCCGCGCCGACGTCGAAAAAATGCTCGGTGCATTTCACGATCTGGTGACGAGCGAGAACAGTGACGGCGCCAAAGATCTCGGCGATCTTCAGGTTATGCGCGGGGTCCGCAAATTTCCGCAGCGTGTGAAGTGCGCAATGCTTCCCTGGCGCGCGATCGAGCAAGCGCTTCGACAAAGCGAAGGCGAAGCGACCGTTTCGACTGAAGAACCGATGGTTGATTGAGTCATGCCGACCAACGTGCTCGGAACGGAATTGAAATGTTGTTGTCGCGATCCGATCACCGGATTTTTTCGCGACGGTTTTTGTCGAACCGGACCCGAAGACGTTGGCTTGCACACGGTTTGCGTGAAGGTGACGCGCGAGTTTCTCGATTTTTCAGTGTTGGATGGCAACGATCTGGTCACGCCGGTGCCGGAATGGGGATTTCCCGGACTCAAGCCTGGCGACAAATGGTGTGTTTGCGTCACGCGCTGGAAATCGGCGCTCGAACACAACCGCGCCGCGCCGGTCGACCTCGAAGCGACGCACTCCTCAGCCCTCGAATTCGTCTCGCTCGAAGACCTAAAAGCCCACGCGGTTAAATAGGTGCTCGACGTCTGGCCTAAAAAAAGCTTTCTAGGGCTGCGTGCCGCGCCTTTTGGTTGCCTTAACCATCCTCGGTCTCGGGTTTGTCGCCGAGTCCGACGCGCAATCTTTGCGTAAACGCGAGGCCGTTTACTCCTCGCAAGTCGCCGACACTGGCGTTCCGCTCCAACCGTTCACGTTTAATCGCCCGGCGCAGCGCGCGCAGGCAATTCAAGTTGCCTATTATGCGCCACCTCGGGTCCGGCCGGCACAACCGATTCAGGGCGACGATGACGAGTCGGATTCAAGATCGACATTCGATATAGGTGGTTCGCGCCCGATGGTTCCGGGAAATCGCGCGATCTTGCGAAACGGAATCGCTTACGCTCCTTCGAACGCGCCCGATTCGGTCAAGCACGCGATCTGGGCGGTGAACTCAATTTGCCGTCGCCCCTACGTTTGGGGCGGAGGACACGGATCGTTTCAAGATTACGGTTACGATTGCTCGGGAACGATTTCGTTCGCGCTGCATTATGCAGGGATGCTCCAATCGCCGATCCCTTCCAGTGATTTTCTCCGCTACGGCGAGCGCGGCCGCGGACGTTGGGTCACGATTTACTCGCGGCACGGTCACGTCTGGGCGAACATCGCCGGTCTGCGGCTCGATACGACCGATTTGCGTCGCGGTTCCGACGTTGGCCCGCGCTGGCATGTGGACAGTCGCGACACCTGGGGATTTCAGGCGCGGCATCCGGCTGGGTTGTAAAGCGTCGCGTTCGCGACCAACATACCGGCAACTTGAAACTGCCGTTCAGCTTTTTCCTGGCGCTGCGTTATCTCAAACCGAAACGCACCTTTCTCTCCATCATCACATTGATCTCGATCATCGGTGTCACGCTCGGCGTGACTGTTTTGATTTTGGTCATCGCGGTTATGACCGGATTCGATCGCGAGCTTCGGCAAAAGATCATCGACTTCGATGCGCACATTCTCGTGAAAAGCGAGGACGTGATGAAGGATTGGCGCGACGTGCAAAAGAAGATCGACGCCACACCGCACGTCGTCGCGACCGCGCCGTTTGTGCAGGGTCCGGTGATTATTGAATTCCAACAAACGCGACTCGCGCCGGTGATTCGCGGAATCGATCCCGCCCAGGAAGAAAAAGTGATTCCGCTGCGCAAGTTCATCAAAGAGGGCAAGCTCGATCTCGATGGCGAATCAACCGTGCTCGGCAGTGATCTCGCGCGCATTTTGCGGGTCAGAGTCGGCGACAAGCTCACCGTTTACTCGCCGGGAAATCTCGGCCAAATCCTTGACGGGATTAAAAAACTCGAGAACGCGAAGGGCGACCAGGAGAAGGCGGCCCTCAATGAACTGCGCGATGTCGTTTTGCCGAAGGAGCTCACCGTCACCGGAATTTTCGAGACCGGCCGCTATCAATACGACTCCGAATTTTTGCTCGTGCCGCTTTACATCGGCCAGGAGCTTTACAATCTCGGCGATTCGCTTCACGGCATCACCGTTCGCACCGACGATCCCTACGGCGCCGGCGCTGTGAAAGATTCAATCGATCAATTCCTCGAGCCTCCGGTCTTCGCCCAAACCTGGACCGAAATGAATAGTCAATTCTTCGAAGCTGTCCGGCTCGAGCGCAACGTCATGTTCTTTTTACTTTTCTTCATCGTTGTCGTCGCCGCGTTCGGAATCATGAGCACGCTAATCACCGTCACGGTGCAAAAGCGTCGCGAGATTGGGATCGTGAAAGCGCTCGGCGCAAACATTTCCCAGATCATTTGGGTTTTTCTGGGGCAGGGGACCGTCGTCGGAGTTTTTGGAACGCTCACTGGTCTGGGGCTTGGCATGACCCTGATTCGCTATCGCAACGAATTCGCACATTGGCTCGCGAACACGTTGCACATCGAAATCTTTCCACGCCAGGTCTACCAGTTTTCGGAAATCCCCGCCCAGGTCGTGCCCCACGACGTCACCATCATTTGCATTAGCGCGTTTCTGATCTGTTCGGTCGCGGCGTTAATCCCGGCCTATTTCGCCGCGCGCTTGGATCCGGTCAAAGCGCTTCGTTACGAGTGAGCGAAGCTCGCTCTTCCTCTCTTGCCACGCCGTAGCCTTGGCGAAGGCGGGTCCGCTTAATCTTACTCTGCTTTCAAACGCGGCCTTTCACACGCGTAACGAAAACGTCCACCGCGCGAAACGCGTAATTGTAAGCGCCGACCCATTCGCTCTCGCGCGGACCGGCGATGTTCAGCGTTCGCACGTCATGATCAACAATAAACGCGACCATCAGCGTTGCGGCATCCTCCGGCGAATACTTCGCCGCGTCGATCAACCGATGCGGTTGTCGATCCTGGATGCAGCAACCAACCGTGTAGGCGGTCCCGCCGCTTAGCTCGTGAAAATAAATAATGATCGTTCCGTCCGAGTCGCGCACGTTTTCCATTGTGCGCGCTTCGTTGCCGCCCTTTTTCAATTCCTTCACCGGATATTTGTCTGGAATTTTTCCGTCTTCGTCCTCGCGGCCAGCCGGCACCCAACCGCCGCATTTGATCCGATGTTTGAGCGCTACGTCCAGCGCCGCGCGATCCACGCCCGTCTGCCCTCCGGAAATAATTCGAAACTTAGTCACCTGTTGGAATGATGTCGGCCCGCTCGACCATTAAGATCACCGTTCGTTTCGGCGCGCGCGGGCGATGTTGCACGCCGCGAGGCACCACGAATCCTTGCTTCGGTCCAAGATCGACGGTGCGATCCCTAAGATCGATCAGAAACCGTCCTTCGATCACGTAGAAGAATTCATCGAGCTCCTTGTGTTCGTGCCAGTGATATTCGCCCTCGACAATTCCCAGGCGCACGACGGCGTCGTTCACTTTGCACAGTGTTTGGTTCCACCATTTGTCTTTGCAGTTATCGACCAGTTTCTGGACGTCGATCAGCTCCAGCGGGCCGTGCAAAACATTGAGGAACGTTTTGTATGGAAAATCCTCGACGTTCTTGTTCGCTGCCATAGCCGAATTTAACCACAGAGTTCACGGAGTTCGCAGAGGAAAACCAAAAATACTTTCTCCGTGATCTCTGTGTCCTCTGTGGTGAAGATTTACTCTTCGCCGTCGAAGTAATCCAGCGGCTCGGACCGTATGAACCGGCGCTCAGGCGAGCACACGAGCCATTTGTTGCTGTCGGGATAATAACAGGACTCGCCAATCGGATTATCGGCGATCACGTAGTAAACAAGATCGACATCGCCCGAGTTGACGATCTGGTGTGGTTCGTTTGGCCCAAAGATGAACGCATCTCCCGCGACAACGTCGGTCGATCCATCTTTATCACGGACGCTGCCCTTACCGCTAACGATCAAATACATTTCCCACTGCGCCGAGTGCCCGCCCATCGGAAAATTCGATTTGCCCGGCGGCATTCTATTCCATTCCAGATCGAACGGCCATCGTTTCGCCAAATCGTGCGACTGAGGATCGCGACCGAGCTCTTCCGAAATTTCCTTGAACGCAACCGCAAACTTTCCCTTCGGCGATCGCCACGGGTATTCCTTGATCTCGTTAACGTTTACTTTGCGCACAGAGTTCTAGACAGGATTAACAAGATTTATTGGATTCATTCAAGAGGCTGTGAACTCGTTTCTTTGTAAATCATTTTAATCCTGTAAATCCTGTCTAGTTCGCTACTCCTCTCCCTCGAAGTAATCGGCCTCCGTTCCTTTCACGATCACTTCGTCGTTGTTTTCCTTCCAGACCGCGAACTTGCCGCTGTCCGGATAATGACACATGTCGCCGCGCGGATTGTCGGCGATCACGTAGTAAACGAAATCTTCGTCGCCTGCGTTCGCGAGCTGATGGGCCTCGCCCGGTCCGAAGAAAAACGCGTCGCCCGC
>DATEWZ010000022.1:0-3757 GCA_035257485.1 Chthoniobacterales bacterium
TCGCCCCGCCGGTGCGACCGGTTTCGCCGACGCTGAATGGCGGAAAATTGTAATGCAAAATGAACCGCTTCGATTGTTCGCCGCCGCCATAAGCATCGATCATCTGCGCTTCTTCAATCGGCGCGAGTGTAGCAAGGGCCAGCGCCTGGGTTTCGCCGCGCTGAAAGATCGCCGAACCATGCGCGCGGGGCAGAACGCCGATCTCGCACGAGATCGGGCGCAGCTCTTGATAGCTGCGGCCATCGACACGTTTCTGCTTGTCCAGAACACTGATGCGGAACGCTTTCTTCTGCACGTAATCAAACGCTTGCGAGATCGAGAACTTGTCGGCCTCGGGATGTTTTTCCAAGATCGACATCTTCACTTCTTCGCGGAGCGCATCGATTGCTTTTGCCCGCGCAACTTTGCCCTCCGTGTAGAGCGCGCCTTCAATCCGATCGCCGGCGACTCGATAAGCGATTTCGAGCAAATCTTGATCCACATGGAGCAACGGCATCTCGCGCTTGGGCTTGCCAACTTGTGCGGCGAGCTCGTTTTGAATCCGGACCATTTCGCGCGCATGCCCGTGGGCAAATTCGAGCGCTTTTAGGAAATCGGCTTCGGGAACTTCCCTGGCCGCGCCTTCAATCATGATAACGTCGTTTTTGGTGCCGACATAAACCAGATCGAGGTCGCTTTGTTCGCGCTCCGCATGCGTCGGGTTCGCGACGAACTGTCCGTTCACGCGACCAACGCGTACGGCGCCGATCGGTCCGGCAAACGGAATGTCGGAAACGCAAAGGGCCGCAGACGCGCCGTTGAGCGCGAGAATGTCCGGATCGTTTTCGCCGTCCGCGCTCAGAAGAAGACTGATCACTTGGGTATCGTAGAAATAACCTTGCGGAAAGAGCGGCCGGAGTGGCCGATCGATCATGCGCGAGGTGAGCGTTTCCTTTTCGGTGGGACGGCCTTCGCGTTTGAAATAGCCGCCGGGGAATTTCCCCGCCGCGGCGGCTTTTTCGCGGTAATCGACCGTGAGCGGGAAATAATCCTGGCCTTCCTTGATAGCTGTGGCCGAGACCGCGCTGGCCATCACCATGGTATCGCCGCAAGAGACAACGACCGCGCCGTCCGCGAGTCTGGCGATTTTGCCGGTTTCGATGGAGATGTGAGTGGCCCCAATTTGGGCCGTGACCTTTTGTTGCATTTTACTTTCCTGGATGTGCGAGTTCCAGGCCGGTCACCCTGACTGTAGGTTTTAACCCCGCGACTACGGGACTAAAACCTAAAATCCAAGGTGTTACTGCGGCCTGGACTGCTGATTATGTTATTTTTCTAATTTCCCTTCGGCTTTGAGCGGGCAAACAGTTGGATGCGAGCTTGCAAAGAATCCGCCGGTTACTTACGCAGGTTCAACTTGTCGATCAGCTTTTTGTAGCGATCGACTTCCGACCTGTTCAAGTAATCGAGCAAACTCCGGCGTTGCGCGACCATCTTGAGGAGGCCGCGGCGCGAGGAGTGATCTTTGGCGTTGCTCTTCAGGTGTTCGGTCAGATGCTCGATCCGGCGGGTAAGAAGTGCGACCTGCACATCTGCGCTGCCGGTATCTTTATCATGCAACTGGATCTCCTTGAGATTCAACGTTTCCGTGCTCTCTGCCATAAGCGAAGTGCCTAGTTTAGGCGAAGAGTTGCAATTCGCAAGTCGGTGGCGTCGCGCCCGGCGAAGGCTCCTACCATTAGCTCAACCGGTTTTCGCGTCTTCCATCGTACCAAAAATCGAGCTTGGCCCGGGAGCGCGCCGCACGCGGGCCACGGATGATAATCGACAATAATCGGCCGACAACATGCGGGACTGAATACATGCGCAATTTCCGCCCTGAAGTCACGATCGGTTCGCGTAACACTTTGAAGCGGCCCAATTTTCGCAGTGCGAGACTGAAATAGACTTCTTCGCCGATAAAATATTGTTCGTCGAACCCGCCAATTGCTTCGAAATTGCGGCGAGTTGTGAAAAGAAACGCGCCGGCGCCGAGGTTGAGTGCGAAATAAACAGTGCAAAACGCGCGCACAAAGATGTGTCCCCACATCGGAATGGTGCCATCCGTTATCACACGCGCGCTGCCGCCGGCGTAACCGGCCTTGAGAGCAGCGATTGCCTCGTAAATATGTTTTGGGTTAATGCGCGTATCGGCATCGACGAAAAACAAGTAGTCACCCTGTGCGGCGCGCGCGCCGGCGTTGCGGGCCGCGGCGATCTGCCGCCGATTGATCGAGACGACCCGGGCGCCCTCCTGGGCTGCCAGGTCGGCAGTCGCATCCGTGGAGGCATCATCGACCACAATAATTTCATACGGCTGGGTCACGCCGGAGGCCGCAACACGAATCGATGCGATGGTCGATGAAAGCTCCAATTCTTCATTGTAAGCGGGAATGATAAATGAGATCATTTCTTGTTGGGCTTGGGATCGCTCAGCGCCCGCTGGCTACATTACAAAATCAAATTCAGATCACCGAACTCGTGCCAGAGATATTTTCTTGCGATCGCTTCTTCGTAGGCCACGCGAATCTCTTCTGGCGATAGAAACGCACTCAGCAAATCAAGATGGCTTGCTTCCGGCTCGTGCAGCCCAGTGAGCAAGCCGTCGACCGCTTTCAAACGGTGTTGGTCATCGATCTTTAATCGCGTGTAGCCTTGCTTTTCATTTACACGGCCATCCGAATCAGCAACTGATTCCAGCGCGCGCACGACCGTTGTGCCGACGGCGATGACGCGTCCGCAGTTTTCGCGCGCATGACTAATTTTTCCCGCGGTGGTTGCGCTCACGAAATATTCTTCTTCCGACGCAGGATGAATGCGATCGAGTTCGTCATCCATGTAAGAAGAAAGCCCGGTGTGCAGGACGATGTGAGCTGTGTCGATACCGCGACGCTTGAGATCGAGCAGCAACTTCCAGCTAAATGCACGACCGGCTGACGGCATCTCAGCTGAGCCCGGCTCAGTCGCATAGACCGTTTGGTAATAATCGAGGTCCCACGGCGCGGAGACATACTCATAACGAATCGGTTTTCCGAGTCGATAGATAAGATCCACAAGTTCGGTCCCGGAAATCGAGAAGCGCAATTTCCAAAGGCGCGGGATGCGGCAGTCGCGCTCCATCACCGTCGCATTAAGCGATTCGGTGAAGTCGATTTTCATACCCGCCCGCAATCCGCAGCCGAACGGGTCGCCTTGTTCGCAAAGCAGAAGCGCGAGCCAGGAATCGTCCGGCAACCGCTCGGCTAAACGCACTTCCATGCACGGACCGTGGGTCGCGCCGCATTCGCAGCCGCGCAGCGAGGCCGGCAAAGTACGACTCGAATTGAAAACAAGCAGATCATTTTGGTGGAGGTATTCGGCGATCTTATCAAAACGCGTGTGGTCGATGTGGCCTGTCGCCCGGTCGATCACTAGCAAGCGAACCTGATCGCGACGAATGCCACGCCGTTCCGGCGGCTCCTTCGCGCTCAACTCCGGCGGCAGCGTAAACGTGAATGGCGCACTCACTTCCTCGCTTGCGCTTTCCAATCTTCCTGCGCTTGGAAACGTTTTCCAGTTACGCCCTTCGATTCATCAGACGCTAGAAAGATGAAAACGTCGGTTACCGCCGCTGGGCTCGCCCACTCGCCTGGATCTTCATCCGGTTCGGCTGCGCGATGCATCGCGGTGTTCATGTTCCCAGGATCAACCCAGTTGACGCGCACGCCGCTGTCTTCCAACTCTGAAGCCCATGTTTGCG
>DATEWZ010000023.1:0-6165 GCA_035257485.1 Chthoniobacterales bacterium
CCGCGGCCCGAAAGAATTCCTCCGCCGCCGATAACGAAATCGATTCCTGTTGCGCCGCCGTCGCCACGACCGTCATCGCCCCCGCCAGCGATGCCGAAACCGGCTACGTTTACGCCACCCCAAAAACCGGTTCAACGCATAACGCCGGCTCCTGCGCCTCCGCCGATTCCCAAGCGCGAAAACGCGCGTCCAGCGGCCCCCGCGCAGCCGAAACCACCGATGCGTGCTGCGCCGCGCCCCATCATCATCGCGCCGGACCCGCAAACAGACTTTTTCCAGGACTTCGCTGACAGCGGGGAAACCGCGGTTTTAAAACGGCGTCGAAAAGCGAAAATCCGCCGATTTTTGATCTGCGAAAGCATCGCCGTGGGCGTCCTGCTTTCGCTAGTAATCCTCGGACTGGCGCATCGTCCTGAAAGTGGCGCGCTCGTTTGGATCATGAACATCATGACAATCGCTTCGGCCGTTGCGGCGGCGCTGATTCCAATTCTCTTTTTCGCTCTCAACCCGACGCTTCCGGAAATCGAGCGATAGCTCGGGGCGACTGGCACCTTTCCGTCCTTCGCCAAGGCTCTGGCGTGACAGGCGCCGAAGTCGATCTAAGATCGACATCATATGAAGCCGGCGGTCACGCGAGTCTTCATGGTGCGTCATGGCGCAACGGTATTGGCTGCAGAAGATCGTTTTGCAGGCGCCACCGATGTCGCTCTATCCGACGAAGGCCGCGAGCAAGTTCGGCAACTAGCCCGGCGCTTAAGCGGCGAAAAGATCGCGGCGATTTACGCATCGCCGCTTGGCCGCACTGTTGAGACGGCGCAGATTTTGGCCGAGCCGCATCAACTCGAAGTGCAAACCCGCGATGGGCTTCTCGAAATCAATCACGGACGTTGGGAGCAGATGACACGGCGCGAGGTGGAAGAAAAATTTCCGGAGGAAGCTGCCGAGTGGGAGAAAGATCCCTACACCTTTGCGCCCGAGGGCGGGGAAAGCGGACTGGCCGTGACCGCGCGGGCACTGCCGGCGTTGATCGATATTGTTCGGAAACATTCCGGCGAGCACATTTTGGTCGTGTCGCACAAGGCGACGATTCGCCTTTTACTTAGCTCGATTCTCGGATTCGATCCGCGCCGTTACCGGGACAATCTCGATCAGAAGCCGGCGGCGTTAAATATTGTCGATTTTCGAGACGCGACGCGCGCGCGGCTCTGCTTGTTTAACGACACTTCACATTACGATCCGATTCCCGATGTGCCGGAATCGCAGTTGTCGAAATGGTGGAACGCGCAGTGTAGTTGAGCGCGCTTTAGGAGGTTTTTGCGCGCCGCTCGAGAAGCTTGCTTTTCAAATCGGCGATCAATGCTGCGTGCTCTTCCCGATCAACAAGGTCTTCCATTTCATTGGGATCCTTCTTGAGGTTGAACAGGCGATACGGTTCGCCGCCGCGGTTAAGCATTAATTTCCATTCTTCGTCGAGATACATCATCTCGTGCTTAAATTCGGTGAGCGCGAAATCTCGACGCTCCGCGCGCTGTTCCTGGACAAGCGACGCGAACGAGCGCGCGAAATGGTGGTAACCGATCTTCGCTCCGGCGAATTGAGCCAGCGTCGGGCCGGCATCGAACAATTCAATTGGTTGATCCTGAATTTTTCTGACAAGCGATGATCTTTTTATTTCCGGAGTGCTGACAATCATCGGAATGCGCACCGCGGGATTGAGAAAGTTGGATTTGTGAATTAAATCGTAATCGCCGTTCATCTCGCCGTGGTCGGATGTAAACAGAATAAGGGTCCGATCCAGCTCGCCGCGCGTTTCAATTTCTTTCAGCACCTCGCCGATTTGATCGTCGATCAGAGTGACTTTGCCGGCGTAATTCGCGCGAAGCTCGCGCGCGTTGTCGATCTTTTGCTGTTCTTCGGCAAAGCGCTCATCGAGCTCTCCCTTCGGCCCTTTTTGTCGCAACGGAGGACGTTTCAGCGGCGGCGGCATGTCCTCCGCGCAATACATGCTCGCGTAAGGTTCCGGCGTGTCCCACGGTTCATGCGGTCCGCCAAAGCTCACCCAGCAAAACCAGGGCTCGGCGCGCTGGTAATTGCGCAAATATTTTTTTGCCTGCTGGCCAACATAAACATCGTAGTACTCGCTCAATGGAAGCGGCGACGGCCGGACGAGCGTTTTATTTTTTCCTTTCCGCTCTTGAATATCTTTCTTGAACGCCTCGAACAGGCCTAACGACTCCCACCGCGCGGTCATGTGGCAAATTGTTTCCGCGCTCGCGCGCGGTCCGCGGATTTCATCGACATCATCCAGGCCGTAGGAGTTCAAAACGTATTCGAACTGGCGAATGTCGGGACCGCGGCGATGGAGCGCGGATTTTCCGAACAAGCTCGTTCGATAACCCGCCGCGCGAATGGCCGCCATCCAGGTCGGCGTGTTTTCCGGCAATTCGTAGGGACAATTGTCCCAAACGCCGGTGTTGTGCGGATAACGTCCAGTCGCGAGAGAAATTCGCGCCGGCAGACAGACCGGCGAGTTCGTGACGCAATTGGAAAATCGAACGGCTTCTCGCGCAATCCGGTCGATGTTCGGAGTTTTGACCCAATGCCCGGTGCAACCGAGCGCGTCAGCCCGGAGCTGATCGCACATGATGAATAAAATGTTTGGTTGCGCGTTCATGCGGGGTTGGATCGTTTAAAGATTGACCGGAAACGGTCGCGGCGATTTCGTCGCGCGTAAATGGCGTCCGCCAAATTTCGATAACGCTGGTAAGTCTCCGATGCATAGAGCTCGGGAAGGGGGCAATACGATTGCGGATTCAAGGTTTGATCTAAATTCAACGCCGAATCACTTCGACCCAGCGCGCTGCTCAGCCGACGATTTGATTCTTCAATTGCGTCGCGCAATCGCGCGAGATCGGATTCGCTCAGCACGCTTCGATTATCGCGAACGCTCAATTGCCGAGCTGCTTTCTCGCTCGCGCTCTTGCGACGGAGAAAGTCTGGGTAATCCTTCGGCGATTTCTCGAGCAGATAAGCGAGCTCGTAAAGGTTCAGTGAGACCTGCGCGCGGTCGATGTCGATCAAACCTGGAATCGGTTCGAAGCCTGCCGTTTTCAAAAATACGCCGAAAACGTCCGACGCGACCTCGTCGTAGAAAACAACTTCGCAATTTCCAAATGCCTCGCGCCAGGCCGAGTAATGCGCAAACCAGTCGGGGCGACAGAGCCGTTCGTCGTTGCCGCTGAGAAGGCGATCGAGAAACGCGCCGATGTTTTCGTGGATCTCGTTCGTCTTGATCATTTGATTGAAATAAGAATCGAGCCATCGGTCCTGCCGACGGACATACAGGATCACAACGCAAGGCGCGGTGGTTGGAAGTAGCTCGCGCACGGGCCGAGCATGAGTCGGTCGCAAATTTTCCGCCGAAAGAATCACCGATTCGGAATCCGATCGCCAATCTTGCAGGAGCCGGGCAACAATTTTCTTCGGGTCGAGCGCGCGGATGTCGATCTTGGGAAACGCGCGCTGAAAGGTGAGGGACGGGCGCTGGCCGAGCGCAGTGGGAAGGAGTTTTGCATTGCCCGCCATTTCGGCGACTTCGGGCAAAACCGGCACGTAGATTCCATTTTCGCGCAACCGCACTGTGTTGGCGCGAAGTCGGCGTTGAATGTAAGTCGACGCGGTTTTTGGCGCGCCGATGTGCAAAACAATCCGCGGACCGCTCTTGCCGCTCACAACGGAACTTTCACCGCCTTCACGAATTTCCCTTTCTCGTATCGGTGAAGGTAACCTTTCTCGAGCGAGGTCGCGTTTTTCGGCAACGCTTCGTAAGAATGCCAAACCCGAATCGAACCGCTGACCAATTCGCCGAAGCCGCGATAATTAAAACTCGGCGACAGACAGTGCGGGTTAAATCCAAGGATTTCCATCGCCAGGGAGAGATAAGTTTGGTCGCTCCAAACGCGGTCGTGATATTTTTGGGCGAGCTTCAGCGTCAAATCGAACACCGCGCGAACATCCGGCCGTTGCGGCGCATAAAACATGACTCCGGAGTTGTAAATCATCTGGCCGCGCGGAGTGACGTTCTCGTTCAACATCACTTCACGGAACTCGCGAAAATCGGCGAGCGAATAATGCGGCGCCGGCACCAGCGCGAGCCCGTATTTCTCGGCTTTATCGAAACCGAGAGAGATATCATCGATCACGCGCGTGTCGGCATCGAGGAGCAGGACGGTTTCGATTTGTTCCGGAAGTCGGTTGAAGAACTCAGTCTTGCGGGCTTTGCCGGAAAGCTTTGCCTCCCGCCGCACGACTTCGACATTTTTCGGCAAGCTGTCGATCCCCGTCGTTTCATCGGTCATCAAAAAGAGTGGGTAATCGGGCAGTCGGCTTTCGCGGATACAATCTGCGACGAGCTGAATATGCGTTGGCCCCCAGGCTAGGAAGACGATCGCGCGCTTGTTTTTCATCGAGATTCGGAAATTGCCGCCGCGCAGGATATTGCTCACCGGCCTTCGCCGTGGCAAGTGTCGGCGTGGCCCAATCGGCTCCATTAGTCATCGGCGCGACCGGCGGTTCGGGCACACGGGTCCTCGCGCGAATCGCCAAACATGCGGGCTACAATCTCGGAGCGAACGTTAACGCATCGGAAGACGCGCTCGAGTTCTATGCTTTCCATGATACCTGGATCAATCCATTCACCAGATCGCAGCGCAGCGGGCCGGCGATGTCCCCCTGGCAAAGCGCGCGCATGATCGAAGACTTTTATGCGGCGCTCGCGCGTCACATTCCGGAACCAGAGCGGCGCGGAACTCTTTGGGGTTGGAAAGCGCCACGCAGCATTTATCTGCTGCCTTTTCTCAGAAACGAATGTCCACACTTGAAATTCATTCACTTGTTGCGTGACGGCCGCGACATGGCGCTTTCGTCGAACCAAAATCAACTGAGCAAACACGGCGAAGCGGTCCTGACCTTGAGCGAACGGCTTTTTCGTTCCACTGCCCAGCGCTCGATGTTGTTGTGGAAAAAAGTAAACCTGCGCGCGGCGGATTTTGGTGAAGCGCAGATGCCGGAGAATTATTTGCGGGTGCGGTTTGAAGATTTGTGCGCGCAGCCGCTCGAAACAACGACGCGCATCATGAATTTTCTCGGAGCGACGATTGATCCGGCCCCGATCGCAAGGAGCGAGATCACGCCGCCGCAAAGCCTCGGGCGCTGGCGCGAATGCTCACGGCGGGTAATTGCCAACCTGGAGCGCGCCGGCGCATCTGCACTCCGAAGATTTGCTTATTTGGCGTAAGAACGGGCCGAAATCGCGGCGCTTTACGGCCAGTCGCCGATCGAATTTCGATCAATTTCTGACTTTGCAATGAGGCTTTCTCTCTCAATATTGAGGGGCTAACTTTTTTCTCGAATGGACGCTCCAACCACCTTCGAAACCCATCACGATCCGCACGCGCACGGCGGCGAACACGAACACCATGAGCTCGGTTGGTGGCGAAAATATATTTTCTCCACTGATCACAAGGTCATCGGAATTCAGTACGGGATCTGCGGCCTGATCTTTCTCTTCTTCGGCTTTTCGCTGATGATGATCATGCGCTGGCAGTTGGCCTATCCCGGGCAGGCGTTGCCGGTCATTGGGAAGTGGCTGCCCTACATCTTTGGACCCAACACCATGCCGGACGGCAAGATGACGCCCGAGTTCTACAACTCGCTCGGCGCCATGCACGGCACGATCATGATCTTCCTCGGCGTCGTCCCGGTCGCGTTCGCGGCATTTGGCAATTTCGTCGTGCCGCTCCAAATCGGGGCGCCGGACATGACTTTTCCAAAAGTGAACGCAGCCAGTTTCTGGGCATTCGCCGTCGGCGGGGTGATTATGCTGACCAGCTTTTTTGTTCCGGGCGGCGCGGCCAAGGGCGGCTGGACTTCCTACACGCCGCTCTCCGATATCTCTGACAAGGGTCCTGGGTTCCATCCATTTCTCAACGGCCAAAGCTTGTGGCTCCTCGGATTCATTTTCTTGATTACGTCGTCGTTACTCGGCGCGGTCAATTTCATTACCACCATTATTCAGTTGCGCGCCAAGGGTCTGACCTGGATGCGGCTGCCGTTTTTCGTTTGGGCGCAATTCGTAACCGCGTTTCTACTGCTGCTCGCGTTTCC
>DATEWZ010000024.1:0-36707 GCA_035257485.1 Chthoniobacterales bacterium
CGATGATGATGGTTTGCGCGCAGGTTTTCGGCAACGACACCGCAATCACCTGGGCGGGCGCGAACGGAAATTTCGAATTGAACGTCATGATGCCGGTGATGGCGCATGATCTTCTCGAATCGATCCGACTACTTTCGAACGCGGCCGACGCGTTCTGTGAAAAATGCGTGACCGGAATCAAAGCGAACAAAGCGCGCTGCGAAGAATTGGTGCAGCTCTCGATGGCGATGGTTACGAGTCTGGCGCCGAAGATCGGCTACGATCGTGCGGCCGAGATCGCCAAGGAAAGCGTCCAGACCGGCAAAACGGTCCGCCAACTTTGTCTCGAGAAAAAAATTCTGCCGGAAAAAGAACTCGAACGAATTCTGGATCCGAGATCGATGACTGAGCCGGGCGGGAGCGGGTCGGCCGGCGGCTGATGATGTTGATCCAAAAATTTCTCGCCGCGATTTTGATCGCAGTCACCCTGACTGGTTCGACTTTGGCCGCCGATCCGCGACTCGATGTTTCGCAAATTATCGGCAAGACGGAAGCGGCCGCGGTTTTGGGTGAGCCGGTCCGAGAGCCGAGTGCGCGAAGCGGCGACGGCGTGGACGGTTATTATTCGAAGTGCAATTATTACAGTGTCCGGCGCGGTAAATCGTTGGTCATTCGGTTTCAATTGCCGGGACCGACAGCGATCCCTCCGCAAAAGGAACTCGAGCTTTTGATCGCCGCGAATGGCGCGATGGAAAAAGTGACCGGCGTCGGCGACGCCGCGCAAATGTTGATCACTGCCGGTGATAGCACCTTCGCATCTCGTGTTCTGATGCTGTGTGTCGCAAAAGGAAACGCGTTCGTCACGATTGGCCTCGCCGGTTTTGCGGACGACGCGATTGCCTTGGAAAAGGCAAAAACGGTCGCGCACAAACTGCTGGAGCATCTTTGACCGCGGCCAGAGGCAGGCTTAGATCGACATCGTGGTTGCAAAACTCGACGGTCCACAATTTTCCGGCGGTGCGAATATCGCAATCAAGTGTCCGACCCATACTTATGACCAAACGGTCGCGTTTTATCGCGATACGCTCGCGTTGCCGCTGATCGAGGAAGAAGCGGACGGCTGCATTTTTCAATTCGGTCCGAACCGCCTCTGGATCGACAAAGTGCCGAATCTGAGCCATCCCGACATCTGGCTCGAAATCGAAACGAACGACACCGACGCGGCATCCTCGTTTCTAAAAGTGCACGGCGTTACGCGACGCGACGAGGTAGAAAATCTCCGGGAAGATTTCAACGGCTTCTTCATTTCCGATCCCGCCGGCATCATCCACCTCGTGGTCGGCCCTGAGGAAGTTTAGCGATTCTCGATCTTAGACGTGCCGACCCATGATCATGAGATCGCGTTCGTCATCATCAAGTCGCGCGATGCGCGGCAGCAAGCCCCACTTTTCAAAACCGAGTTGCTCACACAATTTCAAGCTCGGCTTGTTGTGCGCGAAAATGAGACCAACAATCGCTCGGATTTGCAGCGCTGGTCCGCACGCAATTGCTTCCTCGAGCAGCGCGCGCCCAATGCCCCGACGCCGGAATTTTTCATCGACGTAAACGCTCACTTCCTTCGTGCCGCGATAAGCAGCACGGGGCAAAAACGCCTTCAACGTCAACCAGCCGGCGATTTTGCCGCCGATCTCCCCGACCCAGAACGGATGCTCGGGCGAATGTTCTTTTAACCAGTTGTGCCGCGTTTCCAGTGCCACCGGCTCGAGTTGTGCGGTCGCCATCCTAGTCGCGATCGCGGCGTTATAAATTCTGATGATGGCCGGCAAATCCGTTTCGACCGCGTCGCGGATTTTTATTTTTCGCGCGGCGCCGATTTCTAATGGTCGACCTTCAGCAACGGCGGCGGCGCTCATGTTGCCGGCAAAAACCCGTTCTCGAAAGTCGGTTGAAACGCGCCGACATCGGTTTCGCCGATGCAAAACCGCGGACTGACCGCCGATTGGCTCGCGCAAAACAGTTCGATGTCGATCTTGCCGGACTTATTGAGCGCGTTGCGAACGGTTTGGAGCGCGAGCTCGGGTGTGTTGCAATCCCGACTGAGATGACCGAGCACGACGCGATCGATTTTTCCGGGAAGCAATTCTTCGATCACAGTGGCGGCCGCGTTGTTGGAGAGATGTCCGTGACGCGATTGGATCCGTTGCTTCACCGGCCACGGGCGGTGGGTGTCCTTCTGCAAAAGTTTTTCGTCGTGATTCGTCTCGATGACCAGGGTGTGGACCGGCCGTAACCGTTCCACGATCATTTTCGTCGCGTAACCGAGATCGGTAATGAATCCGAGACCGCTGGCGCCGGCGTAAAACGCGAAACCGACCGGATCGACCGCGTCATGCGGCACGGGGAAAGTTTGCAACGTGACGTCGCAAATCTTGAACTCGGCGCCGGTCCGAAAAATTCGCCAGTTCCGATGTTGATCCAGCTCGCAGCCATGGCGGACTGCCTCCGCAGTTTGCGAATTGGCGTAAATCGGCACGTCGAATTTCCGGCAGAGCACTTCCAGCCCGCAAACGTGATCGCCGTGTTCATGCGTGAGCAGAACACCGTCGAGCCGTTCCGGAGTCACGCCGCATTGCTCGAGGCGGACCGTGATCTGGCGCGCGCTCAAGCCGCCATCGACCAAAATTTTGCAATGATCGGTGGCAACGAGCGCGCTGTTTCCGGCACTGCCGCTCCCGAGCATCGTCAAACTGAACACGACCGGTATTTAGCGGCGGTGCGTCAGTTTTCGCAAATTAAATTCACGCGCCGCGATAAAAATTCGCCGGCAGGCAACGCCAGGATCCGGTTTTTCTTTTCTGAATAATCGAGCGATCGGAATCGGCGAATTTCATCGAGTCGTCGCATGCCGTTCAAGGTGTCGAGGTAACGCGTGTACGTCGAAGCGAGCTCGGTGGTTTCGAGATAACGCGCGCGCAGATTTCGATCCTGGAACGCGCCAGGACATTGCCGCTCGAAAAGATGAAAGCGCAGCCAGCGGCGATCGTTTCTTGAGACGCGCTGGGTTTTGCGAAAGAAAGCCATGAAGAGAAGGAGTACTAAATAAGTATCGACTTGCGCCTGGAGCTCCAGATTGCGCGCGAAACCTTCCGAGCCGATCTCACGCGCACCGTTTTTGAACTGAAGCGCGGCGTGGAGCGCGTGATTGATCTCTTCCACAAACGCAATCAGCGAACGAATGTTGCGATCGCTAAGACCGGCGCGCGGATCGTGTTGCTCAAGTTGTTCGATGAGCCAGCGCGAATAATAAATGCCGACATAGAGACGATCATCGGCCGAGCGGAGAAATGTGCGTGCGAGCTCGCTCAATTCGCGGGCGGATTTGCCGGCCAAAATCGACAATTGCCGGCAACGGTGGCGATCGATTAGGCAATCCTCCAGATTGATCCCGACCTGCGCGTAGGTGCGCTCGAAAAGTTTCTGGACCTGGCTGAAGAGCGTTTCGTTCACAAGACCAGCATCGGCCGCGCGTCTTCATCGAGATGAAGCAAGCGATCGGAAAGGTCATTGAGCGCGAGGCGGACGTCATGGAAACGATTGGCGAGTCCGGCGAAGACATCAGTCAGTTCGCAACGCCGCGCAGTTTCGTGGAACGCGACGAGTTGATAATTTGTGCGCCCGATCTGCTCGTAGAATTCGAGATCGGGCGCGCCGCGCAAGCTCCGGCGTTGGGCGTTCTCGTGAAAAATGCCGCTGATGAAGAGCGAATAATTTCCAACGTGCGCGCGCAGGAGAAAAGTTTGCTCCGGCGTCGCGCGGGTGAGCGCGATCAGCATGTCGGAGATGTATTCGTGTGCGCGATTGCCTGCCGCGCCGTAGCCCTGTGAAGGCGGGTCGATCTTGTCCGGCGACTGCAATTGGTTCGCGCGCGAAAAAGTTTCGAGCATGGAGCCAATGTAATCGGAAAGTTTACGATCGCCGATGCCTGCCTGCTGCAAAACGTGCCGCGCGAGAATGTAGAAATAAAATTGGGAAGAGATCCGGAGATGTCCGGCATTGCAAAGAATCGTTTCGACCAGACGCGGATGATCGAGAATGGAATCCAACATTTCCGAATCGCTCAGAAGATCGACCAGCGAGACGCTGTCGGCGCGAGAACGGCCAAGGGTGCGAACGATGAAGTCGAAATCAGCGGCGGTGAAACGTGCCCGACAATTTGCCCTAATCATCGCGCCTTCCCTTCCCAAGCATTGACGATGCCGCAGCCAACTTTGTTCGAGGAGAGATTTATTTGTTTGCTTTGATTTCGTCAAGAAAACGCGGAGCGGCCGCCTCCGATAGGGAATGATGTTTGCATTCGACGTTGGATGTTGGACGTTCAGCGTTCGAAGTTTTCCGAGATTCAACGGGAAGGGTGGCTGAGTCCGGTTTAAGGCACTCGACTCGAAATCGAGCGTGGGGCAACCCACCGTGGGTTCGAATCCCACCCCTTCCGCGCCACCTTCGCTAAGGCTGCGGCGGGCAGGCAGCTTCGCTTCGGGCGCGAAGATGTTACAAAAATCGGCTTGATTTAGACCGATTTTGCACCGCATATTGTATGTCCGCCGATGGCCCCGCGCTATTACTTGTTGTCCGCCGGAATTCACAGGTTGTTAGCCCGGCTATTGACAGGAATTCACCGTTCGTTCACAGCCCTTAACCAGGAAGTAGCTTTGCCATGATTCAGTTGAAACCCGGAATTTCGCCCTCCACTCTGAACAAACCCCGTAAAACCGCCGATCGGCGGCGGAATCGGTCGGTGAAAAAATCAGCGCACGGTTTGCGTTTCGAGCGCGTCTTCAGCGACGCGGCGGTGAAACCGTTTGATCAAGTCGAGTGGGAACATCGCACCGCGGAAATCACCGACGACAGCGGCCAAATTATTTTCAAACAGGAAAACGTCGAGGTGCCGAAACCCTGGAGCGCGCTCGCGACGAAGATTGCGGTCTCGAAATATTTCTACGGCGACATCGCGCACGGGACCAATCCGCACAAAGGCGGGCGCGAAAGTTCGGTCCGACAATTGATTCATCGTGTTACGCGGACGATCACCGATTGGGGAATCGCGGACGGCTATTTCGGGGACGCGGAAGCGGCGGAAACTTTTTATGATGAGCTGACCTGGCTCTGTTTGAATCAACACGGCGCATTCAATTCGCCGGTTTGGTTCAACGTTGGTTTGTATCATCAGTACGGCATCGGCAAAGGCGCCGGCGAAGGAAATTATTTTTATAATCGCGCGACTGGGAACGCGGAGCGCGCCCCGACCCAGTACGAATATCCGCAAGGCAGCGCCTGTTTCATTCAGGACGTCGATGACACGATGGAAGACATCATGCGTCTCGCCACCAGCGAAGCGATGCTTTTCAAGTACGGCAGCGGGACCGGCACCGATCTCTCTTCATTAAGATCGACAAGAGAAAAGTTGAGTGGCGGCGGCAAACCGAGCGGGCCGCTTTCGTTCCTCAAAGTTTACGATCAAGTCGCGAACGTGGTGAAGAGCGGCGGGAAAACGCGGCGCGCGGCAAAGATGAACACGCTCAAGGATTGGCATCCCGACATCGAAGAGTTCATCGACGCGAAACAGAAAGAAGAGAAGAAAGCGTGGGCGCTGATCGAGCAGGGTTACGACGGCAGCTACAACGGCGACGCTTATGGCTCGGTCATGTATCAAAACGAAAACCTCAGCGTGCGCGTCAGCGACGAATTCATGGAGGCCGCGATCGAAGGCCACGAATGGTGGACGCGCCGCGTGACCGACAATCAGCCATGCGAGCGGAAAGAGGCGAAGACATTGTTGCGAAAAATTGCCGAAGGCACGCACATCTGTGGCGATCCCGGCATGCAGTTCGACACTACAATTCATAAATGGCACACCTGCAAAGGAACCGGCCGGCAGAACTCCACCAATCCGTGCAGCGAATATCTATTTCTCGACAACACCGCCTGCAATCTCGCGTCGCTGAACTTGATGAAGTTCAAGACCGCGGACGGCGAGTTTGATGTCGAACGGTTCAAGGCCGCGGTGCGCATCTTTATCACCGCGCAGGAAATCGTGGTCGATAACGCGAGTTATCCGATTCGCGAAATCGCCGACAACTCGCACATCTTCCGCACGCTCGGGCTTGGCTACGCCAACCTCGGCTCGCTCGTGATGAGCTACGGTTACGGGTACGACAGCACCGAAGGTCGCGCGCTTTGTGGCGCGGTCACGTCGATCATGACCGGCGAAGCCTACGAGCAAAGCGCGCGCATGGCCCAGGCCCTTGGACCATTTCCCGGTTACAAAGACGCTCGTTGCAGCGGCGTTCCGAAACCGGTGGCGAAGAATAACATCGGATCGATGCTCGAAGTGATCGATCTCCATCGTTGTGCGGTGAACGAAATCGCAGAGGTCGAGGAGTTCGCCCATTTAAAGAAAGAAGCCGCGAAAACCTGGAAGCGCGCAGCCGATTTGGGCAAGCACCACGGTTATCGCAACGCGCAAGTCACGGTGCTCGCGCCGACCGGCACGATCAGTTTCCTGATGGATTGCGACACGACCGGGATCGAGCCGGACATCGCACTGGTGAAATACAAACTGCTCGCCGGCGGCGGCATGTTGAAAATTGTGAACCAGACGGTGAAGCCGGCCCTGGAGAAGCTCGGGTATAATTCCGAAGAGGTCGATCGCATCATCGCGCACATCGACGCCTTCGATACGATCGAGGACGTGATTGATTCGGACGGAACCACAATCGCGTCCGGGTTAAGGCCGGAGCATTTGCCGATCTTCGATTGCGCGTTCAAACCGTTCAAAGGCGAACGTTCATTGCATTATATGGCGCATCTGAAAATGATGGCGGCGGCGCAGCCTTTCTTGAGTGGCGCGATTTCAAAAACAGTGAACCTGCCGGAGGCGGCAAGCGTTGACGATATCACGAACTCGTACGTCGAAGGTTGGCGACTCGGTTTGAAGTCGATCGCGATTTATCGCGAGGGCTCGAAGCGCTCCGCGCCGTTGAACACGCGCAAGACGCGCGACATGGGCGGCACAACCGAAGATGTCGATGTTGCCCTCGATGTCACGGTGGATCGCGAAGATTTCCAGAAACGAATTCTCGAGCTCGAAGACGAGCTCACCGAAATCCGTGGCAAGATCGACAAACCGCTGCGGCATCGCATGCCCGACACGCGCATGTCATTGACCCATCGGTTCGAGATCGCCGGGCACGAAGGTTACATCACGGTCGGTCTCTACGAAGACGGTCAACCGGGCGAGTTGTTTATCACGATGTCGAAAGAAGGCAGCACGATCGGCGGGTTAATGGACACGGTCGGCACGCTTACCTCGATCGCGCTCCAGTACGGTGTGCCGCTCGAATCGCTCGTGAAAAAATTCGCGTATCAACGTTTCGAGCCGAGTGGATTCACGAAAAATCCGGACATTCGCAACGCGACCAGCATCACCGATTACGTGTTTCGTTATCTGGCGTGTCAATTCATCAAAGGTTACAAAGAAGCGACCTCACCAAATCGCGGACAGAGTGACTTGCCATTGAAGGAACTTCCCGAGATGGAAAAGAAGGCGCTCAATCGTCCGGTCTCGGATCTGGCGCGCACCGGCGGAAATGAATTGATCGACGTGATCACGAGCCACACGCCGAACGACGGCGAACCGCAGATCGCGGGCAACGGCCAGAGCCACGCCGATCGCGTCCAGGAAGCGCTCGGGAACATGTTCATGGACATCATTTGTTCGCATTGCGGCAGCGATAAAGTGATCCGGGCCGGCGCTTGCGGCGTTTGCACCGAGTGCGGCACGAGCCAGGGCTGCAGCTGATTCAGGACTGATCCGACCGCTGCGCAATTGGACACGCGCGGCGGCCTAGCTACAATATCTGGCCCGGCAATTTCGCCGGTGCTTTTTATTTCAAATGGCGACTGAAGCAGAACTTCAACGACAGAAAGAGATGCAGCAGGCCGAGGAACTGTTGTTCACCGGCCCGCAGGCGCTTGGGTTCGTCAAAGGGCTGTTCGCGGGGCATTTTGTTTCCGATTGGGTGATGCCTTATCCGCACATCGGGTCGGCGGAGAAACCTGAAATCGAACAGACGCTTGGCGAGCTGCGCAAATTTCTGGATGAACATCTCGATCCGGCGGAGATCGATCGGAAGGCGGACATTCCGCGCGACGTGATTGACGGTCTCGGAAGAGTCGGCGTCCTCGGCGCGACTGCGCCAAAGGAAGTCGGCGGTCGGGGCTTCTCGCAAATGGCGAACTGCAAAATCCTGGAAGAGATCGGCCGGCGTTGCGCATCGACCTCGGTTTTTGTGAACGCGCACCATTCAATCGGCATTCGCGCGCTGCTGTTGTTCGGAACGGATGAACAAAAAAAGAGATGGTTACCGAAACTCGTCACCGGCGAACAACTCGGGGCGTTTGCGTTGACTGAAAAGGAAGCCGGCTCCGACGCGGCGAATGTCCAAACGACCGCAACGCCGAGCGAAGACGGTTCGCATTATATTTTGAATGGCGAAAAGCGTTACATTACCAACACCGCGATCGCGCAGGTGTTGACGGTGATGGCGCGGACGCCGGTGCCGGGAAAACCAGGCAAGGACGCGATCACGGCTTTCTTGGTCACGCCGGACATGCCGGGATTCGAATTGCTCGAAGGCCGCATGGAAAAAGTGGGCATTCGCGGCACTGCAACGGGCCGGTTCGCGTTGCGCAATGTCAAAGTTCCGAAAGAAAATATTCTGGGCAAGCTCGGCAAAGGTTTGAAAGTCGCGCTAACGGTTTTGGATTTCGGGCGGACAACTTTCGGCGCGTGTTGCACCGGCGCGGCCAAAACCTGTCTCGAGCTCGCGGTCAAACATGCGAATACGCGGAAGCAGTTCAACAAAACGCTCGGCAATTTTCATTTGGTGCAGAAGAAAATCGCGGTCATCGCGGCGAACGCCTACGCGATGGAAGCGATGACGACGATCACCGCGTCGCTGATCGATCGTGGTCTGGAAGATTACATGATCGAGACCGCGATGTTGAAAGTCTTTACAACCGAGCTGCTTTGGGAATGCGTGAACGAGGCCTTCCAAATTCACGGTGGCGCGGCCTACATGACCGACCTACCGCTCGAGCGAATGTTGCGCGACGCGCGGATCAATCAGATCGGCGAAGGCAGCAACGAAGTTTTGAAATCGTTCATCGCTTTGGTCGGGATGCGCGGGCCGGGCATGGAGTTCAAGGAGATTTACGACACGATGTTGAAGCCAACGCGCGAAGGTGGAATCGGCAAAGCCTGGAGCGCGGGAATGAACCGCCTCGGCGCGACGGTGCGGATTCCGGATGTGCCGGTGCGAAGTTCGGAACTGAAATCGTTCGCCAGTCAGCTCGGTCGCTTGATCTGGAAATTCAATTTTGCGGTCAATAAATCGCTCATCCGTTATCGCGAACCGATCCTCGACATGCAGCTGGTGCAGGAACGGATTGCAGGAGCGGCGATGGATTTGTTTGCGTCGGCGGCGACGCTCAGCCGTTGGGATTCAGAAATCCAGACCGGCCAAAGCAATGGCCAATCGCCCGCGCAAAAGAACACCGCGGCCGAACTTTTCCTGCGTCAATCATTTCGACGAATCCGCAGTTTCCTCGAGGGTCTCGGCGATAACGACGACAAATTTATTTTGCTAGCGGCGGAGTCTGCACTCGGCTCGAAATAAATCGCTAAGGTCCTTTCAGGATCGACAACGCTTGCAGCAAATCGTGCGTGATCAGTTCGTAGAGCGGATAGCGCACCGCGAGCACGATGTATTGATGGAACTCAATCGCGGCGAGTAAGACGACCGCGGCGGCGATGATGGTCGTTTGAAATCGTTTCGCCAATGAGGCGAGCCAGACGATTTCCCCAAAGGCGAGAAAACGCAGCGGCAGATCCCACATATTGGCGTAACGGAGGTTCATTCCGTATTTCACGTTGCACATCACGAGATAACTCGCAGCGAGAAAGATCGACATGAAAAGCTCGGGCTTCATGCCGCGGTTCAAACGAAACAGGGTGCCGAACGCGAGGATCAGAACGACCGGGCTGACTAACATGAGATCGACCAGGTAACGGTACCATGGACCGTCGCCGGTCAGGATTGCGTAGTGGAGTTGGAAATTTTTGCCGACAGAAAGCGAATAGCTTTGAACAAAGGTGTAGATTCCACCCGCGAGAAAAATCAACACGACCACGCCGAGAAGCGGGCCGAGAAAGGTAGCGATTACCAACTCGCGAGTGACCAAGCCGAATTGGAGCCAGCGATTCGTAATCAGCAGCGCGATCAGCGCGATCCAAACAAAGAATGAATTTTCTTTAGTCAGAACGAGCAGCGCGAGCGCAACGACGTAACCAACCAACCAGCGCCAATCACGCGGCGCTTGCAGATTTTCCCAGATTAACCAGAGAACGAGTGTCGCCCAAAACGTAAAGAAGCCGTCCACCAACGCGTGTTGCGACATGTGAATCTGAGTCGGGGCAAAGGTCATGAGAGCTGCGATGGCGATGGCCCAGATCGGTCCGCGCATTCGCCAAACGAAAAACGCGGCCAGCGCGAGCGTGAGCATGCTGAAAAACGCCGCGACCTGCTGAAGGGCGCTGAGCGCTTCCGATCCAAAACTCGAATGCCAAACGTAAGCCGTAAAAATGTAGAGGAACCGTAGCGGCGGCAGAATCGAGCCCGGCAATTTTTGCTGAACATCGATGTAACCCTCGACAATGTCGGGATAGGAGGTCAGTCCGTTTTTGCTAACCGCGTTGACATATTCGCGATAGAGGCCTTCGTCGAAACCAAGCTTGGTCCAGGCAGGTTGGGGGTGAAGCGGTGCGAGAAAATGCAATGAGCCGCCGGGTGAGAACGCGCCGGGAGTGACGCGCAAAAAAATTCCGACAACGAAGATGATCGCGAGGAGGGCGATGTCGACCCTTCGACTTCGCTCAGGAGAATTCTTGCGCAGGCCGGGTTGCGATTCGGTCATGATTTACGCGCTCTCAGCGCGCAACTTCACGAACTTAAACAAGCGCAGATCGAGTTTGCGAGCATCTGTTTTTCGCCAAAGCGCGATCGAGCCGGCAACGATGACGAGCCACGGCAAGAGCGACCAGGCGGTCCAGTGTTGCTGCGAATCGTCCATCGCGAGCGCGACTTTCCAGGGGAGACCGCCGGCGGTGATGTTGTAGAAGGCGAATAAAAACGCCGAGCTCGCAATCGTGACCGCGGTGTAAAACGTGGGCGACAAAATCAAAATGAAGGGCGCGAACCAAATTAAGTATTGCGGGCAAACTCCGGGCGCGAAAATGAAAAACACGATCCAGCTGTAAGCGAGCGATTCGACAAAGGCGCGGCCGCGCGCGATCCGATGTTGCCATGCGATCCAGAGCGCGGCGGAAACCACGAACAGTTTGAGCAAAGTCATTATGATGGTTTGCGCGGGTTCGAGATCAAAGAACGATAGTCGACTGAATTGAGGCAGTCCGGTGGCGCGGAACAAATAGGTGATTCCCCAAATTCCCCAGTAGCTTCCGTAAGTGAGCACGTTCTTGGCGAACAAGAGTGGAAAGTTCAGCAGCGGCTCCGACCACAAAACCAAAGTGGTGATCGCGCCAGTAATGAGGAATCCGCGAATCTGTTTTTGCGACCACCAATAGAAAACGAAAGCCGGCAATAAAAGCAGCGGGACAATTTTGATCTGACAACTGAGCGCGAAAAATAGTCCGGCGAGGGTGGATTGATCGCGCAGACACATCCAAACCGCGCAGACTAAAAAGAAAATCATCACCGGATCGGTGTTGCCGTGAAAGCCGGAGACCATGATCGAGACCGGACTAAGCGCGAAGAGCGTAAGCGCCCAGATTGGAATGCGGATGTCGATCTTGCGAAACTGGAGAAGGACGAGAACGACGAGAAAATCGGCAATGATGCCGGGCAAGCGGAGCAAAAACGGAAAATGAATGCCAAGATCCTGGCACCAGGGTTGTTCGGTGATTGTGAAGATGCCGCGCAAAAAATAAGCGGTGAGCGGCGGATGATTGAAATAGCGGCTATGCTCGTAAGTCCATTGCAGGCCATGCTCGTTCAGAACTTTGGCAAAACCGTAGAAGAAAACCGCGTCGTTAGTCCCGATCGTGTTGTAGGCGAGCGCGAGCTTTAGCGTCATCGCGACAAGCGCCAGCGCAATAATAAAAGTCGTGCGCAAATCGCGAGTGGGGCCCATGGCCGCCGATTCGAGCAGCTTCAGTGCCCCGGGCAGCTATTGCCAGCCGTCGATCACCATCAACGGCACATTCTCGAATGGATTGATCGGTCCCGCGTTTGGCAAAGGAACTGTCTGCCCGCGCGCGCTGTGCTCGCGAACAAAAGCACCGAGTTGTTCCATCCACGCATCGCTGTAAGCAACATTGTCCCAACCGGCCTGAGCGTTCGGCGCCGGCGGCAATGCGCGCGGCGCGCGACCTTCGGGCGGCAATTTAATTCCGCCGACAATCCAAACCCGATTTCCGGACCCGAGCGATTGCTGAATTTTTTCCAGAACCTCATCGATCGGATGTTCGGAAAGCATTTTCTCGCGGAAGAGATCGTAACGATGGACGCGAAGATCGACAATCGACGGGAGCGTGATCGAGGGCGTGGCGCCGTGATAGTAGCGGTTGAATGAAATCCCATACTGCCACGGCGCGAGAACGATCAGATCGGACAGTTTTGCGTCGGCCGCGATCTTGTCCGCGACGACATCGATGTTCGTTTGGCGCTCGTGAATTTTCCGCCAGGCGTTTATCGGAAAAACAATCAGGGCGATGATCGCGAAGATGAGTAGTCCGGTCCGAATCGCCTTTGAACTGCTCACCGCGGCGGCGATCGAATCGAGCGCGATTGCCAACAACGAAATCAGCGCGAGGAAGTACCACGAGCGCGCGAGATAGCTAAGCGTTTCTAAGAAGGCGCAGTAGGCGATCGGCGCCGCGGCGGCGGCAAATATGCCGAACAAAACAAACTTTCGATTGACCGGTTCGTCTTCGGAATTCGCGTGCAGTAATCTCCAACTCGATGCCGCGACCAAAAAGACAAAGGCGATGTGCCAGAATGCGGCGATCGCGCGACTCGGGTTGCCGAGCGCGAAGTTAAGCTGATTCCAAAGGAATCGAAGCGTCACGGGAAATTCAACGACCTGACTCCAAGAGCTCGAGTAGGCGCCGAGATACGGAATGAACGAAAGCATGCACACTCCGAGAACGCACAGAAAAATGATCAGGCGTTTGAAGTCGTGACGGACGAGACAAGCAATCGTGGCCGCGCCGGTGATCGCGGCGATGAGCGCGAGATTGTGAACGAGGCATTGCACGGCGGCAACTGAAACAAAAGTCGCTGCGATGATTCGAGTCGGCGTCGCTTCGTTGAACAAGCTCGCGAGCAATCCGAACGCGAGAATGATCAGCGCCGAACCGAATCCGTAACCGCGCACCGTTGTTCCCCAAAACAGAAAAGTCGCGTTGAGTCCGAGTAATGCGAGCGCCAACAACGGCGGGCCGCGACCAATGAAGCGCGCGCTCAGCCAAATCGCCGCCAGAACGGCAATTCCCGCGCTAAACCCGAATGCGCGCAGGGCATGATCGCTCGTTCCGAAAACATTTGTGTAAGCCCGAACGAAGAGCGGAAACGGAATCGGAAACGCTTCGTGTTGAAAATTCTGCGTGATCTCGGTGATGCTCGGCATACGCGCGAGATTCACCACGGCCACCTCGTCGCGCCAAAGCGCTCCCGAATGGATGGAGCGCACACCGAGAAGAAAGATCGACATCGCGGAAAGAAGAACCGCCACGATCCATTCCGCGCGTTTCAGAAAATCAGGCCGATTCACTGCGAACCTTGTTCGATCTGTTGCTTAAGCGCGGTGAACTCCCTTTGATTGGGCTCGAGTTGAATCGCCGCTTCAATTTCCGTTCGCGCGGAAGCGCGCTCGTTCTTCGCGAGCAACGTCTTGGCGAGGAGGAAATGCGTCTTCGCATTTCGTGGATCGACATCTTCTGCACGGCGGAACCATTGTTCAGCGGTCGGATAGTCATTCGCGTCGAGGGCGAGCACGCCAAGATTGTTGAAGGCACCTTTGTGTTGCGCATCGAAATTCAGAACCGCGCGATAAAACGATTGGGCAGCTTCGCGGTCGTTTTGGGCGAAGCGTAGATTGCCGAGCGCGAAGAGCGTTTCGGAATTATCGGGAACGTAGGCATAAGCGATCGCGAGTTTTTTCTCGGCGAGATCGAGATTGTTGGATTCGAGCGCTTGCCAACCGGAATTGTAAGCATCAAGCGCCCACAAAGACGGATTTCGATGGGGCCAGGCGACAAAAATCGTCGAGGCAACCAGAAGCGCCAGATAAACGGCAACCGTTCCGATTTCACGCGCAATGAAACTTTGCCACAAGATCGACAATCCAAACGCGGAAAAGATGATTAAACCCGGCGCGGCGACGAGCCGATAACGCTCAGTGATGAAAACGGCGAGCAACGCAAACATTGACAAAAAAATTGCGGCGAGGATCCAACCCGACCGAGGCGCGAGCCACAAGCCGAGAAAGATTCCCGGAACCGCCAGCGCGGCGACGATTCCGAAATAAAGGCCCGGAAGAATCACGCCCTGTTCGCGCAAGCTCGTGATGATGCTGAGATCGTCGTATTGAAACGCGCTCCAGAAGTTGCGTAGCTTGCGCGCGAGCAGTTTTAGCCAAGCAGAGAAATTGTCGCGAACGAATGCTTTCGCCTTGCCCGACCAGTAATTCGAGATTTCGGCGTGTTTGAGCGGACGACCGAGGGCTACTTCCGCTTGCGTCACAGAATCTTCGAGCATCGCAGCCTGACCAGCGCGCAAGCCGGGCGGGAAGCGCGGGTAGCCGTTCGCGTCCGGATTGTTGCCGATCCAGAAATTGATTCCGCTGTGCGCCGAAAGTGCGACCGGATCTTTGGCGATGAAATAGTTATGAATCCAACACGGGGAAGTTCCGAGCGCGATGCCGAGAAACACGAGAACGATCGGGACGAACAAACGTCGAGCTGAATTCCGATATCTCAGAACTAGCGCCGCCAGAATTAATGGAACGATCGCGAGAATCGTTGCGACGGCGGTCGCCGTTAATCCGATCAGGGACGACAGAAGAAAGCACTCCAATCCGCTCGGCGAAGCTTCTCTGCGAACGATTCGCCAAACGACGAACCAAAAGACCAAAACGAACCAAGCGGTCGGCATCAGAACAACGGAGTAGGCTTGGGCCGGAACGAAGATGGCCCAACCAAGCGCAGCGATTAAGCCGACAGCTCGTGCATTCGTGAACGATGTCGATCTAAGTTCGGTGAATGCCTCGACCGAAATCTGATAAATCAGGACGGCGGTTGCAGCATCGATCGCGGCCTGGAGCAAACCGGGCACGAAGGGGTTTTCGCCGAAAATCTTGTAGAGAAATGCGAGCAAATAGGCGTAACCGGGCAAACCGTAGAAGGCGAGCGTCTGGCTGAACTGCCCATGCAAGATTTGGCGCGCCCAATCGTTGTAAAAGTGCATATCCCCCCGGCTGGGCAATAAGAAAGCGGAGTAGGTCAGCCTCGAAAGCGCCCAGAGCCGGAGGGCGAATACGCTGAGGAAAAGCCAGAGCCCGACACCGAGGGGGAAGCGGCCGGCGGCTGGGTCAGATTTCACCAGGGTTGGCATTAACGCTGCTCATAAAACGGCCACTTCGCGATCGTATCGCGGAGCGCAGTCAAACAAACAAGAGATAAAGAAAGCAATAGCATGTTAAACGCCATCAACAAACGCCGCGGGGGCTTCACCCTCGTGGAAATCATGATCGTCGTTGCGATCATCGCGTTACTCGCGGCGATCGCGGTCCCGGGGTTCCTCCGTGCCCGTAAACGCTCGCAAGCCAGCCGTATTTTGAACGATCTGCGTATGATCGATTCAGCGGTTGACCAGTACGCGATCGAGACCAACCGAAAGACCGGAGATGCGGTCGCCGTTACCGATTGGACGAACTACCTGAAGAAGGGTTCGCTCCTTTACAACAACGGAAAAAGCCTTCTGGGCACCGCGTATGGTCCTCAGACGGTCGACACCATTCCGCAAGTGCCGCCAACCGACTACACAGTGTTGTCGGACGTCGCCGGCACCGGTTTCTGGTCGCCTTACGGTCCGTAACGAATCTGACGATTCATTCTCCTGTCATTCCCGGTTTGGCCGGAGTGGCAGGGAATGAGTCGTGAGAAAGCGGACAAGGATCCGGCAATCGCGGCTCGCCTACGAACTAATAGAAAGAAACGCAATCATGTTTAGAAATTTACGGACCAAACGCGCTGGATTCACTCTGGTGGAAATCATGATCGTGGTCGCAATCATTGCATTGCTGGCTGCGATCGCGGTCCCTGGCTTCCTCCGCGCTCGGAAACGCTCCCAAGCGTCCAAGATCCTCAACGATCTTCGACTGATTGACGGAGCGGTTGACCAATACGCGATTGAGACCGGTCGCAAGACCGGAGATGCGGTTGGCGTCACCGATTGGACCAACTACCTGAAAAAAAACACCCGGTTGTATTTGACCGGGCAGGATCTTTTCGGTGATGACTACGGCGGACAAACAGTAGACTCGTTGCCGCAAGTGCCCGCCAACGCCTGGACAACTTTGTCCGACGTTGCCGACACCGGGTTCTGGTCACCCTACGGCCCGTAGGCGCAGCTTTGCTTCATGACGGGAGCATCCTTTCGAATGGGAAGGGATGCTCCCGTTCTTAGCGAATAAGCAATGAGTGCTTCGACCCAACTCGTTAGGCCAGAAGACAAACAAACGCCCGCGCGATTTCCCGCGCTGGCGAAAACAATCGCTGGTCTGATTAACGCAAATTGGTTTCGCGGCTTTCTCTTGCTCGCGGTTGCGCTACTGATCCATTCGCCCGCGCTCCAGGGACAACGGATTTGGGACGACGCTTATCTGGCGCGCGACAACCCTTTCATCAAAAGTCCCATTCTCATTGCAGAGTCTTTCCGCCATTACCTTTTTTTGGATTCGCTCTCCGCGCATTATCGGCCGGTCCAAAATATTTCGTTCATTTTCGATTACTTCTTTTGGAACACGGATGAGTTCGGCTTTCATCTAACTAACGTGCTGCTCCATGCTGCTTGCGGCATCGTTTTGTACTTTCTGCTTCGGCGGCTCTTTGAGTCGTTGATTTTGGCGCGCGTTTGTGGCGCTGGATTGACGACGCGCCCGAATTGGATCTCACATGCCGCCTTTCTGGTGGCATTGCTATGGGTAGTTCACCCGGTCCACAGCGCCGCGGTCGATTACATTTCCGGTCGCGCCGACAGTCTGGCATTCTTTTTCGCCGCCGGAGGATGGCTATTGTTTTTTAGCGCGCAACAACTGTCGCAGAAAGTTTGGCAGCTCGGTCTTTATTCGTTAGCCGCGATTTCTGCCCTTCTTGCGCTGCTCTCACGCGAGATCGGCTGCGTGTGGATTTTTCTCTTCATCGCTTATCTGCTTGGCATCGAGAAAAGCATTTCATCTCGCCGTCGTCTTTGCGCAGTTGGCGCGTGTATTTTGCTCTTCGGAATTTACGCTGGATTGCGCCAATTGCCGGCCGAACGCGCGATGGCTCCCGCTCAACCCGGCTGGACCGCACCCGTTCGCGCTGTCTTGATGGCACGCGCGCTTGGTGACTACGCGCGACTCGCCATTTTTCCCGCAAATCTTCACATGGAGCGAACGGTGGTGGATCCTACGGGCTGGCGCAGCAACACGGATTGGCGTCACTCCATCGGCACCGAGTATTTGTCGATCTTGGGATTGGGAGTGGTTGCGATTTTCGTCTATGGCATGATCAAAAGGGGTCGCGGCCAGAGTTCACGCATCTTTGGCGTCGCTTGGTTTCTCCTCGCGTATCTCCCGATCTCCAACCTGTTCCAGCTCAACGCGACCGTTGCGGAACATTGGCTCTATTTGCCGCTAGTCGGTTTTTTCATTTCCGTTTTCGGATGGGCGATCGAATTGCCGCCCCGCTATCGTTACGCGACCGCGACACTCGTGATTCTGGCGATAAGCTGTCTAGGCGTGCGCAGTTTTGTGCGAAGCGGCGATTGGGCGAACGAGGAAACTTTTTATCAACGAACGCAGGCTGCCGGCGGCGAAAGCGCGCGCGTTTCAGTGAACCTCGCTCAAGTGTACGCCCGCCGTGGCGATTGGGCAGCCGCCGAAAAGATGTTGCGCCATGTTTTAGAAGTTACGCCAGGTTATCCGACTGCGCGGATCAATCTTGGCAACGTTCTCCTACACGAGGGCAAGTCGGCCGAAGCTGAAACATTTTTCAGGACCTTGTTCGACTCCGACGAGCGCGTTAGCAAAGAGTACCCGCGGACATGGATCGCTGCCGTGAATTTTGCGTGTGTGCGTCACCGAGCTGGTGACGATAAGAGCGCGTTTGAAATTCTCGATCAAGCACGCGCCGCGCATCCCGGGGTCTGGGAGTTGATCAGTTACGAATCCGAGCTGCGACGCGAAACCGGCGGAACAGAAGAAGCCTTCGGATTAGTAGAAAATTTTGCCCGCGAGCATTGGTGGCATTACGGCGCAGCGGTCGCGCTCGGGCGGCTTTATGCGGAAAGAAATGACGCCCCCCGAGCCGAAGCTGCCCTCGCGCACGCTAGCTTGCTCGATGTTCACGACGCCGAAGCCTTACATCTTATGGCGATGATCAAATTGCGGCAGAATGATTTGGAACAAGCGTTTCGCGCGCAACGACGCGCGATCAGTCGCCAACCCGATCAGCCGAGCCAATACCTTTTGCTCTCGAACATTCTCGAAAGGATGGGGCGAGCCGAGGAAGCCCGAGCCGCGCTCGCTAAAGTTTCAAAGCTTCGAGCATTGGCCGAAACCTCGCCGAGTCAGTCGCTCTAATTTTGTCTTTCGACGGCGCATGTTACGGTTGCGCCTGTCATGGAAATCATTGTCCTGGGCGCCGGGGCGATTGGCAGTCTTTACGGCGCCAAGCTGGCGAGCACGAATGACGTGACGCTTGTCGGTCGAGCCGATCACGTTCGCGCGATTGAGGAAAACGGTCTCCAGATCGAGGGCATTGAGAATCAAACCGTCCGCGTCCGCGCAACGATTCGTGTCGAAAAAATCAAGCCGAACACTGCAATTTTGCTTACAACAAAAGTGCCGGCGACAGCCGCCGCGCTCGGGCCGATCGCGTCGCTTGTTCGCGATGACACGACGATTATCGCTCTTCAAAACGGGTGGAATAGCGAACAAATCGCGCGCGCCGCAGTGCACGACCGCGGTAATGTTCTACGAGGCATCAGTCAGTTCGGCGCAATCTTCGAGCGCCCGGGCGCGATTCGATACATGGTGAAAGGCTACACTCTCTTGGAAAAACACGAACGCAGTCCAGGGATTGCCGCGATTTTGAATCGAGCCGGACTCGACTGTCGAATCTCAGACGACATTACGACGGAAGTTTGGCGCAAACTTACTTTCAACTGCGTGGTAAATCCTATCACTACGATCCTGCGAAGCGAAGTCGGCCAGATTGTCGATCCAGATCTGGATCGGTTGAAGCAGCTGGTAATTGATGAGTGCGTTGCGGTTGCTGCGAGGCAGGGCGTTTCGTTAAATACCGATCTGCTGGCGGAGATAAACGCAGCTTACGCCGGATCTCACAACATTGTTTCGATGCAACAAGATCTGGATCGCAGTCGCGCCACCGAGATTGATTATCTAAACGGCGCAGTGGTCGAGCTCGGCGCGAAGCACGGGTTAGAATGTCCGGCCAACGATGCGCTGACGAAAATAATTAAAGGAATGGAAACACGATCACGCGAAAGCGGCGCTGCGAAGGTTCACGCGTCGACAACTGCGCGCGCTTAAGAAATCAAAAACAATACTGCGTGCCCGGCGTGAGGGCGCCGGAAATAAATCCAGCGAATTTCAATTCGCTAAAATTAATCGTTTGTTGCCGAGTGGCCGCCGATCCGATCGAGCTGATATGCAGTGTTCGGTATTACGCCGAGCCGAGCGCAGTCCTGCCGAACGGCAGAACCGGTAATCATCACCGTGCATTTCACAGCCTTTATTTTTGCCGGCTGCTTGGAGGTTGCAACGGTCTTGGTCGGACCTGCGAATGCCGACGCGCAGATCGCTATCGACAAGGCCACCGTGGCTAACTTAGTCACAGTTGTCATACCCCAAGGGTGAGCCTCTTTAATGCCAAAAGCAAGACAAAACGGTGCGCCCGTTCGCCTTAGTCGTGCCGCAGAAAATGTTCGAGACGCAACCGGTCCAACCGCTCCCGCGCTTCGCTTGCGCGCGTCCCGCCCGCGGCCGCGAGTTTTTCGTAAATTGTTGCCGCCGATTCCCATTTCGAATCCGCTTCCAGTAATTGGCCGGCGTTGAAACCGGCCTTGTAGAACCAGAAAAATTCGCGCGGCCGGTCGGGTCGAGTTCCCTCGTCCAGAACTGCGTAAAACGTGGCCAGCGCACCGGTATGATCCGCTTTCTTTTCCAGGCAAAGGCCTTTCTTGAACAACGCCTGATTGCGCCAATGTGGTGGCGCCTCGCGATCGGTCGCGAGTTTGTCATAGGCGTCAATCGCGCGTTGATAGTTTTGCGGATCGCTCGCGGCCATTTCAAAGAAGATGTCTCCCTTGCCGCACATCGCTTCGCGTTTGTCTGCCGGTCTCGCCGTCCCGTTCAAGACTTCGTCATAAAGCGCAAGCGCGTCTTGCGGCTTGCCAAGTTTGCGCTCGATCACCGCTTGTTCGTTGCGCGCGGCAAATTTCATTTCGCCGTTCAACTGGACCACTCGGTCGAATAACACCAGCGCGCGATCGAGTGATTGCGCCGCCATGCTCGCCATCGCCGCTTCGCCGGCAAAAAAGAGGGCGCGCTCGGTAAACGGACCTTTCGGATTCTGTTCGGCCAACAGTTCGAATTGCGTTTCCGCGTTCGCGAAATCCTCCGCGCGATAATACATCTCCCCAAGTTTCATCCGGACCGACGGCACCAAGCCCGATGTTTCGTGTTGTTCAATGAAACGTTTCGCGAAATCGATCACTTTCGCTTCGTTTCCGGTGGTCGCGTCTTCGAGCCAAATCGTCAGATAATCAGCGCGTTCCTGGGCGGCAAAAGTCGGTTTTGATTCCGCAGCGCGCGCGAGATGTTTTCGCGCGTCGTCCAGCCGCGGCGGCGTGGCGTGAAACGCGAGTTCGGCCAGCGCCACCCACGCTTCGGAAACACGATTTGCGTTTGGAAATTCCCGCAAAAAATTCCTGAGCGAATCGGCCGCGCGCGGATCACCCTTCGACGCCTCCATCAGGCAGGCTTCTAAACGGAGATTAGCGCGTGAGGTTTCATCCTTGGTTTGATTTCCGAACTGTTCGGCCGTCGCCAGAAATCGGGCTTCGTCGCCTTTTTGCAGCCAGCTGAGCGCGGCATTGAACGTAGCCATTGAAGCGAGCGTCGAATCCGAGTGCGCGATTTGCTCGTACTGCGCGATCGCGGCATCGAAATGTTTTGCGTAATATTGAATCTGGGCCGCGAGCAGGTTCACTCGATCCAGTACCGCGCTATTCGGCCGCAAATTGCGCGCCTCGTTTAGAATCGCGAGGGCTTCGTCAAAGTGGTGTTCCTCGAGTTCCAGGTGGGCGAATTCCAAAAACGCCGGCGCCAGCGCGGACAATGGCGGATGCGTTCGTCGTAACGCGGCGAACGACTCCAGCGCGCGGTCACGCCGGCCCAGGCGAAGATCGAATCGCGCGAGATACCATTGGGCAAACGCGCGCCGCGGTTGGGCAAGGTCCCGGGCCCAGCGATCGAGCTCGCTTCGCGACGATTTCTTTTCCGCGCGATAAAGTTCATCCAGCTTGGCAAAGATGCGTGCAAGATCGATATCGGACGGACGGTGATCGATAAAGTTCTCCAACGCGTCGTCGCCGACCTCCGGCGTTCGTAATTGCAAGTGGGCGTCGGCCAGGGCGAAGAGCGCCGCGGTCAATGTCTCATGGGTCGCGCCCTCAGGATTTTTCAGGATCGATTGGAAAATTGTGATCGCGCGATCGGGTCGGTGGAGCGCGACTTCGAGGCGTCCGCGCAAAAAGTGGCGCTCCTTTTTGTCCGCGACCGATACCGGCTGAGCCTTTTCCAGCGCGCGATGTGCGTTGACCGCGTCCGATTTATCCAGATAAATCTCAGCCGTGCGCAATTGCGCGCGGGTGTTCCACTTTGGATCGCGGAACAATTCCGAAAAAGTTTGCAACGCTTCGCTCGTCATTCCGAGGGCGCGCAGCATTTCCGCGGCGCCGAAACGGGCTTCGATCCGATAATTGGAATCTTTGTCCGCTGCGACCTGGCGATAGAGGGCCAATGCTTCCGCTTCGTGACGCGAACCGGCCAGCAGTTGCGCCCGCCAAAAATTCGCCGACGGGCTTTGGCGCAAGCGCGGGTCGGAGAGCAGAGTCATCGCGTCTGCGGTTTGGTTCGCCGCAGCCATTGCTTCGAGAAGTTTTTCCGCGACCGCGCGCCAATCCGCCTCGGACAGATTTTGCTGCAACAGGTTTTGCAAGCGGATCACCGCGACTTCAGGCACGCCTTCGTTCAGTGGCTTGGCCGCTTCGTTGAGCTGGGCCGAGATCTCGCCGCGCGCGATTGGATTGATCGCGGTCAGCGCAGCGAGGCAAATCGCGCAAAGTCTTTTCATCTCTTGTCCAAAAGCGGACGCAGATATTTGCCGGTGTAACTTTTCGGAAGATCGACAATTTCTTCCGGCGGACCAGCCCCGACCAATTCGCCGCCGCGCTCGCCGCCTTCCGGGCCAAGATCGACGATCCAGTCCGCACATTTAATCATCTCGAGATTGTGCTCGATGACGACGAGCGTATTTCCTGCGTCGCGCAATTTCATCAGCACTTGGAGCAACTTCTCAATATCGGCGAAATGCAATCCGGTGGTCGGTTCATCTAATATATAAACGGTGCGGCCGGTCGCTTTCTTCGCCAGCTCGGTCGCGAGTTTTACGCGTTGCGCCTCGCCGCCTGAAAGGGTGGTGCCGGCCTGACCAAGTTGAAGATAACCAAGTCCAACGTCGAGCAGCGCGTTCAATTTGTCCGAGATGCTCGGTACGTTCCGGAAAAATCGCGCGGCTTCATCGACTGTCAGATCGAGAACGTCGGCGATGTTTTTTCCTTTGTAAGTGATCTCGAGCGTTTCGCGATTGTAGCGCCGTCCGTGGCAAACTTCGCATTGGACGTAAACGTCCGGCAAAAAGTGCATCTCGATCTTGATCAGTCCGCCGCCTTCGCAATTTTCGCAGCGGCCGCCTTTCACATTGAAACTGAAGCGGCCGGCATCGTAACCGCGCACGCGCGCCGTCGGCAATTGCGCGAACAATTCGCGGATCGGTCCGAACGCGCCGGTGTAAGTGACCGGATTTGAGCGCGGCGTCCGGCCAATCGCGCTTTGATCAATCACGATCGCTTTATCGATTTGTTCGACGCCGCGCAAGGCCTGATACGTTCCGGGTTTTTCTTTCGAATTGTAAAACCGGCGAAACAATACGCGCCGGAGAATGTCGTCCACCAATGTCGACTTGCCGCTGCCGGAAACGCCGGTCACGCAAGTGAAGCAACCGAGTGGGAAGGCGACTTCAATGTTCTTCAAATTGTTTTCGGTCGCGCCTCTCAAGATGAGCCAGCCCTCTTCGTTCTTAGCAATCCGATTCCGAGGGAAGCGCGGTTTCGTCCGATTTTTTGGGACCGGAATTCGCAAACGGCCGGAAAGATAATCCGCGGTCAGAGAATTCTTCGCCCGCAGAATATCTTCGAGCTTCCCTTGGGCGACAATTTCACCTCCGCGCGGTCCTGCGCCCGGCCCAAGATCGACAATGTGATCGGCCGACCGGATCGTTTCTTCGTCGTGCTCAACCACGATGACGGAATTTCCGAGATCGCGAAGTCGTCGCAGCGTTCCGAGCAGCCGGGAATTGTCGCGTTGATGCAGACCGATGCTGGGTTCGTCGAGCACATATAGGACGCCGGCCAAACCGGAGCCGATCTGGGTCGCGAGCCGGATACGTTGCGCTTCGCCGCCGCTCAGCGTTCCACTCTCGCGATCCAGAGTGAGATAGCCAAGTCCAACTTCGACGAGAAATTGCAAGCGCGACTCAATTTCGTGCACGACATCGCTGACTACTTTCTTTTGCGCGGATGTGAGATCGAGTTTGTCGATGTAACGCGCGGCTTCCTCAGTCGTCTGCTGACTAAATTGGTGAACGTTGAGCTCGCGTCCCGGCTGATCTTTGATCGTGACCGCGAGGATTTCCGGTTTCAAACGCGCGCCGCCGCAGATCTTGCACGGCTCGCGCGTCATGAATGCGCGGATTCGATTTCGCGTAAACTCGCTTTGAGTTTGCTCGTAGAGCCGCTGCATTTGCGGGACGAGACCTTCGAACGGACGCTCGGTCGTTTTGCTTCCGCCGTTGCTGCTGTAACGCATTTCAATCGGCTGACCGCCGGTGCCGAAGAAGAGCGCGTTCTTAAAATTTTCCGACAATTCGGCGAACGGCAGATCTTCGTTCACCTGAAAGTGTTTCACGAGCGCATCTTGAAGGTAGCGATAGTAGGATTGCATCCGTTTCGTGCCGCGCCGCCACGGCGTGATCGCGCCTTCGGCGAGCGTCTTCGTTTGGTCCGAAATCATTAATTCGGGATCGATGAGCAACTGCGTGCCGAGTCCGTGACAGGCCGGACATGCGCCCAGGTGACTGTTGAATGAAAAATGTTTCGGCGTGAGCTCGGCGAGGGTGAACCCGGTCTCGGCGTTTCCATAATCGGTCGAGAAACGTTCTTCGATCCATTCCTCCGATTTTGTGGTGGGCGCATTATTTTCGCGCAGGATCGACAATTTGTTGCCGCCCCATTTCAACGCCGTCTCCACCGAGTCGGTCAAGCGCACGCGAATTCCTTCGCGCACGACCAAACGATCGACCACGGCTTGAATCGTGTGCCGCTCATTCTTTTTCAGGCGCACAGGCTCCGGACGATCGAGCTCGACGATTTCGCCATCGATCCGAGCGCGGACGAAACCTTCGCGCTTCAATCGCTCGATCACATCGCGAAATTCACCGGCCTGCTTCTCCACCAACGGTGCCAGCACCATGATCTTGGTATTCGCCTGGTAAGCTAGGATTTGATCGACAATTTGCTGCGGCGTCTGACGGTGGACTGGTTTGCCGGTCTTGGGATCATGCGGTTGGCCGACGGCCGAAAACAAAACGCGCAGGTAATCGTAAATTTCGGTAGTCGTAGCGATGGTCGAGCGCGGATTCGCGCCGGCGCTGCGTTGCTCAATCGCAATCGCGGGCGAAAGACCTTCGATGAAATCGACGTCCGGCTTTTCCATTTGATCGAGAAACTGCCTGGCATAGGCGGAGAGGCTCTCGACATAACGGCGCTGGCCCTCGGCGTAGAGAGTATCGAACGCGAGTGACGATTTTCCCGAGCCGCTCAGGCCGGTAATGACCACCAGCTTCTCCCGCGGCAATTCGACGTGGAGATTCTTTAAATTGTGCTGGCGCGCACCACTGATCTTAATAACTTGCGCTGGCATCAGGACGACGAATCTCGAACCTATCAGTCAAGCACAGCCACGAGCTTTCTCCAGCGAAAATCCCGATTTATGAACGAACCAAATCGAACCCTCTCGCATGAGGAACTGGTCGAGCTGCAAAAAAAATTCAGCGAGATCAAACATGGTATCAATAACGCGCTCGCCGTGTTGATGGCGCTCTCGGAAATGTCGCAACGGCGCCCCGATTACGCAGAGAAGCTGGCCAGCACGGTCCTGACCAAGGCGCCCCAAATCGTTTCCAATTTGCAGGAATTTACCGCGCTCCTGAACGAGAAGGCTGGCGTGAACCCATCGGCCGAAGCGAAGTAGCGATCCTCAAACATCTCGCGCGCATGGACGCGGTGTCGAGCAAACGCATCCTCATCGTCGAAGACGAGAAAGACGTTGTCGATCTTCTGACCTTGAATCTGCGCAAGGCCGGCGGCTTTGTTGTTTCAACTGCGACTGATGGCGCGACGGCTCTTCAGAAAGCGCGCGCCGACAAACCGGATTTCATCATTCTCGATCTGATGTTGCCCAAAATGCCGGGTCTCGAAGTTTGTAAACTTCTCAAGAGCGATCCGGCCACGCGCCACATTCCGATTTTGATGCTGACCGCGCGCGCGGAAGAGATTGATCGCATTGTCGGGTTGGAATTCGGCGCGGACGATTATGTGACGAAGCCGTTTAGTCCGCGCGAAGTGATTTTGCGAATCAAAGCCATTCTTCGCCGCGGGACGGCCGAAGAAACCGACGAACATCTCTCGGCCGGGCCGATCACGATTGATCCCGCGCGCCACAAAGTTTTGGTCAACGGCAAGGCAGTCGACCTGACCAGCCTCGAATTCAAACTTCTTCGCACCCTGATGCAGCGACGCGGCCGTGTTCAAGAGCGCGATCGTTTGCTGAACGAAGTCTGGGGTTATGAAAGTGTGATCGATACGCGCACGGTCGACACGCACGTCCGGCGTTTGCGTGAAAAGCTTGGCAAGGCGGGCGATATTGTTGAAACCGTGCGCGGTTTTGGGTATCGCGTGCGCGAGAAATGATGATCTGGTTTGTCGTGGCCGCGATTGTTGGATCGACGATCGCAATCGGTTATGTCATCTGGCGAAAATGGATCGCGCCCTGGCGCGAGATGGAACAACTGGTTCACCAGGTCGGGCGCGCAGAACAACCGCGCACATTTTTGATCGGTGGTGGGAGCGAAGCGCGTCGGGTTAGCGCCGCGCTGGAAAACATTTTCCGCCGTCAGCGCGATCTCGATCGCCAAATCGGTGAACGCGCTTCCGGGCAAAAAGCAATTCTTTCCGCGATGCAGAACGGATTGCTGGTGGTCGATGGGCAAAGTCGGCTCGCCTTAATGAATCCTGCTTTCTGTGATTTATTTGGAGTCGGCGAGGACGCGTTAGGTTCGCCGCTTTTGGAAAGCGTGCGCGATCCCGCCATTGAACGAATCGTTGGCCAAGCGTTGCGCCAGCGAAAGCCGGGCCATGGGCACCTGGTCATCGGCCGGCGCGAATTTGAAATGACCTCCGTCCCGATGGGGACCGATAACGGCGAAATCAACGGAGCAGTCGTTCTGTTTCACGACATCACCGAGCTGAAGCGGGCGGACGAAATTCGGCGCGACTTCGTGGCCAACGTTTCGCACGAGTTGCGGACGCCGTTGTCGATCTTGCGCGGCTACATCGAGACGATGATGGACGACCCGAAAATGCCGCGGGCCGAGTGCGCTCGGATTCTCGAAGTGATGAATCAACATTCGAAGCGGCTCGGTTTGCTGGCGAACGATTTACTGACGCTCGCGCAACTCGAATCCGGCAAGTCGACCCTCGAAACGAGCGAGATCGATCTCCTTCGATTTTTTAACGATCTGGTGCGGGACTGGAACAAAAAGTTTGCCGCGAAAAACTTAAAAACTGTCACCAATGTGGCGGACGATTGCCCGAGCATCCGCGCGGACGAAGCTCGCTTGCGCGAAGTGTTCGATAATCTGCTCGATAACGCGGTGAAATATTCAAACAAGAACGGCGAGATCCGGCTGGGCGCCGAACACCGCGGCGGTGTGATCGCACTCAGCGTGAGCGATGACGGGATCGGGATCAGCGCGGAAGATTTGCCGCGAATTTTCGAGCGCTTCTATCGCGCGGACAAGGCGCGCAGCCGAGAGCTCGGCGGCACCGGACTTGGCCTCTCGATTGTGAAGCACATTGTCCAACTGCACGACGGCACCGTCGAGGCCGAGAGTGTGCCTGAAAAAGGGGCAACCATCCGTGTTTTTCTGCCGGCTGTAACAGAATCGTAACATTAAATCCGTTGCCGCCCGCGACGGCGTTTCGCATCGTCGATAATGTGGAAACTGTCGCCCGTCCCGCCGTGGCGGGATCGATTCTCTTAGCCAACGCCGCCGCGCGCCGGCGACGGCTGACCTCCGAATCGGCAATCAAGGCCTTCTTTGGAAGTAATGCGCTGGTCGCGATCGTCGTCTTGGCGCTGATCACAATTTTTCTTTTTCGCGAGGGCTTCGGATTTTTCGGGCAAAACCTTGCCAACCTGCGCCTCTATCGCCGCGCCGGTTTGGAATATGTCGATATCATTCGCGATCAAGCGCAGCAGCACGCCGCGCTTTCGCGCAAGCTTGGTGAAATTCGGCAACTGGAAACGCGAAGTCTTCCAAATGGAGCCAATCTGGAAGGCTTTGATCAATTCGCATCCGCCTTCAGTGACACGGGCGAATTCTTAAACGCGCTCGTTTCCGATGCGAACGATCAGGCGGTGGCGTTGCGCGAAGGTTTGATTGCCGCGGGAACACCGGTCGCAGCTTCTTCAACGACCGAATCTGAATCGGCAGCGCCAGCGGCGGCGGTCGATCCGAAAACCGCGATGGCAACGCTGCGCGGTGCTGACGAAAAATTTCCAACCATCGCGGACGGTATGAAAGCGAAGATCGACAATCTGCTCGCGGCCGCGCCGGCTTTGCAAAGTCCGAAAGCTAAGGCCGCGTTTGAGAACTGGCAGAAAAAGACGCGCGGTTACGTTCAGAACTTTCCCGCGGTTACGCAAAAGTTACGTGCGTGGAATCCGGACACGCCGGTGCCGGCTTATCGCGCGATGACCGCGTTCCTTTTCGGCACGAACTGGATCACCGCGAGTTTCTGGCAGGATTGGTACGGAATCATTCCGTTGCTCGTGGGCTCGATCATGGTCTCGGTCGTCGCGCTCGTGATCGCGGTGCCGCTTGGCGTTTGTTCGGCGATCTATGTCAGCGAAGTCGCCGCGAAAGGCGAGAAAGCGCTGATCAAACCGTACATCGAATTCATTTCCGCAATTCCGTCTGTGGTTCTCGGATTTTTCGGAATCGCGGTCGTCGGCCAGGCGATTCGCACGCTTTCGCAAATGCCGTTCATGAAATGGGTGCCGTTTTTCCCAATCAGCGAACGGCTCAATGTTTTCACGGCCGGGGCGTTGCTCGCTTTGATGGCGGTGCCGACGATTTTCACATTGGCTGAGGACGCGTTGAGAAATGTGCCGCGCGGATTCAAAGAAGCTTCCTATGCGCTGGGCGCGAATCGACTGCAAACCATCGCACGGGTGCTCGTGCCGGCATCACTTTCCGGAATTATTTCCGCGATCTTACTTGGGCTCGGCCGGGTGATTGGTGAAACGATGGTCGTCTTGCTTTGCGCCGGAAATCGAATCGCGATTCCCGATTTCACGCAAGGCCTCGGCGCATTCTTTCAACCCGTCCATACTATGACTGGCCTCATCGCGCAGGAAATGGGCGAGGTGGTTCGAGGAAGCATTCATTACCGTGCGCTGTTCATGGTCGGGCTGGTTCTCTTCGCGCTCACGCTTGGCATCAACTATCTCGCGCAACGCTTTGTCGCGCGTTACCGAATGAGCATCGGTTAATTGCATGGACACGATCACGATTACGAGCACGGGCACGAAACGGCGTCACGTCGTCGAAGGCATCGTATTCACCCTGTTTCGGATCGGCACTTACTTCGTGTTGCTCTGCGCCACTTACATCTTTCTCGATATCGGAATCAAAGGCGGCCGGACCGTGTTTCAAAAAGCGGCGCCGTTCGTGAACCTGACATTTCTGACCGAACCGCCGCAGACGCTCTACGTTTTTGATTATCAGGGAAAGAAAATGGAGCTGAGCGACCGGCAATTTCGCGAATGGAAATTGACCCACAAGGAAGAGGTCGATGTCACAAGCGTTTCGTATTCGGCCGGGGGCATCTGGCCATGCATCGTTGGGACCGCATTGCTCGTCATTGGTTCGATGACGCTCGCGCTCTTCATTGGAATCAGCTGCGCGATTTATCTGAGCGAGTACAGTCGCGACGGAAGATTCATTCGAATGATTCGGGTCGCGATCCTGAATCTCGCCGGCGTTCCGTCGATCGTGTTCGGGCTTTTCGGGTTCGGGTTGTTCGTAATTTTCTTCGGCTGGAACGTCTCCCTGCTCTCCGGCTGGTTCACCCTCGGCCTGATGGTGTTGCCGGCGATCATTACGGCGAGCGAAGAATCGTTGCGCGCGGTGCCGCAGGGTTTGCGCGAAGGGTCACTCGCTCTTGGCGCGACCAAGTGGCAAACCATCCGCAAAAATGTTTTGCCTTACGCGGTCCCGGGAATTCTGACCTCGTCCATTCTCGGAATCGCGCGCGTGGCCGGCGAAACGGCGCCAATCATGTTTACTGCGGCCTACGCCATGCGCGACGAAATGCCGTGGCAGGTGCCGCATTGGACAAACTTCTTTTTCCAAGGCGTGATGGCGTTGCCGTATCACATTTATGTCGTCAGCTCGAAGATCCCGCAGAACGAATACACCGAACGCGTCCAATACGGCACGGCCTTTGTCTTCCTCGTCGTCGTAATGCTGATCGCACTGACTTCTATCTTGCTTAGAGAAAAACAACGGAGACGCTTATCATGGTAAGCTTATTAGAAATGCCACAAACGGTGACTCAACAACTTCCGCGTCAGAACGAGACTCCGGTCGAAGAGACCGAGGAGGCCACGGTCATGATCGATGTCCGCGATCTCGATTTCGCCTACGGCGCGAACCAGGTGCTTTACAATGTGAACCTCGACATTCCGCCGCAGGCGGTGACCGCATTCATCGGCCCGTCGGGTTGCGGCAAGACCACGCTTTTGCGCTGCATCAATCGCATGAACGATCTGATCGAGAATGCGCGCATCACTCGCGGCGCGATCCGCCTCGGCGGTGTCGACATCAACGCGCCGGAAGTGGACGTGGTCGATCTTCGCCGGCGGGTTGGGATGGTTTTTCAAAAATCGAATCCGTTCCCGAAATCGATTTATGACAACATTGCTTACGGATTGCGGATTGCTGGAGTCAACAAGCGCTCGCAAATCGACGAGGCGGTTGAAAAAAGTCTGCGTGGCGCCGCGCTTTGGGATGAAGTGAAAGATCGCCTCGATGAAGGCGCGCTCGGACTTTCTGGCGGCCAACAACAGCGCCTTTGCATCGCGCGCGCTCTCGCGGTTGAACCCGACGTTGTTCTGATGGACGAGCCGTGTTCTGCGCTCGATCCGATTGCGACCGCGAAAATCGAAGAGCTGATCCAGGAACTGAAAAGGCAATACACGATTGTGATTGTGACTCACAACATGCAACAGGCCGGCCGCGTCTCCGATTACACCGGGTTCTTTTATCTCGGGAAGCTGATCGAATTCGGCTCAACCACGAAAATTTTCACTAATCCGAGCGAAAGACGGACCGAGGATTACATTACCGGAAGGTTTGGTTGATCGACATGACGCCGCCGAAACATATTCTCGGAACTTTCGACGAAGCGCTGAGCTCCTTGCGTAACAATGTGCTGATGATGGCGGGTCTCGCCGAACGGACGCTCGATCGCGCGATCAAAGGCTTGCTGCAGCGCGACGATAATCTTTGCGTAACCGCGATCGCCGACGACGAGGAGATCGATCAGCTCGAAAAACAGATCGACAAAGACGGCGTTGACGTCCTGCTTCGATTTCAACCGGTCGCGTCCGATCTACGCCGCGTGGTCGCGTCGATGAAACTTTCGACCAACATCGAGCGTATTGCCGATCAAGCGACCAACATTGCCCGGCGCGCGAGAAAACTAAACCGGCATCCGGCGCTGCCTGAGGTCGAAATCATTGTTCCGATCCAGGCGCACGCGATGACGATGTTCAAGGAGGCGATCGACGCATTTGCGCGGGAAGATGTCGATCTTGGCCGGGCGGTGGTCGCCCAGGACAAAGATCTCGATTACATGAATAAGATGGCGAACCGGAAACTGACCGAACGAATGGCGCAGGACCCGAAGGCGTTGCGCGGCTATCTGAACCTGATTTTCATTTCGCGCTGTCTTGAGCGCGTAGGCGACCACGCGACCAACATCGCGGAGGACGCGGTTTACGCGGCGGCGGCGGAGGATATTCGGCACCAAACAGCCGCGGCTACGACATAAGTCGCGCTTTGCCATGCGCGCCTGATCGTCGATCTTAGGGACTATGGCGCAGGCTCAACCCAAGGCGGAACAGGAAGAGAACGGCGCAATTGTTCCGGCGAAAACCGAGCCGCAAGTCCCGCAGACGGCGCACGAACGCTTTGGGGATCCGAAGAATTTCATTAACCGCGAACTCAGCTGGCTCGAATTTAATCGGCGCGTTCTGGAGGAAGCGCAGGACGCAACCCAGCCTTTGATCGAGCGGGTAAAGTTTCTTACGATCTTCAGCTCGAACCTCGACGAGTTTTTCGAGATCCGTGTCGCGGGCATCAAGCAACAGATCGAAAGCGAGACGAGCGACGTGGGGCTCGACGGATCAAGTCCGACCGAAACTTTTACCCAAATCCAGCGTTTGGCGCACGAATTAGTCGCAAACCAATACGACCTTTTCAACAAGGAAATGATCCCGGAGCTGGAAAAGAACCGGATTCGGGTCCGCAAAGTTTCCGAGCTCGGAACGCGACGCGCGGCCTGGGCGCGAAAATACTTTCAGGAACAAGTTTTCCCGTTGCTCACTCCGCTGGCAGTGGATGCGAGCCATCCGTTTCCCGATTTGTTGAACAAGAGTCACAACCTGCTGGTGCGAGCGAAAACAAAACGGCGCGGCGAACCGTTGCTAGCGATCGTGCAGGTGCCGCGGGTGATTCCGCGCTTGATTTTGATGCCGCGCGGCCAGGGCGAAGACGAGCCGTGGGATTACCTTTATCTCGCTTCGCTGATGAAGCAGCACATCGCCGAATTATTTCCCGGTTTGATTCTCGACGCCGTGCATGCCTTTCGCGTGACGCGCAACAGCGATCTCTACATCGACGACGAAGAAGCAGAGAACCTTCTTCGCACAATCGAGCAGGAATTGCGGCGGTCGAGCAAGGGCGACGCCGTTCGTCTCGAAGTGGAAGCCGATTGTCCGAAGGATTTCACCGAGCTGCTGATGGAATTTTACGATCTGACCGAAGCCGACGTTTACAAATTGAACGGCCCGCTCTCGATGACGCATCTCACGCCACTTTTGACCAACGATGCGTTCGCGAATTTGAAAGACCGCCCGTTTTTACCCGGCCGCGATCCGGCGTTGCCGCCGCACGCCGACATGTTCGACGTGATGCGGCGACAGGACATTCTTCTGCATCATCCCTACGACAGCTTCGAGCCGATTGTCGATCTTGTGGAAGAAGCGGCGCGCGATCCGCAGGTCCTCGCGATCAAGATCACCCTTTATCGAACGAGCGGCGATTCGCCGATCGTGGAAGCGTTGATCGACGCGGCCACGGCCGGCAAGCAAGTGACCGCGATCGTTGAGCTGCGCGCGCGATTTGATGAGGCGGCGAACATTCAATGGGCGCGGCGACTCGAAGAAGCCGGCGCGCACGTCATTTACGGAGTCGTCGGTTTGAAAACGCATTGCAAAGCGATCCTCATTGTCCGGCGCGATTCCGATCAGATCCGGCGTTATGTCCACCTCGGCACCGGCAATTATCACCAGCGGACCGCGCGCATTTACACCGACTTCGGTTTGTTGACGAGCAATCCGCAATTAACCGAAGAGGTCGCGATCGTTTTCAACACGCTCACCGGACTCGCCGGTTATCCGGGTTTGAAAAAATTAATGGTCGCGCCGTTCGACATGAAGCAACGCTTGATCGCAAAGATCGAACGGGAGCGGGACAACGCGCGCGCCGGCAAACCGGCCCGGATCATTGCAAAATTAAATTCCCTCGTCGATCAGGAGATCATCGAAAAGCTTTACGAAGCGTCGAACGCCGAAGTTACGATCGACCTGATCGTCCGCGGCATTTGCTGTTTACGGCCGAAGGTTCCTGATTTGAGCGATTACATTCGCGTCATCAGCATCGTCGGCCGTTTTCTCGAGCACAGCCGGATTTATTATTTTGAAAACGGCGGCCAGCCCGAAGTTTATCTTTCGAGCGCGGACTGGATGCCGCGAAATTTTCTTCGTCGGGTGGAAGTTGCGTTTCCAATCGAAACGCCGGCGTTGCGCGATCTCATTGTTAGGGAAGTGCTGCCAAGATTTTTGACCGACCGAGTGAAAGCGCGCGAGTTGCAACCGGACGGAAGCTATCGTCGCCTGAAACCGGAAGGACCGGAGGAACCTTCGCAGGCACAGTGGCATTTCCGTGAGGTCACGCGCGAACGCGCGAAAAAACAGGGCCGCGCGAAACCTGCACCGGCCGACAAATTGATTCCGATCACCGTCGCGCCAGAGCCGCCAAAGCGCTCATGAAGAAAAGAATTCTCGTCATCGACGTCGGCGGCTCAAACGTGAAGTTGATGATCTCGCGAGCCAAGCGTCGAAAATTTAAATCGGGGCCGAAACTCACGCCGCGTGAGATGATTTCACAGATCAGGTTCGAAATTGAAGGTTGGAAGTTCGACGCGATCTCAGTCGGATTTCCCGCGCCGGTGCGCGACGGGCGAATTCTGGCCGAGCCGAAACATCTCGGGAAAGGATGGGTCCGATTTGATTTTGAGAAAGCGTTCCGCAAACCGGTCCGGGTTGTGAACGATGCCGCGCTCCAGGCGCTCGGCAGTTATCGCGGCGGCCGGATGTTGTTTCTCGGGCTTGGCACCGGACTCGGCTCGACTTTGGTCCTGCGCGACATCGTCATTCCACTCGAGCTTGGCGATCTGCCGTATTGCGACGACTGGATCATCGAAGATTTCTTGGGAAAGCCGGGACTCGATGAGCTCGGCGAGAAGGAATGGCAATATCAGACGATGCAGTCGGTCGTTCAGCTCAAGAAAGCGCTAATTGCCGACTATGTCGTCCTTGGCGGCGGCAACGCAAAAAAATTGAAGGCATTGCCGGAAGGCGCCGAGCTCGGCCACAACCGAAACGCCTTCCTCGGTGGCGCGCGTCTCTGGCAAATTGATCCGCGCACCCGCCGTCCAAAATGGAAGATCATGTAGAACTGTTGGGCAAGCGCTCCGCTTGCCGGGCAAGAGCAAACGCAAAAGGGAAGATCGACAATGGAAATTTATTTTCTTCGACACGGTGAGGCGGATTGGCCGAATTGGAAAAAATCGGACGACGAGCGGCCGTTGACCAAGCGCGGGAAGAAGGAAATGCGCGAGATCGCGAAGTTTTTGAAACGCGTCAAAGCGGGTCCGGATCTGATCGTAACCAGCCCGTTACCGCGCGCGTCGCAAACTGCGGAGATCGCGGCTGAGCATTTGAAGATCAAATGCCGCAAAGACAACCTGCTCGCGCCCGGATTTGGTCGCGCGGAATTGGAGCGCGTCCTGAAAAAATATCCGGCCGAAAGTTTGATGGTGGTCGGCCACGAACCGGATTTCAGTCACACAATCGCGCAATTGACCGGTGGCGCGGTCAAGCTGGCTAAAGCGGGCGTCGCTTTGGTGGAGCTCAATCACTCCTGGCGAAACGGTCGATTGCTCTGGCTGCTTTCGCCGAAGGCGATGAAGAAATAGGCCGTCGCTATTTCACCAGCGCTTCAGCGATCGAATGGGAGGTCTTGTGCTCCCAGTCTTCGAGCCAGGATGCCAGTCTTTCACCGAAATCGCGCGGGCGTTCGGCGAAAAAATGTTCGGCCAATTCCGTCGCGCCGCGCTGAAGATCGCCCTGACTTACTTCGATTAGCGCCAAAAGGTTGTGTCCTTCGCGTTCCCAGGCTGGTTGTCCCGCGCGGCGCATTCGTCCATTGCCGGATCCATCTTCGCAACGAAGACGATCGCCCAAAAAACTCAAATCGTGCGCGCGACCGAGCAATCTGCCCAGCGTTCGGAGATCGTCGCTGAGGTTGTTAAGGACGACCGGGTTGATCGGTCGCACGATTCGCAATTCGTACCAAAGTCTTTTCGCGCGCTTCCGGAAACGATGAAAGTTTTCCGGAGTCGGGCTGGCTTGCGCGCTTTTGAGCGCTTTTCGCGCGCCCTTGTAGGTCCGTTGCACCGCGCGGCGAAGTTGTTGACAGCTGAACTGATCGAGCGGCCAGCAATCGATGTTGTCTTGCGCGCGTTCCAACATCGGGAGCGCTTGAGTTTGCCATTCGGCGAATGCGGCCATGAAATTCTCCAGCTCGAGCATGAGCATTCCCTCGAGCTTGACGTAGGCCCCCCGGCCGCGCCGGTGTTTGATGTCCTGAAACTGTCGCACGGTCTGCAAACGCACTTCCGCGTCGCGAATCTCCGACGTGAGACGACCGACGTCGCGCAAAGCATGGTCCTGTTCGCGAAATAGACCGCGTCCGATTTCTTTCCGTATCAGCCGCAGCGCCGCGCGCGCTTTCTTTAAATTCTTGCGTACTTCGTGCACGGGCGAGTCGCTGTTCTTTGCTTTGCCAGTCGTAATCTCGATCGCCGCTTCGATTTGTTTGCGACAGATCCGCCGGAGATTTTCCCCGAGCTTTTGACCGTGTCGTAATTGGTAGCTCATCTTATTCGCGCGCGAGTCTGACGTTACTGTAGCGTTTCTCACCGGTGATTTCACGTCCGAACCAGCGCGGCGGCTTGAACTTTCGACGGCTCGCGTGGTTTGGGAAT
>DATEWZ010000025.1:0-43675 GCA_035257485.1 Chthoniobacterales bacterium
GAACCGCCATGGCGAGTCCGAGCCGGACTGGCAAGTCAATCGCCGCTACCAAAGATCGACATTGTCGGTCCTCAAAAATAAAACCTGTCGCGCGGCGTAATTCGATCTAACTGTACTAATTATGGCTTACGAATTACCGAAATTACCTTACGACTATAACGCGCTCGAGCCGCATATCGACGCGCGAACGATGGAGATCCATTACAGCAAGCATCATCAGGCGTACATCACCAATTTGAACAACGCGATCAAAGGCAAAGCCGATCTGGAAAAGAAATCGGTCGAAGATTTGATCCGGGATTTGAATTCTGTGCCGGAAGACATTCGCACGGTGGTGCGCAACAATGGCGGCGGACACGCGAACCATTCCTTCTTTTGGAAGATCATGGGCCCGAAAGCGGGCGGAGAACCGAAAGGTAAACTGGCCGACGACGTCAAATCGACTTTCGGTGGCTTCGATCAGTTCAAAGAGAAATTCGCGGATGCCGGCGTGAAACGATTCGGCAGCGGCTGGGCATGGCTGATCAAAAACAAAGGCGGCAAGCTGGAAATTATCTCTACGCCGAACCAGGACAGCCCGTTGATGGACGGCAGCACACCGATCCTCGGCGTCGATGTTTGGGAGCACGCTTACTATCTCAATTACCAAAACCGGCGGCCGGATTACCTCAAGGCCTGGTGGAACGTGGTCAATTGGGACGCTGTGGCCAAAAATTATTGATTTATAATTTGGAGGGACGACCTCCGTGTCGTCCCATTGGTTTACGGACGCGACGGAGCGCGTCCCTCCATGGCCTACCTAAACGAAAATTATCTCAAGCTTCAGGCCGGCTATCTCTTTCCCGAGATCGCGCGGAGGGTGCGCGAGTTTTGTGAAAAGAATCCGGACGCAGCGAAGAAGTTGATCCGGTGTGGCATCGGCGACGTGACCGAGCCGTTACCGCAGGAGGCGATCGACGCGATCAAACGCGCGGCTGATGAACAGGGAAAGCGCGAAACGTTTCACGGCTACGGACCGGAGACTGGTTACGAATTTCTAAGATCGACAATCGCGAAAGCGGATTTCCGCGATCGCAAGATCGACATCACGGACGACGAGATTTTCGTTTCCGATGGATCGAAATGCGACTGCGGATTCGTTTTGGATATTCTCGGCGACCAAAACAAAATCGCAGTGCCCGATCCGGTTTATCCGGTTTACGTCGATACGAACGTGATGGCCGGCCACACCGGCGCGCCGCGCAAGGACGGGAGTTACGAAGGAATCGTTTATATGCCGTGCACTGCGGAAAACAGTTTCGTTCCCGAGCCACCGAAGGAACATGTCGATCTTGTTTATCTTTGTTTTCCCAACAATCCCACCGGCGCGGTCGCGACTCGTGAACAACTCGCGCGCTGGCTCGATTATGCTCGGCAACACGACGCGATGATTTTGTACGACGCGGCGTACGAGGCCTACATCTCCGATTCAAAGATTCCGCATTCAATCTACGAGCTCGAAGGTGGTCGTGAATATGCGATGGAGTTTCGAAGTTTCTCAAAGATCGGCGGATTCACCGGAGTCCGTTGTGGCTTCACCGTTTTGCCGAAAACGGTGCTGGGCAAAACAGATTCGGGAAAAAAACTTTCTCTCCATCCGCTTTGGTATCGGCGTTGGAGCACAAAATCGAACGGCGTGAGTTATCCGGTGCAACGCGCGGCCGAAGCGTTGTATTCGGATGAAGGCCGCAAACAATGTCGCGCGCTAATCGATCATTACATGGGCAACGCGAAAATCTTGCGCGGCACGTTCGAACAGATCGGCCTGAGAGTTTATGGCGGCGAAAACGCGCCTTACGTTTGGGTGAGCACTCCGAAAGGCATGACAAGCTGGCAAATGTTCGATCGAATGCTGAACGAGATTAACGTCGTAATCACGCCCGGCGCCGGGTTCGGTGCGCAAGGCGAAGGTTACTTCCGTGTCTCGGCGTTCAACAGTCGCGAGAACGCGGAAGAAGTTGCGCGGCGCGTGAAAAAGTTGGCATAACGCCCGCCTTCGCCAAAGCCTACGGCGTGGCAAGTCGACATCGTCGCTTGCGATCCACGCGAGTCGCGTAACATTGGCGCCGGAAAGAAGTCCGAGTGGCCGACGAACAGAAACAAGATCTCCTCCAGCTCTATCGCTTCTGCTTTTTGATGCTGGCCGATGCCGCGAAGGCGCAGGAAATTTTTCACGCGACCTTGCGCGAAGCGGCGCAACTGTCGGCCGACGGCGAAGCGCCGTGCGATCGCCTCTGGTTTTTTCGAAACGCGCGCTGGCGTTGCTTGGAAACAAGCGAGCAGGGGTTGCAGGCCGAGGAGGTCGATATTAAGCATGGCGACCTGGCCGACTGGGCGCCGTCGCAAATTGAAAAACTCGACCCCGAGCAATTCGCGATTTGGATCTCGGCCGCGCCCGATCCGCAACGGACCGCGCTCGCGCTATTTTATCTGAACGAATTCAGCTATAACGATCTGCTGTCGGTGACGGAATTGAAGCCACCTGAGTTGTCGAAAATGCTCGGGAATGGTCGACGCGAATTTCAGGCATGGCTGGACGCGACCTTCCCGACGGCACAAACATGAGCGCGGCCGCCCAATTATCGCGGCGCGATAAGGTGCTTTTGCATTGCGCGCCGATTCGCGAGGAGCACGTGGATGAACGCGCGCTGCGCACGGCAATTCATCACGCGAAGAAGACCGAGGCCTACGTCGTTCAGCAAGATTTCGACAAGGCGGCGACTGCTCTCGTCCAACGCATTCCAATCCCGAAAGAAATCATCGAGTGGGTGCCGACGGAAACCTTCATCGCTCCGGCGCGTCGGCCATGGAAAAGATACGCGCAAGATCCGGCGATTCTCGCAACCGGAATCGCAGTGCTGGTCATCGCGATTGTCGGCGTTTTTCAACTCGTTGAGCGATTAAATCGTTTTCCGGGGCAAACGACGGCGCAACGGCTGTTGGTCACCGCGAGCTCCAACAAATCAATGCTGCTCGATCCGGTAAAGACGGACGCCGGCGCCCTCGGCGATTTTCTGTTCATGAAACATCGTCTCGTGCATTACGACGTGCCGGCCGAGTTCGCCGAGTTGAAAACGCTCGGCGCGCGCGTCTTTGACGACGAAGAAGGCCAGCGCGTCGCGCAGATTTGGGTCGTGGAAAAGAAGATGCAGTTCTTCATGTTTCCGGCCGAGCGCGATGTGAAAACCGGCGCGGCGAAGCATTTCAACGGCTGGCGTTATGTCGATCAGGACCGCTGGACAGGCGTGGTGAGAGAAGACAAAGGCGTTTGTTTCATGGCTGCATTGCGTGGCGGCGAAAAAGATCTCGCGCCGTATGTCTCGAAGAAGAAAGAGTAGGCCGCGCTGCGTTGACAGTCGCAAGCTGTGGTTGAACTTTGTCGCCGCTTAACGCCAGGGTAGCTCAGCGGTAGAGCAGGGGACTCATAAGCCCTTGGTCGGGAGTTCGATTCTCCCCCCTGGCAATGCTTCGAGCGAGTTTTTAAAAGCATGCGCGGCAATTTCGTTATTGGAGTTCGATTGATTCGCTCACTCCCGCTCGCTCGCCCTTCGGGCTTCGTCCATGTCGCTCGGCTCCCGCCGGCTCCATTCTCCCTCCTGGCATTTTCCGCTATCGTTGCGAGGCAATGAACGAAGTCATCGAGAAGTTTTTCGCGCGGGGAAATTCCTATTGGCTGACGCGTTTCGTCATTCTGCGAATGCTCGGCTTCGTTTACACGGTGGCTTTCTTTGTCGCCGGGCGTCAGCTGGTCCCTTTGATCGGTCATAATGGTTTAACGCCCGCTGATTGGCTTTTATCGAACGTTCATTCCAATCTCGGAAGTCGCACCGAAGGGATGCTGGCCGTGCCAAGCTTGTTCTGGTTCGGTTGCAGCGATCTTGGAATGTCGATCTTTGCCTGGGTCGGTTTCGCGCTCTCGCTGATTGTTCTCGCCGGTTACGCCAACGCAATTCTTCTCGCGGTCTTGTGGATCATGTACATGTCGATCGTCCACGTCGGGCAGATTTGGTACGGCTACGGTTGGGAAATCCAACTGCTCGAGACCGGATTCCTGGCGATCTTTCTTTGTCCGTTGCTCGATGGCCGTCCGTTTCCAAAATGCCGCCCGCCACTTCTCGTGCTCTGGCTTTTTCGCTGGCTCGGATTTCGGATCATGGTTGGCGCGGGATTGATCAAGCTCCGCGGCGATCCCTGTTGGCGCGATCTGACCTGCATGGCTTACCACTACGAAACGCAACCGATCCCGAGCCCGATCAGTCGTTATCTGCACTTCGCGCCGCTTTGGTTTCACAAACTGGAAACGTTTTGGAACCATTTCACTGAATTAGTGGTGCCGTGGTTTTCTTTTGGGCCACGAATCGCGCGTCATATCGCCGGCGCGTTGCTCGTCTTGTTCCAGATTTTTCTGATCGTTAGCGGCAATCTCTCGTTCCTGAATTATCTCACGATCATTCCATTCCTCGCCTGCTTTGATGACACGTTGTTGGGCTACGTTTTGCCGAAGCGACTCGTTGCGCGCGCGGAGAAGGCGGCGCAGGAATCGGAGCCGTCGCGGATCAACAATACGATTGCCTTCGCGTTGTCGATCCTGGTTGCGTGGTTGAGCGTCGGGCCCGTTCTCAATCTGATTTCGCGTCGGCAAATGATGAACACTGCGTTCAACCGCCTGGATTTGGTCAACACCTACGGCGCATTCGGAACCGTTGGTCGTGAGCGCGACGAAATCATTTTCGAGGGCACTGACGACGCCGTGATTAGCGGCGACACGAAATGGAAGGAATACGAATTCGTCGCCAAGCCGGGCGACCCCGACCGTCGTCCGCCATTTATCGCACCGTATCAACCGCGGATCGATTGGCAAATCTGGTTCGCGGCCATGGCGAGTCCCCGCGAATACCCGTGGACGCTGCATTTTGTCTGGAAACTTTTGCACAACGACCGCGACACGTTGTCGTTGCTCGCGAACAATCCATTTCCCGATAAGCCGCCGCACTTCGTGCGCGCGCGGCTTTATCGCTATCACTTTGCGCCGCTTGGCGAGAAAGGCTGGTGGCGTCGCGAGTTAGTCGACGAATGGTTGGCGCCATTCTCGGCCGATAATCAAAAGCTGCGCGATATAATGGGCGCGATGCATTGGTACGATTATTTGGGCGTGGAGTGAAAGCCGCGTTCTTTGAGCCGAGCCACCGTTTCGCGCATCATCCGATAACCGAAATGGCCTTGCGGAATGCGGAGCAGTTCGGAGCCGCGCCATTTGTGGTGGATCGCCTCGATGTCTTCCGGGCGCGCGATCAAATCGAAAGCGCCGGAAACAAAAAGCACGCGCGTCGGATCGCAGGTCGGTTCGTTGTGTGACGGCGAGCTGAGGTGAAAATGCCGCGCCACCAGTTCAGGCGCGATGTTTGCCCGTCGCAATTCGCGCCGCATAAACGCGCTCCCGGGATTCTCCCAAATCGCGTGCTCCACGTTTACGATCGGCGCCATCAGCGCAACGAAACGCAGGTCGCGCTCGACCATCGCCAGCAACGCGCCGATCCAGCCACCGTAACTGGTGCCGAGAATTCCGAATTCGTTGCAGCCCACTTGGCGCAACGCGGCGATGAGTTGGCGCACTTCGATCACGCCCTGACGAAGACCTTCGGCGTTACGAATCAGGTTCGCGGTGATCGCGAGTTCGCCATTCCAATGACCACGTGGTACGCGCGAGTAGTGATAGGGCAGATGAAGAAAGCAGGCGTTCCAACCGAGCTCGTTGAAGTAAGCGGCCCAACGCCGGTAACCGATGTGGGTTGCCGACATGAGCGCGTGCAACATGATTACCGTTGGCGCGCTTTTACCTCGTGGTGACCAGAAAAAATCAGCGCGCGCAGAATTGTTTCGCCCGAATTTGGTTTCAATCGGGCTGCGCCACGTGATCGTTGCAGGGTTCCCATCTCTTACGCCGCGCGCAAGATCGACATCTTCGGGCGCGGAATAGTATTCGTGCGCGGTAAGCTTCTCGCATTCGACGACGTAACGCTCCATCTCGGCCGCGCTGGTCCCGTTCAAACGATGTCGCGACTGCAACAGATTCATCGCGGCGCACATGCCGAAATCGAGGGCGGATGCAGCGGCTCGTTGCAAAAACGGCTGCTTTGACTCACCACGAAGAGCACGAAGGTCACGAAGAGGTTTAGGTTGATCTGAATTGGATTTTTCTTCGTGTGCTTCGTGTCCTTCGTGGTGCAAGAGCGGCTTCTTCATCCGTTCGCGGGGCGGATGCGGAAGATCGTCGGCGGTTAAATGGAATTTCTCGCGAAGCTCGGCGTAAATCGTTTGAAAGGCGCCTGCGAGTTCTGCAGCGATGCGCTCGCGCGCCGCAGATTTTTCCAAGTCAGAAAAATTTGGAATCGCTTTGCCGAAACCGATCCAGACCGGAGTTCGGCGCATTGGCGACCAGCTTCGTTTCGCGTAAAGCCGATCGGCCCCTAGAATGACGCATGGAACAACCGGCACACCGGCGATCTGCGCCAAGGTCGATGCGCCGGGCCGCATCGGTGCGCCTTCGAGCAGCGAGCGCGCGCCGTCACGAATTCCGCCCTCGGGAAAAACGCCGACGGCGCGGCCTTTTTGCAAACGCTCAATCGCGGTCCGGATCGTCTTGCGATCCGCGTGATCGCGCTCCGCCGGAAACGCGTCCACCGCGCGCAAAAATAAGCCGACGATCGGCATCGGAAAAAACTCGGCCATTGCCATCCAGTCGATCTTTCGCCTCACAACCGCCGAGATGATGAAGGGATCGAAATGGCTGATGTGGTTCGAGGCGAGCAAGAATCCGCCCGACTGCTCCGCGTTCTCGCTGCCAATCACGTAAACGCGCGAGGAATATCCAAAAAGTAGCTTCATGAACAACGCCGCCGCGCGATTAGAAAATGAATGGAAAAGTTGGCGCATTAAAACCGATCAGTTTGTCGTCTAACAAGTATGGCCTCAACTATCAGGCTAAGTTTGCCACGACCAAAATACCGGGTAAACCGGCGAAGCTGCAAGTTTCGCCGGCTGCTCCGCGGTATCCTTTTGCTCGTTCTCATCTGCGGGCTGCGCGTCGCCAAGGCAGACCAGCCTGTCGATACGGTTGCATCAATTCCAGGCGCGATTGGTCGAGAGGTGGCAGCCGACCTCGTCAATGTGGTTTTCCTGGTTGACCGCGTAGGCAGCAAGCCGCCCAAAGTCATCACTCGAAATTACCTCGATCGCGTCTCGCAGCCGTCTTCGCCGCTTTATCGGGATTACGTCGCGTATCGCGAAGGAAAAATCGATCGCGCCGGGCTGGCGAACCGCTTGCCGCACGTCGCGATGCTCGGTGACAGCCTCACTCAACATTTTTATGTCTCTTCGTTGCCGAGTTCCTTCTGGCGGGCCAGGACCGTTTGGCGCAACAACTGGTTTATCGATAGCGATCCGAGCTCACAAAGCGTCTTTAGCTTTTATGAGCGAATGGAGCGAGTCACGCCGCTCGTCGCGGAGGAACACAATGGCGCCGGGGCATGGGTTGCCCCGAAAGAATCGCACGAAAGTCTGCGGCAAAGAGTAGTCCGCGCTCGAAATTTCTCCGGACAAATTCAGGTGGTGCTGCGTCAGAGCAGATTTCCGGATTTGATCATGATCTGGATTGGGCACAACAACCTCGACTGGGTTCACGGCCTGTCGCCCGAAGAGCGAGAGCATCCGGACAAGCATCTGCCGGAAATTGCGAGGCGTTTTCGAGAAAACTACGCGGAAGCCCTCCGTCCTCTCGTTGAGCGCGCAAAAACTGAGGATCATAAGGTCGCGATCGTCGTGTTCGGACTCGCGAACATTGACGCCTACTTAAAGGCGCGACATAGGGTCGCCGTTTTGAAGGCCAGCAATCCGAATCTCTATCCGCATTTCGAAGACTCTGAAAAGAGCTTCGAGTCTTTGAGACTGCCCTATCAGAAAAATATGGCGCGGCTTGCCGTGATGCTGAATCGCGAAATGCAATCGCTCGTCTCCGAGTTAGACGGCGAGCTGCGCGGCTTTCCTTCGGTCCGGTTGGAATATTCCGACGAACTTACGAAAGTGGACCTCAGCCGTGTGGAATTGATCAATACGATTGATGCCTACCATTTCTCGATCAAAGGACATACCACGGTGGCTGAAGCGGCATTTCGAGCGCTTGGTCCAAGCCTTCACTTCCTCGGAATCAATCCGACGCGACAGACAAAGCCGCCGACGATGATGACCGCGCGCTAAGCGAGGTTGGCGGCCTGCTCCTGACACTTCTTCAAATCGAGCTTGCCGGAAGCGAGCACCGGAATGGCATCGACACGAGAGATTTTTTTCGGGATCCACAAATTGGGCACGCCCGCCTCGCGGAGCTTATCGCGCAGTTGCGCAAGATCGAGATCCAGCGCGGCGAGGAGAACGAGGGCTTCACCTTTGGATTCGTCTTGCACGCCCATGATCGCGATGACACGGTCATCACGTCCCGCGAGATCGAGAAGGTTAATGATTTTTTGCTCAATCGCTTCGTGCGGCACCATTTCGCCGCCGATCTTTGAAAATCGTGAGAGCCGACCTTCAATGTAAAGGAATCCATCTTCATCAAAGCGGCCGATGTCGCCCGTTTTCAACCAGCCATCGTGCAAAACTTCCGCGGTCCGTTTTTCATCGCCAAGATAACCCTCGAAAACGTTGACGCCGCGAAACCAAACCATTCCGGTTTCGCGCAGCGAAAGTTTTCGATCGGTTTCGGGCTCGCGAATTTCGGCCGCGATTCCCGGCGCCATTTTGCCGACAGACCCCAATCGACTGGACGGTTGAACTTGTTGGCCGCGCTTCGGCTGCGGTTCGGGCAAGTTCACGCTCACGACCGGCGAGGTTTCGGTTAATCCGTAGCCTTCGAAGACCTGCTGTTTGAATCGTTCCTCAAAAGCTTTCGCCAAATCGAGCGGAAGTTTTTCAGCGCCGGTGATGATCAGGCGGAGCGAGTGGAGTTGTTCGGGCTCAGCTTTCCGCAAGTAACCGCGGAGAAACGTCGGCGTGGCGAGGAGCAGCGTCAGTTTGTATTTTTCAACGAGAGCTGCATTCTTCGCCACTTCGAGCGGCGTCGGATAGGTGACAATGCGAACGCCTTCGATCAATGGGTACCAAAGGGTGACCGTCGCGCCGAAGCTGTGAAAAAATGGAAGCGAGGCGAGGATCGCGTCCTTGCGCGTGGCGTCGAGCAGTTCGCGAAACTGGGAAACGTTCCCAACGATGTTTCGATGACTCAGCACCGCGCCTTTGGGGTCGCCGGTGCTACCGCTGGTGAAAAGTAAACTCGCTTCCGCGTGTCCGCCTTTTTTGGGAACCTGGAGAAGCCGCAAGAGCAGCGGCGTTGGACAAAAGATCGACATCATCCACCAAAACAGAATCTTTGGTTTCAACTGCGGCAGCAATTCATCCATTTTCAAGACTCGTTCGGGCCAGGGAAAATCTTTCACGCGGTCGATGAACGCGGTCGCAGAAATGGCGACGCGCAATTCGGCGCGCTGACAGCAGAACTCGTTCGCCGCGCGGCCCATGGTGAAGTTGAGATCAACCGGCACCTTCCCGGCAAGCGTGACCGCGAGATTTGCAACCATCGAACCTTTGCTCGCCGGCAAAACAATCGCGATCCGCGGGTCAGGAAATTCTTTGTGCAAAAAACGGCTGAACGCGGCCGCGGCTCCAAGAAGTTTCGCGCGGCCCAGCTCGCTGTGATCCATCCCGTCGATTACCGCGGTGCTAAACCGCCGCCGTTTCAAACCGCGGACGCACGCTTCGCCGAGATGTCGATCTAAGGAGGGGCGGCGGCTGTAACAAAATTCGCCGAGTTTGAGCAGCTCCTCGCGCACGGTCGCGATATCGGCTGCGTTCGCCTCGATCGGCTTTCCGAACGCAACCGTGACGCGATAGGGCCATTCCTTTGGCCATTTCGTGAAGAATTTCCCGCCTTGGAACGAAAAGATGGAACCCCAGAGACGATCGAGCCAAACGGGGACGACTTTGGCGTTGGCGTGTTGAGCGATGAGCTCATAACCGCGCCGCAACCGAAGCAAGGTTCCAGATCGCGTCAGCTGTCCTTCCGGAAAAAGACAAACGATTTCGCCCGCCGCGATTTGTTCGGTGGCAGCGCGAATGGCCGAGCGCGCCTTACGCTGATCGATTGGAATGCAGCCGACTGTGCGCAGGAACGGCTTGAGCGCCGGCTTGTGATAAAATTCCTGGTCGATGATGTAACGAATCGATCGGGGAGAGGCGAGTTGAAGAACGAGAGCATCGATCCAGGTGATGTGATTCGGCAAAAGAAGAAAACCGCCCTCGGGCAGATTTTCGAGACCGAGCGCGTTGACGCGATAAAAAAGACGGACGAGCGGCCGGCCAAACAAATGGAGCGCGCGCTCACCAGCGGACATGTGAGGCATCGTTTCTTGTTTACAATTACCCTGCGCCCATTTATCTGCCAATCGGCAATTCGTAATGGAAACTAGAGACCGTCCTGCCCCCGGCGGCCCCACCGCGCTAGTGCTTCTGTTGGCGATCAATCTGTTTAATTACATCGATCGCCAGGTTCTCGCTGCGGTCGAGCCGGAGATTCGCGCTACATTTTTCTCCAGCGGCGACGCGAACGCGATGACCAAGACCGGTCTGCTGGGCACTGCCTTCCTGGTGACCTACATGATTACGGCGCCGGTTCTCGGTTTTCTCGCCGACAGATTTTCGCGATGGATTATCGTGGGGAGCGCGGTGATTTTGTGGAGTCTGGCCAGCGGCGGCTCGGGCCTGGCCGCGACATTCGCAATTCTTTTCGCGACACGAATTTTCGTCGGCATTGGGGAAGGCGGATATGGTCCAGCCGCGCCGACGATTTTGGCGGACTTGTTTCCAATTGAAACCCGCGGACGGATCATGGCGATCTTTTGTGCGGCGATACCGGTTGGCAGCGCGCTCGGATATGTGATCGGTGGAGCGATTGGGTCGCATCTCGGCTGGCGCTGGGCGTTTTATTCGGTCGCGCCGCCAGGATTATTGCTCGGGCTACTTTGTTTTTGGCAGCGCGATCCGCGCGCTGCCGCCCATCATCTTGTCCAAAAATCTCCCCGTCGTGGCCTGATGGATTACTTGAAACTATTTCAAACGCGCTCGTACCTGATCAACTGCGTCGCCCAAACGATGATGACGTTCGCAATCGGCGGTCTGGGATTTTGGGTCCCCGCGTATTTGCGTTTCCGAAATCAAAGTCCCGCCGCCGGATTGTCGATTTTCGGGGGCATCACGGTCGTCGCCGGTCTGGTCTCGACGCTTCTCGGCGGCGTCATCGCCGACAAGCTGCGGGCGCGATTTCCCGGCTCGTATTTTTTGGTTTCGGGAGTCGGCATGTTGATCGCCGCTCCGATTTTCATGGTCAGTCTCTACATCCCGTTTCCAATGGCGTGGGTTGCGATGTTCGTCGCGATTTTTTTCATCTTCATGAACACGGGGCCTTCCAATACTGCCCTGGCAAATGTTTCATTGCCCGCGGTGCGCGCGACCGCGTTCGCCGTCAACATCTTTGTCATTCATGCTCTCGGCGATGTGCAGGCATTTTGGTTGCTTGGCTATATCGGCGGCCATACCAACATGCGAGTGGCGTTTCTGTTCATGTCGGGAATCATGCTTGCCGCTGGCGTGACGTGGTTGATCGGCGTCAAATATCTGCCGGCCGATACCGAGCGGGTGGAGCGCGCGATGGCCTCGGCATAGATGTCTAACAAAAAAACGGGAACGCCTTTCGACGTAACCGTTTTTGAAACTGCTAAACGTTATTCTTGTTCGCCGGGCGACGGTTCAGTTGTTGTTCCTTCAGTACTGCTGCCCTTTTTGTGGGAGCTGTGCTTGCTGCTTGAAGGCTTTTCCGTTGCTTCGCCTGAAGATTCAGTGTCACTAGATGTCTCCGCGCTGGAACCTTTCTTTGAACTCTTCGAGCCTTTCGTCCCCGAGCTCGACGTGCTGCCGGTCGATTCAGAAGCCGATTCACCGTTTGTGCCGGTTCCTTTCATTTCATCGCCGCGCTGACGAGGAGACGAAACCGGACTCATGCCGCTCTTCGTGCCGCGTGTTGCTTTGCTGGGCGATGCGCTTGCGCTCGCGCTTGGCTCGGCGGTTGCGGATGCTGAAGCGCTCGGTGACGCGCCTACTCCCGGCGATGGGTTATTCGTTGGTCCCGCTGCCGGAGGCGGCGGATTGTTCGGATTATTCGTCGCGTTGGTTTGCGCATTTGTTTGCGTTTGCGTGTTCACTCCAGTTGTCGTGCTGGTCGCGTTTGAATATCCGACGCCCGCCGACACTCCGAAGCTCGAGTAAACAGTACTCGTGAAGCTCGGATCGCTAATTCGAGAATACTCGAAGACCGGACCGTTGTAGATTCGATCTCGCTCGATCGTGGTCGTGAGATAGCTCGCGTCCGGTGAAACGCTGTAAACACTCCATGGAACCGCGACCAATTTGGATTGGCCAGTCACGCGCGACCCGCCACCGCCCGCTGAAAGAACAGTGTAGGCCATGCAGCCGTTGCTGCGGTCGAGCACGACGTCTTTAACGACGCCGACTTCTTCGCCGCTTTGTGTTTTGACTTTGGTGCCGACAATCTTGCTCGCTTGAATGTAGGTTGAACTACTCGAGCTCGATGTAGTTTGGGTTTGCGAAATTAGCGGAGTCGCGGCCAAACCCAAGATGGCCAGCGCCACTCCATAAGGAAGATACTTTTTCATATGTTCAGAGACTGACGAAGTGGAAATTGCGCCTATTCAGAGGCGCGAATCCTATCGCGTGGTCGGGTTTTTCCTTAGGCGAAAACTAATTTCCTGATTTCGAGTTCGTTAGGTGAACATCGTATGCGCGCGCCTGGTCGAACGCCTGAACGGCCTGCTCCGAATGCCCGAGCTTCGCGTGCAGCTCGCTCAAGAGTTTCCAGCTATCGGCGCGATACCATTGCGGTTGCAGACAGGTGAGGAGTTCGTCAATCGCCGCGCGCGTCGAGTCCGTTTCATCCAGTAATTGAATATAACGCTTTTCGATTGACCAATTGGGCGGCCCCGTCCGAGCCGCCAAACGCATTCGCATCAAGTTCGCATTGCCGGTTTCCTTGTTCTCGAGCACGGCGAGATATTCATTCGCTTGCGCATCGACCACCGGCATTTGCGTTGCGCGATTCAGGAGATCGCGCGCTTGCTTGAAGTCGTTCTGCTTCAGCGCCACCGCCGCGAGATTGAGAATGGCCAGAGGTTGATCCGGTTTCTTCTTCAACGCGGCGTGCAAATGCGCTGCCGCGCCTTCCAATTTGCCCTCCGTAATTTCCAAGCCGGCGAGATTGATCAGCATCCGCGCGGAATCGCCGCCGTGGGCGATCGTTCGTTCAAGAAACGTGCGTTGATCTTTCCAATCGAATGTTCGGACGAAAGTGCGCGCGCCGAGAAACAGTATCCATGCAGCAAATAGGGAGATCGCGATCGCCTGCCCGGCGTAGCCTTGGCTAAGGCCGGTCGATTTGCGCGCCGCCGCTTTCTCCATGAACCCGACGACTTCGAGCGCGATTGCCAGAAAAAGAAATGCGCTCGGCAAATAGATCCAATGCTCCGCCGCAGTCGCGTTCAGGGCCACGATCCCGCTGACCGGCAAATACGTGATGAACGCGAAGAGGAGCGACATGAAGACCGCGGGTTCCCGTTTGCGTGAACGGATCAGCCAATACAGGAAAACCGCGATCAAAATCAGACCGGCGAGAGTTTGGAGCTCGCGCAAGGCCGCGTGGGAAAGGCTCGCTTCATTGAAACCGGTCGGCTGCGTCTCGACGTCGCGATCCATGTGCAGATTGAGCGGAAACAAAAGCAGCCCCGCATATTCAGCGACGGCTCTCGCGATGATGATTGGCCGCACGAGGCCAGGTGGGGGAGGAGTTAGGGTTGGCGCCGGATAATGTTCCGCTCCCGCGCGAAGCATGAAATAAATAACGCCGACGAAGATTGTAACGACGGCCGTCTTCCAAAGATTGTGCCATTTCCCTTGCACCAGGAAAAATGCGAGCCCGAGCAGCGGGAAAATTAATCCGAATTCTTTGCTGAACGCGCTCAAGAGCAAAGCGGCACCGCTGCCGGCAAGGAGCAATAACTGACGCGCACCAGAAGAGGTCGATCCTCGAAGGAGCAAAAATAAACCGAAGAAGCCGAATGCGGCCGCCAGTAGATCGGCGCGTCCGGAAATATAGGCAACAGCCGCGCTTTGGACCGGATGAATCGCCCAGGTCAGGGCGGCGGCCAGGGCGATCAATCGTGCTCGTCCGCGTACGAAACCGAATGCGACCAGGAATTCCTCGGCAAAAATCAGCAACGCGAGAGCGGCCAGGCCATGCCAGACGACGCTCGTCACGTGATAAGGTTTCGGATTAAACGCGAACGCCGCGTAATCGATCGTGTAGGTGAGGCGCTGGATCGGCCGATAGAAGTCCGACGGAGTCGCGTCGATGAACAGAAAATGGTTGAAGCCTTCGGGAACCAGCCGCCAGCTTCGGATCAGCGGATCGCGCAAAATCAACGCGGTATCGTCCCAGACAAAGTCGTTGCGCGCGGCCGGCGCATAGCTGATGAAGACAACGACAAGGAGAATGAGGCCGGCCCAGATTTTTTTCACGAAACGAGGGAATCAATAAGCCGTGCGTCTATATTTGCGAATGTTTATGTCGATCTTGCGCGCAATTTGTGTTGCAACCGTATTGATAATGACCAGCCACGCCCGTGCCGATGGCGTTCCGAAAGACTGTTCGCAGCTCATCGTTGCAGTCGCGCCGGACTGGAATTCGATGCGCGGCAATATGCAACTCTTTGAGCGCTCAAATGGCGGAGCGTGGAGCGCAGTTGCCGCGCCGGTCCCGGTCTTGTTCGGCAAGAGTGGATTGGCATGGGGCAGCGGTCTTGCCGGACAGAGTGAGTCCGGGTTGCACAAAAAGGAGCGCGATGGCCGCGCGCCCGCCGGCGTTTTCGCTATCGGGAAAGTGTTTGGCTATGATGCGAAATTACCGTCGGGCGGCGATTATCCTTATCATCAGGTGACCGAAGCGGACATCTGGAGCGACGATCCGCGCTCGCCCAATTACAACCGCCACATCGTGATCGATCCAAAAAGTCCGCCGGACAATTACACCCACGAAAAAATGCGCTCCGGCGATTTCGCGTATCACTGGTTGGTCGAAATTCGGCATAACTCCGATCCACCGGTCCCGGGCGATGGCAGCGCGATCTTTTTTCACATTCGTCGCGGAGTAAATCGCGCGACGACCGGTTGCACGACGATGGCGGAGCCTGAGCTGGTGAAAATGATCAGTTGGTTCCGCGCGTCGCGGCATCCGTGTTACGTGCTTCTTCCGGCCGAGGAATACGAAAAAAAATCGCAGACCTGGGACTTGCCCGCGCCGGAAAAAACGCAATTGATCGAAAAAAAGACCGCGACTCGTTGATTACGTCGTTGTTTGACGTAGTTGTTAGGCAGGGCTCATGAGAAGACGATCGAATCCTGATTCGGAACAAAACATCCGCCGCATCGACACGAAGGCACGCGCTAAGAAACAAACCCATGGTTTTCAGGTGCATTTTCTGCGCGGAACGAAATCGGTCACGAGAATGTTTAGCGACTCGCTTTACGGCGGGAAAGAGGGGGCGCGCCGAGCAGCGCGCAAATTCAAACGCGGTGCGCTAAGCCGGGCACCGAAACGCGGCGCGAGATCGGCATCGCATCGACGCCGACACCGGCGTTAAGAATTTTTTTCGCGCCAGATCTTCCAGCATTCGACAAATCCGGGGGCAAAGTCTCGCGGTCGCGCTTTGATCCAACCCTCGACGACCGCCGGTGGAAAGAAACGACCAGCTTCTATCTCGCTCCGATTCAATTTGAACCCGCCATCGTGCGTCCCGCGGTAAAGCGATATGAACTCGAACCCGGTTCGTTCCGACGCGGTCAGCTTTGCGACCTTCTCCAATGGAATCGTGACCCCTAGCTCCTCTAGAAGCTCCCGCTGAGCGGTCTGATCATAGTCTTCGCCGGCATTAACGTGACCCGCCGCGCTCGAATCCCAGGCGAGGGGATGGCGATCTTTCGTCCGGGAGCGCAGTTGAAGGAAAACCTCCCCCTCGGGGTTGAAAATCAGGATGTGGACCGCCCGGTGTAACAAGTTATTCGCATGCACTTCCCGCCTCGGAGCAACCCCCTTCGAGGTGTCCTGATCATCGACCACAGTGAACTGCTCTTCCCTTGCATTGTTAGGCATTTCAGAAGGCACAGGAGCAATTCGATTGGTTAATGCGATCCATTGCTCGAGAGAAAGTTCCTCCGCTCGCGCCCGAACATTCACACGGAGCTCGTGCGCGATTTCTTCCCAGTTGGGAACATTTTCCCGGAGCAGCTTCGCGAGTTGCTTGCGTCGTTGGGAAAAACCGCGGCGCACTAGCTCGTTAAACGTGTTGTAATCGCAGACTGGAAACTCACGCTGATCGCGTGAAGTAGCGCGGATCAATGCTGAATCAATCTCGGGCTTTGGGAAGAAAACATTTGCCGGAACGGAACGCAGATACTCGATGTGATGATGCAATTGAAGCATCAACGTGAGCGCGCCGTAATCGCTTGTGCTTGGGCGCGCGTCGAGACGCTTCGCTAGCTCCTTTTGTAACATCAACAGTGATAGCGAGATAGGACTCGGATATTCAAGAAACTTAATTAAAAGCTGACTCGAAATGTAATAAGGAAGATTGCCAAGCAATTTTACTTTTGGCCGGGTGTAGAGCGCGCGCGTGTCAAAATCGAGAGCGTCGGCGTGCACAATTTCAATCGCGCGACTGCGAAACTTGTCGCTCAGATAATCTACGAGCCGCTTGTCTTTTTCGATCGCGAGAACATTTGCGCCTCGTTCGAGCGCTAATTCCGTCAGCGCGCCGAGCCCGGGCCCAACCTCGACCACGAAATCTTCCGGGTCGATCTCGGCTCGCTCGACAATCCAGTGCGCGAGATTTTGATCGTGCAAAAAATTCTGGCCGAGGCTTCTGACCGGCGAAACGCGGATTTCTCGAAGCGTTGTGGTTATTTCCGACAACTTCATGAAGATCGACAACTTAGGCGCCGTCGGCCTCGAAATTAAGTCCTTATTCACAGAAACGTGTGAACAAAACAGGCTTTGGGGCCCTTTTTATTCACAAGTTATTCAACGTCGAGGCCCCGAGCCCCGGCAAGACCGGTCTATCGGGCAACATGGCTACGAAACTTGGAAAGAGATTGCGGAATTGGCGATCTAAAACCATAACTTTGCATGGGTTTGAATATCGAAGCTCTCTCACGTGCGGCGACCGAGGCGCGTGGTCTGTGCATGGACGCAGTTCAGGCATCGCAATCCGGTCATCTTGGCCTTCCGCTCGGCTGCGCGGAGATGGGGGCAGTGCTTTATGGCCACGTCTTGAAGCACAATCCGGATAAACCGCGTTGGATCGGACGCGACTACTTTGTCCTCTCCGCCGGCCATGGCTCAATGTTCCTTTACGCGTGGTTGCATGTGAGCGGCTACGATTTGCCGATGTCGGAGATCAAGCGCTTCCGGCAATTGCATTCCAAAACGCCGGGCCATCCGGAATTTTTCGAAACCCCCGGTGTCGAATGCACGACGGGGCCGCTTGGACAAGGCGTCGGCAACGCGACCGGTATTGCGGTCGCAATGAAAATGGCGGCCGCGCGATTTAATACCGCCGAGCACCGGATTTTCGACCAGCATTGCATTTGCCTCGCGGGCGACGGGTGTTTGCAGGAAGGCGTGGCGGCCGAAGCGAGCGCGTTCGCCGGACATTTTGGGCTCGATAATTTAATCCTGATCTACGATTCCAACGCGGTCACGCTCGACGCACCGGCCACGGCGACACAAAGCGAAGATACCGCCGCGCGATTCAAGGCCTACGGCTTCAATGTGCAGGAAATTAATGGCCACGACATGCAGGCGTTTCTCGATGCGCTCAACAACGCGAAGGAAAACAATAATGGAAAACCGCATTTCATTGTCGCGCACACCTTGGTCGGGAAAGGGATTCCGGAAGTTGCCGGCACTTATAAAGCGCACGGCGAAGCGGGCGCGAAATTCGTCGATGCCTCTCGCAAAGCGCTCGGTCTACCGGATGAGCATTATTACGTTTCCAAAGACACTTACGATTACTTCGCCGAACATAAGAAACAGCTGCTCGCCGAGTACGACCGTTGGGAAAAAACCTACAACGATTGGAAGAAGAAGAACCCCGAGCAGGCAAAACAGCTCGAAGCCGCGATTGAGCGAAAGGTAGATCCCGATCTTCTCTCCAAAATCCCCGAGTTTCCGAAGGACGCCAAACTCGCGACGCGCAAAGCCGGTAGCGAAGCGCTTCAACCGATCGCGCAAGCTATGCCGTTCCTGATCAGCGGCAGCGCCGATCTCCACGGGTCCACCTTGAACTACATCAAGGATGGGGGCGAGTTCACACGTAACACGCCGGAGGGTCGCAACATTCACTTCGGAATCCGCGAACACGGGATGTGCGCGATTATGAACGGGATTTCCTATCATGGAATTTTCCGCGCGTCCGGCGCGACCTTTCTGGTGTTTACCGATTACTGCCGCGCGTCGATCCGTTTGGCCGCATTATCGAAGCTGCCGAACGTTTACATTTTTACCCACGATTCGATTGGCGTGGGCGAAGACGGCCCGACCCATCAGCCGGTGGAAACGGTCAGTAGCGTGCGGGTCATGCCGCAGATTGATGTCATTCGACCGGCCGATCCGGAAGAAACAGCGGGAGCGTTTGCCGCGGCGATGGAGCGCATTGATGGACCGACGCTGCTCGCACTCACGCGTCAGGTCGTTCCGATCTTGAACGATGTCGATGTTAAGCTGCGTCGCGAAGGTGTCGCGCGCGGTGGTTACATCGCCAAAAACGAAAAAGGGAAACTCGATCTCATCATCATGTCGTGCGGCAGCGAATTGCAACACGCGCTCGCGGCCGCCAAAGAACTCGGCGACGGCGCGCGCGTTGTTTCGATGCCATGCTTCGAGCGCTTCAAACGCCAGCCAGAGAAGTATCGCGAGGAAGTTCTGCCGAATTCGTGCCGCAAACGCGTAGCGATCGAGGCCGGCGTGCCGGACACTTGGTACGAATTTGTCGGGCTCGATGGCAAAGTGATTGGCCTCCATCGATTCGGCATGAGTGCGCCGGGCGCGGAAGTAATGAAAGAACTCGGGATCGACGCGAAACACGTCGTCGAAGCCGCGAAATCGCTCTAGAACGCTTCTTCCGGTTCGCTCACGTTGCGCGCGCGATCTTCGAACCGCGTGAATTCTTTCAAGAACGTCAGCGGGATTTCGCCGACCGGGCCGTTGCGCTGCTTCGCAATAATCAGTTCGGCCTCGCCGGATTTTTCCTGGCGCGCTTCCTCGTCCTCTTCGTACATCTCGGGACGAACAAGCAACCCGACGAGGTCGGCGTCCTGCTCAATCGATCCCGACTCGCGCAGGTCGCTCAAGCGCGGTTTGCCGCCGGAGCGCTGCTCGGGTTGACGATTCAACTGCGCGACGACAATCACCGGGATCTTCAATTCTTTCGCCAAACCTTTGAGTCCGGCGGAAATTTCCGAGATTTCGAGCTGACGATTGTCCTGCGCGCGGCGCGATGTCGATCTTAGCAACTGCAGATAATCGATGATGATCAGCTGCACTTCCTGTTGCGCTTTGAGCCGACGCGCCTTCGCGCGCAATTCGAGAATGCTGAGACTTGCCGTGTCGTCGATGAAGATTTTCGCTTCTGCGAGTTTCGATGCGGCTGCGGTCAAACTCGGAAAATCGCGCTCGCCGAGGAATCCATCGCGCACCTTTTGCAAATTTACGCGCGCGCGGGAGCACAGCAGGCGCTGCACAAGCTGCTGGCTGCTCATTTCCAAACTGAAAACGCCCACCGGCAGCTTTTCGTTGATCGCGACGTGCTCAGCAATGTTCATCGCCAGCGCCGTCTTGCCCATGCTCGGCCGCGCCGCGATCACGATCATCTCCGAAGCGTGCATCCCGCTGGTCATTCGATCGAATTCGATGAAGCCGGTCGAAATCCCGGTGATGCCGCCTTTGCGCTCATAAAGTTTCTCGATCGACTCGATCGCTTCCATCACCTGGTCTTTCATGGAAAGCATCTGGCCTTTGAAGCGATCTTCGCCCACGGCAAAAATTCTTTGCTCCACTTCGTCGAGCAGATTTCCGACTTCGTCCTGCTCCTCGTAAGCGCGGCGCACGCTTTCCGTGCCGGCCGCGATGATCGACCGCAAAATGTATTTGTCCCGGACGATCTCGAGGTAATAGCCGAGGTTTGCCGCTGTTGGGACGAAGGTGAACAGGGTCGTGACCGCGGCGGCGCCCCCAACGCCGTCGAGCAGGTTTCGATCACGCAGAACTTGGGTGAACGTGATCAGGTCGATTCCCTGGCCGCCATTCCAAAGATCGACCAGCGCGTCAAAGATCGTCTGGTGCGCCGGCACGTAAAAATAGTCGGCCGTAATTTTTTCGACCACTTCCGCGATCGCGTCTCGCGGGGAGATCAGCATTGAACCGAGAACGCCTTGCTCGGCTTCTACACTGTGGGGCGGAGGACGGTGAATATCCTGCGGAGAACCTGGGCGCGAAATGGGAATAACATTTTCGTCGCTTCGCGCCGCCGAGCCTCGGCCAGCGCCATTTCCTGACTTGCGAGGCTCTCGACCTATCCCGGAGGAAGGTTGAGTAGCCATTAATTACTCTTCTTTTTTCTCTTCTTTGTGTCTGCGGAAAAATCCTCGGCGCTTCTTTTCCGGATGCTCGCCCGTGGGCTCATCCGCTTTGCGCGCTTCAGCCGACCTTACATCAAATTTGAACTGCGCTGTCACGTCGTGATGCAACTTAATCGCCACTTCGTGTTCACCGGTGTCCTTGATCGGTCGCTCGAGAGCGAGCTTGTGACGATCGATCTCGATCCCAAGCTCGTTCTTCATCCGATGCACGATGTCTTGCGCGGTGATGGATCCGAACGCTTTGCCCGATTCACCGGTCGCAAGAGTAAATGTTAAACGCGCTTTGCCGATCTTGCGGGCAAGGTCCTCGGCTTCGTTCAGTTCGCGCGCCTCACGCTCGGCCCGCTTCTTCTTCAAATTGTCGAGCTGGCGCAGCGCGGCCGGCGTCACTTCATATGCTTTGCCCTGCGGGAGGAGATAATTGCGGGCGTAGCCGCGGCGCACCTTTACCACATCGGCTTCGGCGCCCAGGCCCGGAACATTGTCGGTTAGAATTACTTCAGTCGTTGGCATCTCAGAGATTTCGCGCGCGCGAATCCGTATGAAAGCAGCGCACAGCTTCTCTGTCAACGTGCGAACAAAATTAATTCAAATAAAATTTTCGCTTCAGTGCCTTCCACGTTGCTCCAATGAAGGGAGCTTTGCTAAGAATTGCCGCTGCGAAGCATGAACTGGAGATTTCTTTTGCCGACATCGGTGTTGGTGCTTGGCGTGGCGTTGACGCTTAACGCAACGCCAACTCCGACGCCAACGCCGAAGCCGTCATTTTTTTCTTTACCTACGGCACGTGTGAATCCTTCGGCTACGCCGCCAAGAACCGGAGCCGCCACAGGTCGCGGTATGCGCCTCGGAGTGGATCGCGGTGCGCAAACGCCCGCTCCAAGACCGACGCCAACCGCGACCGCGAAAAAAAAGGCGTCGCCATCCGGCGCGCGCAAATCGCCGACCGTGACCCCTACACCAGAGAAAGCGGCGAAGCTTCCGACACCGAGTCCCACACCATCCCCGCAAAAAGAAACTTCCCCGGCGGCGGAATCATCACCGACGACGACTCCTGCTCCGAGCGAGACCGTCACGCCTCCGCCGACACCGTCACAAACCGCGACAGCAGCACCAACTTCAACGCCGACCGCGACACCAAGATCAACCGCAACGCCAACATCGACATCAACCGCCACACCAAAATCAAAAGCTACACCGACACCGAGAGCTTCAGCGTCGCCAACGGCTACGCCAGTTTCTCCGCCGACGAAGACTGAGCTGACATTGACGAAATTCGAACCGCCACGGGGTTCGCGGAGCGCTCAGTTGTCGTTTCGAATCAGTGTCCCGAAGAGAATGGAATATCCCGTGATCAACTTCACGGTCGAAACATCGTCGGGAAAAATCTTCGAGCGCGTCTACAGACTTCCAGGCGGCAGCGCATTCGTCGAACCCGGCGACACTACCGAGCATACCGTCGCGCTGGATCCTGTGCCGCGCGATGATTGGGCCGATGCCTACGCGAAAACCGATCGCGCGAAGTTCAACTGGTCTATCGAAGGAGAGTCGAGCGGCGGAATCGAAAAATCAGTGAAACAACCTTGGCCGTAATCGGCGATGCCAGTCAATGCCGGTGCGGCTCGCACCTCGGACTCAGATCATGCCGAGCTTCATTCGCCCGGCTTCGCTGATCATGTTCTGGTTCCACGGCGGCTCCCAGACCAGCTGCACATCCGCTTCATCGACCCCGTCGATCGACAGAATTTTGCTCTGCGCATCGTGGGCGATCGCTGGCCCCATTCCACAACCGGGCGCGGTCAGCGTCATTTTCACTTCCACGCGCGTGCCGCCGTCGTCTGTTTTGATCAGGCGACAATCGTAAACCAAACCAAGATCGACAATGTTCACCGGAATCTCCGGGTCGTAACATTGCTTGAGCTGGTTCCAAACATCGTCTTCCGAAACTGCGCCGTTTGTCTTCGCTGCCGCCTTTTCTTTCGCTTCGGTTTTCGGTTTGTCCAGACCGAGCGCATCCAAATCGTTTTCTTTGATCTGCGACAAACCATACTGAGTCGCGATCGTATAATTTCCACCCAACGCCTGCGTGATCACGCCCTTCGTTCCGGCTGGAATCGTGTACTTCTGCCCGGCCGGGATCAGGATCACGTCCAGATCGCGATTCAATTCGAATTCTTTGTCCTTGTACATCGGAACTGGAACCTAAGCCTCGTCTTCGTCACCGCAAGCGACGCAATTACAACTTCTTCGGATCTTCGAGTAGCTCGATCACGCGTTTGAGCAATCGCCCGGCGCCGCCGCCGTCGAGACTACGGTGATCGAAGCTCAACGTGACCTGCGCCTCCGTCTTCGGGACGAATTCCTTTTTCGATTCATCCCAGGAGGGCGTTTTCTTTCCGACGCCGAGACCGAGAATCATCGTTTGATCGGGCAGGGGAATCGGCGTGCCCCAATCGAGGCCGAATGTTCCGAAGTTCGAAACGGATGCGATTCCGCCCGAAGTCATCTCGCTCGTTAAGCGTCGTCGTCGCGCGAGATCGACAAGCTCTGCGTACTTTGTCGTCAGATCCGCGAGCGAAGTTTTGTCAGCGTTGCGAATGACCGGGACCATGATTCCTTCGCCCGCTTCAACGGCCAGACCGATGTCGATCGATTGCGAGCCAATCGCGCGTCCGCCGATCAACCGCGCGGCCGCATTCGGCTGCTCAGCGAGCGTGAGCGCAAGCGCGCGCAACGCGTAAAGCGCAGGACCGGGTTTTGGGTCACGTGATTGTCGATCTTGTAATACCGGATCGAGATTGACCGCAACGCCAACGGTCGCGAGCGGTCGGGTCCAACTCCGTCGCATCGCGTCGGCCACGCCGGTCCGGATCGCGCTCGGCTTTTCGGCGGGTTGCGATTGGATTGAGCTCAGAAAATCCTCGAGATCCTTGATCGTTATGCGGCCGGCGGTTCCTGTTCCGGCAATTCCGGCAAGATCGGCGTTCGTCAGTTGCAACTCCGCCATACGCGCGCGGACACGCGGCGAAAGATATCCCGCGCCTTTCGCGCTTGCGGGCACCGGCAGTCCACCGCGTCCAGCTTCAGCAGTTGTTGCGACTTGTGGAAGATCGACATCGTCCACTTGAAAATGCGAACCGCTGCCATTTCCGCTTTTCGCGGCGGCTTCTTCCTGGCGGCCGGGAATTTCTTCGGCGACATCGCCTTGCGGTTCTTCCGGCGCGCGCTTTTGAAATCGCGCGGCGTCGGCTTCGTTCGCTTCGACGTAACCGAGCACGGCGCCGACGGGATATGTGCCTTTCACTTCGGCGTCGATCTTCGCAATCTCGCCCGCGCATGGCGTAGTCACACCCATCACTGCTTTGTCGGTCTCGACTTCGATGATTTCCTGATCGGCCGAAACCTTGTCGCCCGGCTTCACTTTGATCGAAACAATCGTTGCCTCGGCCATCGATTCGCCGAGCTGCGGCATGGTGATTGGGACTTGAGGCATGAGAAAGTTGAGGAGTTGAGAGGTTGAGAAGTTGAGCTGGTTTAATTACTCCTGCAGTATTTGGCGGGCTTTTGCGGCGATCGTCTTCCGATTCGGGCGATGTTCGCTCCACAGGTTCGGGTGATAAGGAATCGGCGTGTCTTTGGCGTTGATGCGCGCCGGCGCGGCATCGAGCAAATGAAAACCTTCCGCGGTAACGCGCGAGATCACTTCGGCAGTGACGCCGCCCCACGGAAACGCTTCACCGACAGCGAGCAAGCGCCCTGTGCGCGCGACAGATGCGAGCACAGTCGCGGTGTCGAGCGGTTTGACCGTGCGCAGATCGACAACTTCGAGTTCGAATCCGTCGCGCTGCAATTCGTTCGCGACAGCGATCACTTCGTGCACCATCGCGCTGTAAGTAACGATCGTAAGATCGCGGCCCGGCCGAACAATCCGCGCTTTGCCAACGGGGAAACTTTCCTTCGGCAGCGCGTCGGCCTTGAGATGGTAATAAAGATATTTGTGCTCGCAGTAGACGACCGGATCGTCGATCGCGACCGCGTCGATCAACATTGTGTAAGCGTCTTCGACCGTCGCCGGCGTCATTACGACCACGCCCGGATAATGCGAATACAACCCTTCCATGCTTTGGCTGTGAAACGGTCCGCTCCCTTTCGTTCCGCCGGACGGCAATCGAATCGTGATCGGCACCGGCACATTCGTGCGGTAGTAATGCGTGCCCGCATTGTTCAAAATCTGATTCACCGCGATCATGGAGAAATCGGCGAACTGCATTTCAACGATCGGCCGCATTCCCTCCAACGCCGCGCCGATCGCAGTCCCGACCATCGCGTCCTCGCTGATCGGTGTGTTCAGCACGCGACCGGGAAATTTTTCGGCGAGCCCTTTCGTCGCTTTGAACGCGCCGCCGAATTTTCCAGCAATGTCCTGTCCGTAAATGAAAACCCGCTCGTCGTCGCGGAGCAATTTGGTCTGCGCCTCCCGAATCGCCTCTAAATAGGTAACCGCCATGCGCGTGGTGTTTAGATCGACGGATTGTCGATCAATTTGTCCGTCGAGATTGGTCTCCAATCCTCGGTGCTCGCGCGCGGCGCGTCTTCTTGCTGCGCCGTCGCGACCGCATCATCGACTTCCTTCGCGATCTCACCGCGCATTTGCTTCAGCGCCTCCCCATCGAGTAATCCATTTTCGAGAATGAATTTTTCTGTTCGCGCGACCGGGTCCTGCGCGAAAGGCTGACCTTTCATTTCCTGCGGCACGTAGCTCGCATCGTCGTGTTCGCCGTGGCCGGACAATCGCAAGACTTCGGCGACAACTAATTGCGGCGGACGTCCGACTCGCGCTCGTTTCACCGCGGTCTCGATGACTTCGAGACATTGGTTCAGATCCGTGCCGTCGATCTTATGTCCTTCGTAACCGTATCCAATTGCACGATCGACCAAATTGGCGCATGCGAACTCGCGTTCGTTCGACGTCGAATAAGCCCAATGATTGTTCGTGACCACGACGACGAGCGGAACTTGTTCGACCGCCGCGATGTTCAAACCTTCGTGCGAAGCGCCGGTCTGCATTCCGCCTTCGCCGAGCGTGGTCAGACCAACAAATCCCTTCTCGCCCTTCATCCGTTTCGCCATCAGCTTGCCGACCATCACCGGAACCATCGCGCCAAGATGGCTGATCATTGCCAGTTGGTTTTCGCGTGGACGGCCGCGATGGATATTTCCGTCTCGACCGCGCATCGGTCCCTTCACCGAGCCGAGATAAGTGCGCACCGGGTCGAGCAGCGGTTCGCCAAATGCGAAACGCCCCGCTTGATCGCGAATCAGCGGACCAAACACGTCGCCTTTCTGCAAAAACATCCCGCAGGCTGCACTGACCGCCTCCTGTCCACTGCCGAGATAAACGCCGCCGACGATCATGCCGCCGCGATACAGGCTCCTGAGTTTATCCTCGAGAATTCGCGCGAGGAGCATCCAGCGGAACGCCTCGAGATAACGTTCGTGCACGGACGGCTTTTTCGGCGCCGCTTTCTTGGAAGAGGATTTTTTCCCGTGCGGCGCCGTCTGAAGCATCGGGCAATTTTACCCAAGATCGACAGCCTCGCGCAAAGTTTTTTGCGCGTCGATGTGGCGCCGATTAACCGGCGCGGCTCGCCTTTTTGTGGCCGTTCCCGTTCTCGGCCAGGGCGAATTGCCGCTGGGAAGCGAGCGATTCGCGTTGCGGCGGCTGCGTTTGTTCGGTCGCCGCCGGCGCAGTCATCTTCATCCCGACGAGTTTGCTGATGCCGCGTTCTTCCATCGTGATGCCGTAAAGAATGTCGGCTTTGGAAATCGTGCGCTTGTTGTGCGTGATGATGACGAACTGGCTCTGCGCGATGAAGCGATCGAGCATGCGCGTAAAGCGATTGATGTTGCTCTCATCAAGCGGCGCGTCGATTTCGTCGAGGATGCAAAACGGACTCGGTCGGACCATGTAAATCGCGAAGAGCAAACCGACTGCCGTCATCGCGCGCTCGCCGCCGCTCAAAAGCGATACGCTCTGCAATTGTTTCCCCGGCGGCTTCGCCGTGATCTCAATCCCGCAGTTGAGCGGATCGCTTTCGTCCATCAAAACGAGGTCAGCGCGGCCGCCGCCAAAGAGTTCCGCGAACATTTCCTTAAAGTTGGCGCGGACCTGGGCAAACGTATCGGCGAACAACTGCTTGGTCGTCGCATTGATCTTCGCAATGACGTCGAGCAATTCGCGCCGCGAATTCGTGAGGTCGATGTTTTGCGTTTCGAGAAATTTGTAACGCTCCTCGAGCTCGTCGTATTCCTGAACGGCGTCGAGATTGACCGGGCCCATGTTATCGAGCTGGCGCGTCAGCTCGGCGATCATGGTTTGTAGATCCTCATCGCTAACATCAACATCCCGTTTGGCCGGCACTTCTTTCTCCGCGCGTTTCAGTTGCACGCGCAAAGTCTTGTCGAACGCAGTCGCATCCGGCTCGAAGACGCGCAGATCGACCTGGTAACGGCGCGAAATGTTTTCCGCGAGATTATCGATCTGCATGGTCAATTGCGACTCGCGCACTTGGTGCTGCCCGCGTTTGTCTTGAAGGATGCTCAGTGCTCCGCGCAGTTCGCGCAGTTCCATTTCGCGTTTTTGCACGGCTGTAAGCCGCTCCGCCCTTTGTTCCGACATCTGGCGCGCCTTTGCGTCTGCTGCGGCGGCCCGCGCGGTCTGTTCCCTTATCTCGACTTCAGCATCGCGATTTTCCTGTGCTTGCGCGGCAATCTTGGACTCGTAACTGCCAATGTCGGTCTTGTGCGCGGCGATCAGTTCCACCAGTTCCGCGTCGCGCGCCGCCATCGGTTGCCGCTGCGCTTCCAAACTTTCATTGCGCTGCCGCGCGGTCGCGATTGCCAATCGCAGCTCATTCAGCTGTTCGACCGTTTTTTCTTCCTGGGACCGGGCGCCCTTTTCATCTTTCTCCGCGTCGCTTTGGGCAGCTTCATGTTCAGCCAACTCGTCGCGTGCCGCAGTCAGCTCTTCCTCAAGCGCGGACACGCGCTCGCCGGCGGCCTCGATTTGTTGCTCGAGCGTCGTCTTTTCGTTCTTGAGATTGTCGATCTTGCGTTCGGCTTCCTTTTCCTCCGCTTGCAGCAACGAGATTTTGTTCGCGGAGGTGGAATGCGAAAGATGCGCCGATTGATGGTGCGAGCGAGCGTCGTCCACTTGCTTCGACGCCGTCGCTACATTCGCCTTCGCCTGATCACGTTTCTCAACAATCACTTCGCGCTGGCCTTCGCAGTCGCGCAATTCCTTTTCCAACGCGGCCACGCGCGCTTTGCGTTCGAGCAATGAGTCGGTCTTCACGGTCGCGCTTCCACCGAAAACAATTCCAGCCGCGGAAATAAATTCGCCGTCGAGTGTAGCCATCGCCAGGGTCGGCTCGTCTTTTTTCGTGACGAGCGCGTCATTGAGCCTCGAGAAAATAACGACGCCGTTCAGCAACTGGCGCACGAGTGGTTCAAGCGCGCGCGGCGCGACAACCTTGTCGATCGCCCAGGCAATTGCGCCTTTCGGCAAACTCTTGCGAACCGACTCATGTGCCGAAACGCCAAGTTTCGGCGCAAACAACGCCGCCTGGCCAAGTTTCTTTTTCGTTAATCGCGAAATGATTTCATCGGCGCTTTGCGCGTCCTTCACGACGACCGCGTGCAGATTCCGGCCGAGCGCAGCCTCGATCGCGGGAATGAATTTTGGATCGACATCGATCTGCGCGACGAGCGAACCGACGATCGCATCGCGAAAACGATCGGGGTCATCCAAACCTTTCAACACGGCCTGCGAACCTTGAGCGAGTCCTTCGCCCTCGGCGTTGAGCTGGCGCAAGATTTCGAGAGTCGAGCTCTTTTCCGCGAGCGTGCGTTCGAACGCCGCCACTTCGACTTCAACATTTGCGAGCAACTCTTGCTGCCGGCGCACGTTTGCTTCGGCATTCTGCGATTGCGCGCCGAGCTCTTCCAATTTCTTTTGCTCGCTCTCGGTGTGTTTGTGCGCGGCCGCAATGTCGGCCGCAATTTTTTCGCGCGCTTTCGTCGCCTCTTTAACATCGGACGAAAGCTCGCGGATTTGCTCCTGCGTCAGCTCGCGGCGTGCGGTGAGCCCGGCCAATTCGTCCTCGAGCTTGTCGATCCGCGCTTCATATTTTGAAAGCGATGCGCTTGCGTTCTTGCGCTCGGTTTCGCGCGCTTCGCGTCGGGCGCGAAGTTTATCGAGGGCTTCAGTGATTTTTGCGAGCTCGTTCTGTTTCGATTGCAGGAAATGCTGCGTCTTTTCGATCAACGAGTTGCTCTCGCGGATCTGCGCCTCGTGCTGTTTGCGCTTGTTCTCCGCGCTCGCAATGTCGCCCTTGGCGCGCTCGATCAGATCGGTCAGCTCGTCTTTGCGCTGACGATTAAATTCAATTCGGCTTTTGTGCGCCGCGACCTCGCTTTGCAGACGTTGCGCTTCGGCGCGGATATCGCCAACCTCGATGTCGATCTTGTCCAAAGCTTGACGTTCACCCGCGAGCTCGTTTTCGCCGGTCTCGATTTTTGCGCGGCTGGCTTGTTCGGAATTGGCAATCTGCTCGATTTCGCTTCGGGAATGCGCGAGATCGGATTCAAGTTTCGCGAGTTGTTTTTTCGCATGATGAGTATCCAGCACGCGCAGGTCGGCGTGCAACGCCTGATAACGCCGCGCTTTGCCGGCCTGACGTTGAAGCGAACCGATCTGGCGTTTCACTTCTTTGATCACGTCGCCGATGCGAAGCAGGTTCGCTTCGGTCGCTTCCAGTTTTCGAAGCGCTTCTTTCTTTTGCGATTTGTATTTGGTGATGCCGGCCGCTTCTTCGAAAATCGCGCGCCGATCTTCCGGGCGCGAGCTCAAGATCATGTCGATCTTGCCTTGCTCCATCATCGAGTAGGCGGAGCGCGCGACGCCGGTGTCGGCGAAAAGATTTTGAATGTCCTTCAAACGGCACACCGTTTTGTTGAGCAAGTATTCGGAAATGCCGTCGCGATAAACGCGGCGGGTCACGCGCACATCGTGCCAGTCGACATTCAATTCCGACGCGCAATCAGTGAGGGTGAGCGAGACTTCCGCAAAGCTGAGCGGTTTGCGATTATCGGTACCGTTGAAAATGACGTCGGCCATTTCGCCGCCGCGAAGTGATTTGGCCGACTGTTCGCCGAGGACCCACTTGATGGCATCGAGAATGTTGGATTTGCCGCAACCGTTCGGACCCACGATCGCGGTCACGCCTTCGTGGAAGTCGATGAGGGTTTTGTCGGCGAAGGATTTGAAGCCGAAGAGCTCGAGTGATTGTAAATGCATTCCGCAACCGCCCAACTACCTGCCAGTCTTTGAGGGCAATATAGTAGCTCAGGCGGGCTGACAAGCAAAATCACACAAAATATGGGGCGGCTAGCTAGGGCAAACCGCAACATTTGGTGGCTCTGGTAGCCCGAATCGGCCTTGCTTCCGCCGGGCGAATCGCGCAGCATGCGCGGCATGTTGGGCGAGACGGCAACCGAGATCCATCAAGCTCAACGCGCTGATGAGAAGCTCGTCCGCGGCATCGGCATTCCGGCGCTGACCGCAAATATCGTTAGCTCAACAATTGGCGCCGGCATTTTTGTGATCCCGGCCACGGTCGCAAAAGGTCTCGGGCCGGCCGCGCCGCTTGCGTTTGTTTGCTGCTCGCTCGCGATGATTTTGTTCGTCACCTGTTTTGCAATCGCCGGAAGTCGCGTCTCGTTAACCGGCGGACTTTACGCGTATGTCGAAGTTGCCTTTGGTCGTTACGTCGGATTTCTTGCCGGCATCCTCTATTTCTTGACCGCACTTGGCGCTGTTGCCGGTGTCGTCAACGTGCTCGCGAATTCAATCGCGCTGGTCGTTCCGTTTCTCGGCGGTCCGGCGATGCGCATTGTGGTGATGTTCGCCGTTTACGCATTTCTTGTTACGATCAACATCCGCGGCGTGCGCGAAGGTGCCGGCGCGGTGACGGTCATCACCATCGCAAAATTGGTGCCGCTGCTTTTGTTCATCGGCGTCGGAATTTTTTTTGTTCAAGGACCGAATCTGAGTTGGGGCGCTTGGCCCGGGAGCAAATCTTTGGGCGATGCAATGATTCTGTTGATCTTCGCCTTTGTCGGAATTGAAGTGGCGTTGATTCCAAGTGGCGAAGTGAAAAATCCGTCGCGAACCGTGCCGCGGTCCGCCTATCTCGCGCTCGTGACCACCACGATCATTTACATTTTGATCCAGATCGTCGCGCAGGGAACGCTTGGCGCCGATTTGGCCAACCACACGGACGCGCCGCTCGCCGAATCCGCCGCAAAATTTCTCGGAGCCATCGGCCGAACAATCTTGATCGCCGGGGCAACGATTTCCGCTTTCGGTTTCGTTACCAGCGACATTTTGAGCTCACCGCGAATGATCTTCGCTTTCGGACGCGATGGCGCATTGCCGGAGTTTTTCGCGCATGTGCACTCGCGCTACCGCTCGCCCGACGTCGCGATCATCACTTACGCGTCGCTCGCGTTTATTTTGTCAGTTACTGGAACTTTCGAGCGACTGGCAGTTCTTTCGAACGTCGCGGTGTTGCTGATGTACCTGCTTTGTTGTGCTGGTTGCTGGGTCTTAGTGCAACGAGATGTCCGTTCTGATGGCGAGCCCTTGAAGTTTCCGGGAATGAGAATCGTGCCGGCCCTCGCAATCATCGCGATCATCTGGATTCTCTCGCATGCGACGGGATTCGAATTTCTCGTTACCGGCATTGTCCTCGTAGTCGCTTCGGTTTTTTATTTCGTCCGGATGCAAATTCGTCAGAAGTCGTAGGCAAACGGCGAAAAGCAGTTAACGTCCAACCATGCGCGACAACTATCTCGAAGAATATTTCACCTTCCTGGGCTTCCCGAGCGTTTCGACCGACCAAAAATACGCGGACAAAGTGCGCGATTGCGCGAATTGGGTTTCGCAGAAGCTCGAAAAGATCGGCTTGGAATCGAAAGTGGTCCCGACGAAAGGTCATCCGATTGTTTGGGCGCGCAATAAACATCGCAGCGGCCGGCCGACGGTCCTGCTTTACGGGCATTATGACGTGCAACCGCCGGACCCGCTCGAATTATGGGAGTCGCCGCCGTTCGAGCCGGTTTTGAAAAACGGCTACGTCTTTGCACGCGGCGCAACCGACAACAAGGGCCAGATCTTTGCCCACATTCTGGGTTTGCAGGAAACGATCGAGAAAAATAAGGACCTGCCGGTGAATCTAAACATCGTGATTGAAGGCGAAGAAGAAGTCGGCAGCCAGAATCTCGGAAAATTTCTCACTGATAACAAAGATGCGTTGAAATGTGACGTCGTGCTCGTTTCGGACACGGGAATGATCGCGCCGAAAACGCCGACGATCAGTTACGGATTGCGCGGGGTCACCGCCCTCGAAATCAAAGTCACCGGGCCGAAGATGGATTTGCACTCGGGAATTTTCGGCGGCGCGGTCGCGAATCCGGCGACTGCATTGGCGCGAATGCTGGGGACGCTTCATGACGCCGACGGCCATATCGCGGTGGCCGGTTTCTATGATGACGTCGTGCCGCTACAGGATTGGGAACGCGAGATGTGGAAAAAATTGCCGATCGATGCCGACGCCGAAATACTCGGCGAGACCAAATCGCCCGCGCTCTTTGGCGAAAAAGGTTTCAGCACACTGGAACGAATCTGGGCGCGCCCGACAGCCGAGATAAACGGAATGGGCAGCGGTTATCAAGGTCCCGGAACGAAAACGGTCTTGCCGAGTCATGCGATGGCGAAACTGACTTTCCGCCTCGTCCCGAACCAAAGCGGCGACAAGATTGTCGATCTTGTGAAAAAGCATCTTCAGAAAACCCTGCCGCCGGGCGTGACCGCGGAAATGGTCAGCGGCCATTCCGGCCCCTGGTATTTGACCGATGCGAACACCAAATTCATGAAAGCGGCCCAGAAGGCATTGAAAAAAGCGTTCAACAAGGACGTCGCGCTTATTCGTGAAGGCGGCAGCATTCCGATCGTTTCCGATTTTCGAAGCATTCTCGGCGTCGAGACTCTGTTAATCGGTCTGGCGCTGGCGAATTGCCGCGCGCATTCACCGAACGAAAACTTTCCATTGGAAAATCTCGAGGCCGGCATTCGGATGAATCAAGCGGTGCTCGAGGAGTTGGCCGCATAAACGGGAGATGTTGGCGTGAAAAGAAAACTGCGCTTCGTCTTGCTGATCGCGGTCGCCTTCGCGATCGGCATTCCGGTGGCGCGCGCGACCGAAGAGAAAGAGGAGACGCTTGGCGATAAACTGAAGCATCTCTTCGTTCGCCACACGCCGACGCCGAAACCGCCGAAGAAAAAGAAAACCTCATCAGCCTCGTCTCCAGCTTTATTTATTATGTGTTGAACCAATCCGGCGTGAGCGGCGTGCCGCGAGATGCCCGCGAGCAATACATTTGGGTCCGCAAAGCCGGAAACTTCCAGGCTGTGCTCGCGCAACGCGACGACACGTTCGAGCTCGATTCGCTTCAGCCGGGCGATCTCCTCTTTTGGGCGAGCAATTTCGGGATGAGCCATGATCCAGAGATCATGCAAACGATGATCTATCTCGGTCGCGACAAATCTACGAACCAATGACTCATGGTTGGCGCGAGTGAGACCGCGCCATCGAAAGGACAAAAGAAGTCCGGCGTCGGTGTTTTCGAATTTAAAGTTGGCCACGCGGCGCCGAAACCAAACCAGGAGAGCGGGCCTGTTTTTGTCGGCTACGGACGGATCCCGAAATAACTCAATCCGAATCGTCCACGTCGTTTTGTTCGTCCGATGGATGAACGATTGGTGAAGGCGTCGGCGTGGATTTTGATTTTGTCGACGCGGGTCGCAATCTCGTCTCGAGAAAATGCTGCGCAAACGCGGCTGCGACGAGAACGACGACGATGAAAATAACCACTCGTTGTTCGGCTCGCGTGAGCTCAAAGATATTTCTCATCCGCCTCTGCTAAAGCTACGGCGTGACAGGTCCGGCCTTCGCGTATTTGATCGGGTCCTTCACGCCCGCTTCACGAAAACCTTTCAAGCGCAGCTGACACGAATCGCATTTTCCACAGGCGCGCCCGTCTGGCGTTGGATCGTAGCAACTGTGCGTCAGCGCAAGATCGACATTTAACTCGACCGCTTTGCGAACGATGTCGGCTTTCGACATTTTGATCAGCGGCGCGTGAATTTGAAGACGTGCGCCTTCTGCGCCGGCTTTGGTCGCCACATTCGCGAGCGTCTCGAAAAGCGCGATGAATTCCGGTCGGCAATCGGGATAACCGCTGTAATCGATCGCGTTCGCGCCGATAAAAATGTGTCCGGCCGGAATCGTCTCGGCCCAGGCCAGCGCGTTGGCGAGAAAAATCGTGTTTCGCGCGGGTACGTAAGTCACCGGAATCCCGGTGCCCATTTCTTTTTCCGAGCGCGCTTTCGGAACATCGACATCATCCGTCAGCGCCGAGCCGCTAAAGATGGAATTGTCGATCTTAACCACGCGATGTTCTTTCGCGCCGAGCGATTTTGCGATCTTCTTTGCAGCTTCAAGCTCGCGCCGATGCCGTTGACCGTAATCGAACGAGAGCGCGTACGTTTCGTAGCCCAATGCGCGCGCGATCGCGAGCGTCGTGGCCGAATCAAGACCGCCGCTGAGGAGAATAACAGCGTGTTTCATCGGCCGTCGCGGCCAATTTTCTCGGTGGGCTCGGGATATTCTGCGCGCACGGTAAGCGCGATCCCGCCGCGCGCGGAGAATTGCGCGGTCACGATCGCTTGGCGCGGCGAACACGCTTTCACAAAATCGTCGAGGATTCGGTTGGTGACCGCTTCGTTAAACGCGCGCTCATTGCGATAGGACGCCAGATAAAACTTGAGCGATTTGCTTTCGACGCAGAGCCGGTCCGGCACATAGTCGATGTCGATCCTTGCGAAATCGGGTTGGCCTGTGACCGGACAGAGACAGGTAAAGTCGTCCGTCTCGAAATGAATATGATAATTTCGTCGCGTTGGGTTCGGAAATGTTTCCAGGCGCGCTTGTGACGGCGCGTCGGGCAGCTTCGCTTCACTCCGGCCGAGCAAGGTGAGGTTCGATGGCTTTGTTTTTCCGCGCTTCACCGCTTGAACGTTCCATGCACAACGACCAACGTTCAACTTCAATGGAAAGGCCGGGCGATAGTGACCGCGTCGGTGTCATCGACATGATCGCACACGATCCGAAAAAGGACGAAGCGGTGCTCATAATGAATGAGGCGGAGCCCTGGAATGGTTCGGATGAGCGACTCTATCAATTGCAGGAACGGTTTAACGCCTACGTTTCTTTTTTGCTCGATGGCGAATTTGCCGAGTGGGACCCGAAGTTGGCACAGAAGCGGGCACGGATCGAAGTGCGTTGCGCGCATATGCCGGACTCACGCGCGCTCGATTTGTTCGGACAAATTCACGATCAACTCGCGCACCAGGAGATCGATGTGCGAGTGGTAGTGAAAGAACGTTAGTACTTCAAAAACGCTTCGACCGGCGTCGGGGTGAGCCTTTCACGACCGCGCAGAAACTCGAGCTCGATCAAGAACTGCGCTTCCAACAATTTGCCGCCGACTTTTTCGATAAGCGCGGCGGCTGCGGCGCTCGTTCCGCCGGTCGCAAGTAAATCGTCTACCAAAACGACGCGTTCTCCGGGTCCCATCGCGTCAATGTGCATCTCCATCTCCGCTTCGCCGTACTCGAGCGAATATTTCGCGATCTCGGTTTTGTAGGGAAGCTTGCCGCGCTTGCGAATCGGCACGAACCCGACGCCTAGCTCGTAGGCAACGGTTGAGCCAAAAAGAAAGCCGCGCGCGTCGATCCCGACGATCTTGTCAATCTTCTTGCCGCGACAACGTTCGAGAAACAGATCGATTGAGGCGCGGAAGAGTTTGTGATCACTCAAGATGGGGGTGATGTCCTTGAAGACTATTCCTTTTTTCGGAAAATCCGGCACGTCCCGAACGCCGGCGCGCAGCTTGTCGATCACCTGGGAATTCACACCTGCGATGCTAGCGATTGCCCATTTCAGGTCAACGCTCGCCACGGGAGGCGCGGCATTGCCAAAAATAGGGCGCTATCTAAAATAGAACGCTCCTAGTGGATCGATACCTTCTCATTGTCGCGACGGTCTGTTTTTTAATCGCGGTGGCGCATACCATTTTGGAAATGCGGGGCGGAATTTTTCGGCCGCTGCGGTTCAATTTTCTGCTGGTCGGGATCGGTTTTATTTTTCAAACCGCGTTCTTGTCGATGCGCGGCCACGAAGTTCACCGCTGCCCGATCACGAATTTGTTCGAGGTGATTATCTTCGTCGCCTGGTCGGTCGCGCTCTTCTATATGGTGATCGGGCCGGCCTATCGGCTTTCGTTGATGGGGGCTTTCACTGCGCCGCTGGTCGCGTTGCTGCAAATTTTTGCGTTGCTTGCGCCGATCGATAAACCACACCGTGCGAAATTGCCGCCGAACTCGTGGCTCGAATTTCACGCATCGATGTCACTGGTCGCGTACGGCGCGTTCGCGCTCGCGTGCATTGCGGGCGTGATGTACCTCGTGCAGGAGCGCCAGCTCAAAACGCATCATCTGCGTTCGATTTTCTATCATCTTCCGCCGCTGAGCGATCTGTTCGCGGCCATCACACGATTGCTTTGGTGGGGGTTCGCGCTTTACACGCTCGGACTGGTTAGCGGATTTTTGGTGGACGCACCGTTGCCCTGGACGCAAATCGTCTGCGCGATCGGAGTTTGGGTTCTTTATGGATTAATTTTGCAAGGCCGCTATTTGCGCTGGTTCGCGCCGAAACGCGTGGCTGCGCTTTGCATCATCGGATTTAGCGCCGCGCTGACGTTGTTGTGGGGAATCACCTTTAGCGCGCAATCGCACACGCCATGAATTTATTCTGCATTGGACTCAGTCATCATCTGGCCGATGTCGAAACGCTCGAACATTTCGGCGGCGACGTGGAAATGGATTGTCTCTTGCGAAACTCCGGCTGCGCGGAAGCGGTTGTCCTTTCGACCTGCAATCGCGTGGAAGTTTATGGCGCGTCCGAAGCGCGGGTCTCCACGCTCGATATCGCGCGCTGTCTCAATCGGAAGATCGACAAACACATTTCGACCGAATCGGCGCCCTTCTATCGCTACGAAGACGGAGATTGCGTTCGTCATCTGTTTCGGGTGGCGTCGGGACTCGATTCAATGGTTGTCGGCGAAACCGAAATTCTTGGACAAACGAAGAAAGCTTACGAATCGGCGCGGACAGCCGGTGCGGCCGGACGATATCTTCATCGGCTGTTTCAACGCGCCTTTCGAGTCGCGAAGCACGTCCGCACCCACACCGAGATCACTAGAGGCGCGGTCTCGGTTGGTTCGGTGGCGGTCGATCTCGCCCAGAAAATCTTCGGCAATCTTCGCAATTGCAAAGTCTTGGTGATCGGAGCGGGCGAAACGAGCGAGCGAACAGTGCGCGCTTTGATCTCGCGCGGCGCGAGTGATTTGCGTGTGAGCAATCGTTCGCCCGAGCGCGCGGAAACGCTCGCGCTCGCGGTCAGCGGTCGCGCGGTTCCGTTCGAGCAATGGATGCAACAATGCGGCGAGATCGACATCTTAATAACATCGACATCTTCCGAGGTTCCGTTGCTCTCGCAGGAAAAGCTGGCGCCGGTCGTGCGGGAACGGATCGACCGGCCGCTCTTCATCATCGATATTGCGGTGCCGCGCGACGTAGCGCCGGACGTGAACGCGCTCGATGGCGTTTATCTGTACGACATCGATTCGTTGCAATCGATCGCTGAGCAATCGATGGCGACGAGGCGTGCACAAATGGCGGCCGCCGAAGAAATCATTTCCGAGCACGTGCGCGAGTTCGTCCAGCTGATCGCGCGCGGAGTGAATCGTCCGCCATCGCCCGAACATCCGGCGGCTGGAGAAAGCTCGCTAAGAACGTCCGAGTTGTAATTGGGAAGCTGACAGCTTCCCCTACAGCCGGACGCGAAATCTGTAGGGGAACCTGCTAGGTTCCCGTTGAATTCATGAAGCGACCACGCCGAATAGAAATCGTTGTCGGCACGCGCGGCAGCGAATTGGCTCTGCGCCAGACAGGTTTGGTGGTGGACGCTTTGCAGTCGCGCTGGGCGGACTTGAAATTCGAAATCAAGATCATTCAGACGCGGGGTGACGATGAGAAAACGGCGATTGACGATATGCGCGCAGGCCGGAAAGGGCTTTTCACCGGCGCGATTGAGCGCGAACTCCTCACCGAACAAATCGACATCGCGGTGCACAGCGCAAAAGATTTGCCGAGCAAACTGGCGCCGAAAACGGAGATTGCCGCGGCCCTGCCGCGCGCGCCGGTCGATGATGTTTTAGTTGCGACAACGGCGTGCGATCTAAATTCGTTGCCCGGTGATGGAATCGTCGCGACCGGCAGCGTGCGAAGACAACATCAGCTGCGTTGGAAACGTCCTGACCTCGAGATTGTCGATCTTCGCGGCAATGTGCCGACGCGTTTGCGAAAGCTCGCGACCGACCGATGGCACGCGATTATTCTCGCGCGGGCCGGTTTGGAGCGGCTCGGGCTCAAACCCAGTCGCCTGCGCGTCGAGTTTGAAGGCAGCGAATTTTTTACGGCGATGTTGCCACGCGAAGTTTTCGTTCCCGCCGGCGGACAGGGGATCATCGCGATCCAAATTCGCTCGGACGACGAACGACTCCGCGAGCTGGTCGCCGCGACAAACCATCTCGATACGCGACTGAGTTTGCGCGCCGAGCGCGAATTTCTGCGATTGTTGGACGCGGACTGCAATCAACCGGTCGGCGTTCTTGCGGCCATTGAAGGAATGAATATGACGGTGCGCGCGCAGATTTTCGATCTCGGCGCGACGACTCCGCGCGAAGCGATGGTTAGCGGAGCAAGCGAGGACGCGGAAAAATTGGCGGCGCAGTTGTTCGATAACATCAGAGCATGAGCAAGAGTGCCGGGAAGGTGTATCTCGTTGGCGCCGGTCCGGGCGATCTGGGCCTTGTGACCTTGCGCGCGAAGGAGTGCATCGAGCGCGCAGACGTGATCGTTTACGATCATCTTGCGAATCCGGAAATGCTTGGCTGGGCGCGCGAAGACACGGAAATTATCTACGCCGGGAAAAAAGCGGGCGAGCACGCGCTGAAGCAGGACGAGATTAACCAACTTCTCGTCGAAAAAGCTCGCGCTGGAAAAGAAGTGGTGCGGTTGAAGGGCGGGGATCCGTTTGTGTTTGGTCGCGGCGCGGAAGAAGCAAAGGCGATTGTCGATGCCGGAGTCGCATTTGAAATCATTCCCGGAATCACCTCGGCCATCGCCGGCCCTGCTTACGCCGGAATTCCGGTGACGCATCGCGCAGAAAATTCGCACGTCACATTTTTCACCGGTCATGAAGATCCGAAGAAAAGCGCGAGTGCGATCGATTACGCGGCGTTGGCGAAGCTCGGCGGCACACAAGTGATGTTGATGGGCGTCGAGCGGATCGAAGCGATCGCAAAGGAAATGATGGCGAACGGTGTTCGTCCCGATTTGCCAGTCGCGCTCGTGCGCTGGGCGACCACTGGCCGGCAGGAAACCTTGGTTGGAACGCTCGGCGATATCGCCAAGAAAGTTGTCGATCTTGGATTCAAAGCGCCGGCGGTGGCGGTTTTTGGTGACGTGGTCGAATTGCGGAAGGATTTGAAATGGCACGAAGGCCGGCCGCTGTCTGGGAAACGGATCGTCGTGACGCGGACGCGGAAACAAGCGGGAGCGCTGGCCAGTCAATTGCGCGCTCTCGGCGCGGACGTGATTGAGCTGCCGACCATCCGGATCGAACCGCCAACCGATTTGCGCGAATTCGGCGAGCTGGTCCAGGACGCGCACATGTATGACTGGATTGTGTTTACCAGTCCAAATGGAGTGAACGCGTTCTTCGAAATATTTTTCAAGCTTTACGACGACGCGCGCGAGATTGGCGGAGCGAAGATTGCCGCCATCGGTCCGGCGACTGCGCAACGCGTCCGGGATTTTCACCTCCGTGTCGATCTTCAACCGGAAGAATTCGTGGCCGAAGCTGTCGTCAGGCAGTTTCAAAAGCAGGGTGGCGTGCAAAACCTTCGAATTTTGATCGTGCGCGCGGAGAAGGCGCGGGACGTGCTACCGAAGGGGCTGTCGAAGCTGGGAGCGATAGTCGATGAAGCCTTTGCATATCGGACGGTTCCGGAAACGCGTGACATTACCGGCGCGCGTCACCGCCTTTTGGAAGAGGGGGCCGATCTGATCACCTTTACCAGCTCGTCCACGGTGGAAAATTTTCTCGCGCTCGGTCTTCCCTGGCCGAAAGGAATGCAGATCGCGAGCATCGGCCCGATCACGTCGAAAACCGCGACTGACCGCAGTCTAAAGGTCGACATCGAAGCGCGTCGGCATGACATCGAGGGTTTGGTCGAAGCGATCCGCAAATTTTTTGGAAAGTAAGAATTAAAATGTCGAAAGAGGCCGTTCAGAAGGAACAGGATTTTAAGGTTGCGATGCAGCAACTCAGCGCAGAGGCGGAAAAAGTTCTGCCAATGGGCGCCGAGCAGAGCTTGGCGCCCTTGCCACAGGCAGGCGACGCAGCAGCGCAATCGAGCGTTTTAAGCGAACATCTGCAAGCTCTGGAAAACAGTTTACTTAGTCGCATCGAGAGTCTGGCGACGGAGGTGGAAACGTCGAGAAAGGCCGCGCTGGACGACCATTTCAAAAGGATCGACGAGCAGCTCGCTTCGATCCGCGGTAGCGAAAACGTGAACCAGAAACTGTTCGACTCCCTTCATTCTGAGTTGCTCAAGTATCGGGACAATTTTTTGCACGAATCGCTCCAAAAACCGTTCATCCACGATCTCGTTTATCTCTACGACCACCTGATCGGACTTTGCGATCAGCTTTCGAGCGCAGCCGAGGAAAAAGGAAGCCGCACCAGCGTTTCGCAATGGCGCGACAATTTGGAGAACGCGATCCATTCCCTGGTCGAAATTCTCCATCGCTTCGACGTGAAGGAAATTGAACCGCGCGAACGGGTCGATCGCGCCTACCATCGCGTGCTCAATTTTGAGCCCGCCGATTTTCCGGAAGAGGACGGCGCCATCGTGATGCGGGTCAAGCGTGGTTTCATCTGGCGCGGCAAGCTGATTCGCCCGGAGGAAGTCATCGCAAAGCGCTTCGGCTGATCGATTTTTCGGCGGCTAATTTCAACTCCGCAGCTTGCGAAGAATCTCCCAGCCCTGAGGCACGAAATTTGCACTAACAACCCCCGCCAAAACGAGGCGTCGGTCCAACTTTTTAGCCATGAGCAAACGCAAGGTAGTCGGTATTGATCTGGGTACGACCTTCTCCGCCATCGCGCACATCGATGCCTACGGAAAACAGCAAATCATCCCGAACACGGAGACGGAGCGCATCACTCCATCGGTGGTTTTCTTTGATGGGACGAATGTGATCGTCGGAACGGTGGCGAAAAATAACGCCGTGGCCGAGCCGGAGAAGATTGTCGATTTCGTGAAACGCGAAATGGGCAAACCGAAGGACCAGTTCCATCGCGACTTCGGAGGCAAGATTTATTCGGCGGAAGAGCTTTCGGCGCTGATCATCAAGAAAATGAAAGGCGACGCCGAAAAATATCTTGAGCAACCGATCACCGATGCAGTGATCACGGTGCCGGCATATTTCAACGACGCCGAGCGCACGTCCACCATCACTGCCGGTCGACTCGCCGGTTTGAACGTTCTCCAAATTATTAATGAGCCGACCGCGGCCGCGCTCGCATACGGTCTCGACAAGCTGGACGAGAACCACACCGTTTTCGTTTTCGATCTCGGCGGCGGCACCTTCGACGTCACGATCATGCGCATTGTCGATCACAAGATCGAGATGCTTGCGACCAACGGCGATCATCGTCTGGGCGGAAAAGATTGGGACGACGTGATCGTCAATTTGATCGCGGAAGAATTCGATAAATTGCACGGGGAGAATCCACTCCTCGACCTGCACAGTTATCAAGAGCTGCATAACCGCGCTCTCGCGGCGAAAATTCAGCTCTCGAGCCGCAATTCGACCACGATCGTTTATCATCACGGCGGTAAAAGCGTGAAGCTCACGCTGACCCGGAAGGAGTTTGAGCAGCGCACCCGGCATCTCGTCGAAAAATGCAAGACGATCTGCGAGATGGTGATGCAGGAAGCGAAAATGAAGTGGGACCAGATCGACAAAGTATTGCTCGCCGGCGGTATGACCCGAATGCCGATGATGCGGGCGATGATCGCGGGATTTTCTTCGGTGACGTTGATCGATCACGTCAATCCGGATGAAGTCGTGGCGCGGGGAGCGGCAATCCAAGGCATCCTTTCGATGTTGAATGAGGAAAACGCTTCCGGCGAACGAACGGTCGCTGAAGCGGTCCGCGAGAAATTTTCGACGCTCGACGGCGGGTTGATTGAAGTTACCGACATCACCTCCCACACGCTCGGTGTTGTGCTTTGGGATGAAAAACAGCTTCAGGAATATGTTTTTCCCATGATTCGCAAAATGACACCGATTCCGGCCGTCATTAAAAATTCGTTCGGCACGGCGGACGCGAACATGCAGCGCGCCGTGGTCAAAGTCGTCGAGGGCGAGAGCACGGTGCCCGCGGAGTGCACTCCACTCGGCGTTTGCGACATTCAGTTGCCGCCTTATTTGCCGAAAGGCTCGCCGGTCAAGCTCACTTATCAGTACAACGCCAACCAGGTCCTGGAAGTGGAGGTGCAGGCGGCCGGGAACAACGCCAAAGTCACGATCGACCGCAACACCGGTCTCGGGCCGAACGATATCGCCGAGGCCACTTCGAGTTTAGAGGCCCTGAAAGTCAGTTAGGCGATGACCAAATGCGACATCAGTTTTCCTCTTCCTCTCCCGGATGACCCGCGAAAGTGGAAAGGCTGGAGCAATTACAATTCGCCTAGCGCCTACGACCGTCTCTGTCTCGATCCATATTCGAATCCCAGTAACAAACTGATCGAAGAACATTGCCGCGAGCTGATGCGGTGGTGGCAAAAAAAGCTTCCGCTCAAAAATCAGCCGAGCAATCCGATCGCCCAGCTTCTTCGCTCCGGACTCGAAGAATCGTCACGCTACCTGACCGAAGCACGACTTGACCTTCTCGATCCCGATCGTCGCAAGACGATCGATGATGAGCTGGCCGTGCAAGCGCATGAGGCCGCCGCCGCCGAATTTCGAAAATATCTTGAATTCGCGCTCGCCGGCGGCGTGCTCAGTATCGAGGAAGAAAAAAATCTACTCCGCTTTGGCGTGGAGCGGGGCCTATCCGAAATCGAAATGAATTCGATGATCGAAGAGGGGTTGCAGGAGAAGAACGCCAAACGCCAGGAGATCGTGGCGCCTCCAGCCGCCGCGAACATTGTCGAAACAGCCGCGATGACCAAACCGACGAACCCGCAGGAAGAATTCATGCGCATGCTGCGGTTGAGCAATCTCGACAGTTTCAGCATGAGCGACGACCAACGCGACACGTTCATCGACATGGCGGAAAATCTCGGACTGGATCCCGGCGAAGCCGAAGACCTTTGCGACCTTTATCTTGAAGAAGCCGATGAGAAATCGATCGCCGCGCCGCCGGGTTCTGGTCCCGCGGCAAAAGTTGAA
>DATEWZ010000026.1:0-3166 GCA_035257485.1 Chthoniobacterales bacterium
ATGGCGATTGAGGTCAATCGCCGCTACCTAAGATCGACAATCACTGCGGATTGGTGTTGATCGTGACTTCGACGCGGCGGTTCTGGCTCTCGCGCTGGATCTCGGCGTCGAACTCGGCCTGGCCTGCGTTCGGCGACAACGGCCTCGGCGAAACGATGAACTTTGTCTGTCCGCGCCCACGCGCATCGATGTGCGATGGATCGATCCCGAGCGCCTGCACCAAGTACATTTTCATCGCATCGGCGCGGCGCTGACTCAGCTCGAGATTGTATTCATACGTGCCGATCGAATCGGTGTAGCCTTCGATCGTGAAGGTCGCTTTCGGATTGCGTTTCAAAAGATCGACAAGCTTTTGCAAAATGCTGCCGGGTTGCAGGTCGGCGCTGTCGAAACTGAAAAGCTGGTCTTCCGGCATTCGAATTTTCGTTCCCGATCCGAGCGGTCCTTTTTGCGAAAGCAATTGATCGAGATCGCTAAATCCGGGCGCGCCTTTCTTGTTCGGCCCGGCGCTGTCACCCGGAAGTTTGCTCGTGAATGTGTTCGGACGTTTGATGATCGTGCTCGTGGCCAACTCGGTTCCAGTCAGCGCTGGCTGCGGACGACCTGAAACCGAACTCTCGTTCAACAGCGATTGCTCATGCGTTGCGTTCGGACCTTGCGACAACGTTTGCGCAGTGCTGCGCTCGATCTCGTTCATCACCGACGCGACGTCGGCTTGATCGACTTTCGGTTTGTCCGGCAGCACGTTGTTCATCTCGTCCGGCATTTGCGTCGTGGCCTGAATTTCCTGCAAAAGTTTGTCGAACGATTTCTTTTCGTCCGGTTGCTGCTCCTTGGTGTCGTCCGGATTCGGTTTCGATGCAGGACTGATTTGATCGCCGCTCGCTTTGTCGATCTGAGCCATGTCTACCGGCTTCACGCGAAACGTCATCGGCGGCTGCGTATCGGCGAAAACGGCCTCTACCGACATGAATCGCGTCCGGTAAAACCAAATGCAGAGCGTGATATGGATCGCGAGCGACATGACCAGGCCGAACCAGATCCAGCTCCGCTCCGGGCTGCCAGTCAGCAGTGCTTCATGCTCGATTTCGTCGATATCGTCGAAATCGGAAACTCTGGTCGCGCTTCTCATCGTCTAGTCTAGTTAAACACCGTTACCGCAGAATTATTGTCAACCGCGCCCATTAGACAGGCCGCCGGCGCGAGTTCGTTCAATGAAAGCCCGCGCCGCTTTGCGAATTTCCTCCGCGACCCGCGCCTCCGGCGAAACAAACTTTGGGGTGAACCACGGAAAGAGCCCGATCAAATCGTGGGTGACCAGGATTTGGCCATCGCAATTTTCACCGGAACCGATCCCAATCGTTGGAATGCTGATCGCGCTGGTAATTTGTTTCGCGATCTTGGGCAAAACGATTTCGAGCACGACAGAAAACGCGCCTGCTTTTTCAACCGCGCGCGCATCGGCGATCAACGCTTCGGCCTCGGATTGCGTTTTGCCTTTCACTTTATAGCCGCCTTGTTGGCGCACTTGTTGTGGCAACATTCCGATATGCGCCATGTACGGAATCCCCGCGCGTGTGATCGCTTCGATGTGCGCGGAGTGACTCGCGCCGCCTTCGAGTTTTACGGCTTGCGCGCCGGCCTCGAGAAATTTTTTCGCGGTCGCGATCGCTTGGTCAGGTGTGTCGAAGGTGTGAATCGGCATGTCGCCGACGACGAGTGCGTTCTTCACTCCACGCGCGGCGGCGCGCGTATGATGCAACATCTCCTCGAGCGTGACCTGCGTGGTGTCTTCGTAACCGAGCACGACCATTCCCAACGAATCGCCGACCAGAATGATGTCGATCCCGCTTTCGTCGAGGAGACGCGCGGTTGGATAATCGTAAGCTGTGAGCGCGGTGATTTTCTCGCCGCGCTTTTTCATCTCGCGATATTTTTCGACCAGATTCGTCATTACCAGTCCTCCGCGAAGCAGCTCACTTTAGTCGAATCCTGAATTTGCGCGAGCAGATCGGAAACGGGCTTTGTTTGGTTTGGCAGGACCAAATCTGGGCGAATGTCGGCCAGCGGCTGGAGAACAAATTTGCGCTCGTGCATTCGCGGATGCGGCAACTGCAAACGTTCGTTATTAATCACGAGCTCGTCGGCGTAGAGAAGATCGATGTCGATCTTGCGCGAAATGTTGCGCGCGTGTTTACGATCTCTCCCGAGCGATTCTTCAACGCGAATCAGTTTTTCGAGAAGCTCACTCGGATCGCCATCGTATTCGATTTCTAAAACCGCGTTGAGAAACTTCCCCGCGCCCAGTTCGCAATTGACCGGCTCCGTTTCATAAACACGCGACACCCGCATGCTGTTATCTAAAGCAAGAATGGCTATCGCATTTCGCGCGGCCCGCAGATTTTCCAGTCGATCACCCAGATTGGAACCGAGCGCGATGCCGATCCTCATTTCGCCGGCGCGATTCCGAGAACGTCCTGCATCGAATAAAGTCCGGCCGGTCTGGCCGCGACCCACTGAGCGGCGCGCAACGCACCGCTCGCAAAAATTTCGCGGCTGCCGGCACGATGCGTCAGTTCGAGCCTTTCTGCCGGTCCGACAAAAGTCACGGTGTGCTCGCCGACAACGTCGCCTTCGCGAATCGACTCGATCGGAATGTCGATCTTCAGCTGCACCTTCAGAATTTCGCCGAGCGTCTTCGCCGTTCCACTCGGCGCGTCTTTCTTCTTCGTGTGATGGGTCTCGACAATTTCCGGTTTGAACTCGGGGCCGAGGATTTCTGCGGCCTTTCTCGTCAGCTCGAACAAGCCGTTGACGCCGACGCTGAAGTTCGATGCGAAAACAACTGCCAACCCTTTCGCCGTCGTTTCAATTAATTTGCGCTGTTCCGGCGAATGCCCAGTCGTACCGATGACGAGCGCTTTCCTGTTTTGTGTCGCAGCGCGGCAAACTTCTTCGATCGAGCTAGCGTTGCTGAAATCAATTGCAACGTCGCAAGTCTTCATCGCCGCGTCGATCGCGTCCCCGAGATCGCGCTGAGCGACGATGTCGATCTTCGGATCGTTCTTCGCCAAATCGAGGATCGTTTGGCCCATTCGACCGCGCGCTCCGATCAGCGCCACGCGCACGCGCGATTTCATTTCGATTTTTCGAACGCTTCGAGCGT
>DATEWZ010000027.1:0-9912 GCA_035257485.1 Chthoniobacterales bacterium
TTCGTTCGCGAGCGGACCGATCTCGGTTGTTTCATCCATCGGATCGCCCACTTTTAACGAGCGCATCTTCTCGACGAATTCTCCGAGAAACTTGTCGTAAATTTTGTCGGCGATGAAAAACCGTTTCGCCGCGATGCACGATTGTCCGGTGTTTTGCATTCGCGCTTTCACGGCAGTTGTGACCGCCAATGCGAAATCGGCGCTCGGCATGACGATGAATGGATCGCTGCCGCCGAGCTCGAGCACGCTTTTCTTAATTTCGCGCGCAGCCGCGCTGCCGACGATACTGCCTGCTTTTTCGCTGCCGGTCAGCGTTACCGCTTTGATCCGCGGATCGACAATCAACTTTTCAACTTGCTCGGCTTCGATGAGCAATGTTTGAAAAATTCCTTCCTCGAACCCGGCGCGGCAGAAGATTTGTTCAATCGCGACCGCGCATTGCGGAACGTTGGCGGCGTGTTTCAAGATTCCGACGTTGCCGGCCATTAACGCGGGCGCGGCGAATCGGAACACCTGCCAGAACGGAAAATTCCACGGCATGATCGCGAGGATCGCGCCCATCGGCTCGTAATGAAGATAGCTGCGGCGCGCGTTGGTCTGCGCCGCCTGGTCTTCGAGAAATCGCTCCGCGTTCTCGGCGTAGTAACGGCATCCATTCGCGCATTTTTCGATCTCGGCCACGCTGTCACGCAACAATTTTCCCATCTCGAGAGTGATCGTCCGCGCGAGCTCATGTTTCTCGCGTTCGAGCAACGTCGCGACGCTCATCATCAATTGCGCGCGCTTGGCAAACGGCTCGGCACGATCCTTTTCAAACGCAGCGACGGCCTGCCGCAAAGCTTTTTCAATTTCGACGTCGCTGTGCGGCTTGAATTCCTTCAGCTTCTCGCCCGTCGCGGGATTAACTGACGTGATCGCCATACATTAACTGTAGCGGCGGTCTTCGACCGTCGCATAATTTTTCTGATGGAGGGACGACCTCCGTGTCGTCCATTAATTCGTCGAACGGGACGGAGCCCGTCCCTCCAAACGATCACAGTCGCAATCCTTTTGGAATCAAAACGCGATCAAGCAGATCGAACAGCCATTGCACGAGCAGCGCGAGGATCGCCGCCGGAATCGCGCCCTGAAGAATCGTTGAGTGATCGTTCAAGTTGAGGCCGCTCAGGATTGGCTCGCCCAATCCACCGGCGCCGATCAGCGCCGCGAGCGTCGCGGTGCCGATATTGATGACCGCGCTCGTTTTGATTCCGGCAAGGATCGAGCGTGACGCCATCGGCAAAAAGATTTGCCAGAGTCGCGCGCGCGGACTGAGCCCGAGCGCGACCGCAGACTCACGCAACGCGCGCGGAATGTCCTGCAGGCCGGTCGCGGTATTGCGAACGATCGGCAGTAACCCATAAAGAAAGAGGGCGGTGATTGCGGTGCGCACACTGATTCCGAAAAAGGGAAGGGGAACGAGCAGCGCGAGCAACGCGAGCGACGGAATCGTTTGCACCACGCCAGCGAAACCGAGAATGAATTGTCCAATCGCGCCGCCGCGGCTCGCCCAGATCCCGAGCGGAATTCCGACGATGATCGAGAGCAGCAACGAAAATCCCGCGAGTTCAAGATGACGCGCAGTCCAGCGCGCGAGCTTGTGCCAAAAATTTTCGCCAAATGCGGATGTCGCGTTGGAGCCGAAAAGCAAATTTGCCGCGAGCGCATAATCCTTCGTCCTCTCCGCCTCCGCATTGAGATGGATCATCGCGGGCTCATCGATTGTTCCTTCGAGCCTGCGCAATGACGCGAGGACCTTTTCATCCAGTCCGAGCCGATAAAGATAAACCGCGTCGTAACGCGGAAAGAACTGCCGATCGTCCTCGATAACGGTCAGATCGTATTGCGCGATCTTCGCATCGGTCGAATACGCATCCTTCACGTCGACCTGTCCGTTGCGCAGCGCGTCGTAACCGATCGCGTGATCAATTCCGATCACGCTGTGCGGATTCAAACCGTAGAACTGAGCCAGCGGCCGCCATCCGTCCTGCCGATCTAGAAATTCGTGCGTCAGGCCGAAGGTGAATTGCCAGTGATTGCGCAAGTCGCTGATCGTGCGGACGCCAAGCTTCTGCGCCTTGTCCCGAGTCATCACGAGCGCGTAAGTATTATTGAATCCGAGTGGCCGGGTCGTTCCGACGCCGAACTTGGCGAGTTCGCCGGAAATCTGTTCAAGTGTCATTCGATCGCTTCGTTTCAAGATCTCTTGCGCGATCGTTCCGGTGTATTCGGGATAAACGTCGATCTGTCCGCCGCGGAGTGCTTGCCAAAGAATGATTGTGCCGCCCATTCCCTCGCGGTGCTCGACCGAAATTCCGGCATCGCCTAAAGTTCGTTTGGCAATTTCGCCAAGGACATACGATTCGGTGAATTTTTTCGACCCGATCCGCACCGGTTCAGCTGCAAAAGCAGAATAAATCAGGAAAGCAGGAACGCAGGAGAAGAGCAGAAATCGAATAACCGTTTCCTGTTTTCCTGCTTTCCTAATTCGATTCATATCGCAGTGAGACTTCGCTGGGCGTTGACGAATTCGGAAACGAAATTGCTCGCCGGTCGCTCGCGCAGATCGCCAATTAAACCTTGCTGAACGATCCGGCCTTCATTCATGAGCACAATTGTGTCGCCGAGATAGGCGGCTTCGGCGAGATCGTGCGTGACGAGGAGCGCGGTTTGCTGGAGTCGCGCGAAGATTTCCTTCAAATCCATTTGCAAAGCAGCGCGGACGAGCGGATCAAGCGCGCCGAGCGGTTCATCGAGCAAAAGCAATTCAGGAAAAAGCATCAATGCGCGCATCAAGCTGACGCGCTGGCGCTGGCCGCCGGAAAGTTCCAGCGGATAGCGATCGAGAAGATTTTCGGGAAATCGCGTCAGCGCGCAAAGCTCGCGAAGCCTTTCGCCCATTTCGTTTTCATCGCGGCCGACATGTCGCGCCATGAGCAGAACATTTCCGCGCGCGGTGAGATGCGGGAACAAGCCGCCTTCCTGAATTACGTAACCGACGCGCTGCCGGACAGTGTCGATCTTTTCCGGGCGGAGCTGCGCGCCATCGAATTGAATTTCTCCGCGATCCGGCTCGATCAAGCCGATGATGAGACGCATTAAGGTCGATTTGCCGCAACCGCTTGGACCAATAAGCACTGTGGTCTTGCCGCGCTCGATCGAAAGATCGACATCGTGCACGGCCGGCGCGTCGCCGAAAGTCTTTGCAACGCGGCTGAGTTGAACGAGCGCGCTCACCGGCGGCTAGTTTGCCACGGTGAAATAGAAAACGCCAAACCAGCGCTGGTCGTCGGTCCAGACTTGCTCGAAATGAAATCCGGCCTGGCGGGCGAGGGTGATGAATCCGCCGATGGTGTGTTTGTAGGAGTATTCGGTCAGGATTTTCTCGCCGGCGCGGAATTCAAATGTGCTCGCGCCGATTTTTGCCGTCTGGGCGATTTCGCTGATCAAATATAGCTCGATGCGACCTTCGGCCGGATTGTAGGTCGCGTAGTGCTGCCAATGCGCGAGATCGAAATCGGCGCTGAGCTCGCGATTGATCCGGGCGAGGATGTTTTTGTTGAATTGCGCGGTCACGCCGGCGCTGTCGTTGTAGGCCGCCTCGATCACATGTCGATCTTTCTGGAGATCGACGCCGATGAGCAGACCGCCGCCGTCGCCGGCCAGATCGACCAGACGGGTGAGAAATTCGCCCGCGAGATCCGGCTCGAAATTTCCGATGGTTGATCCCGGAAAGTAAATCACGCTCCGGGAGGAGAGTTTTCTCGGAAGCGGCAGCTCGAACGGCTCAAGATAATCGGCGGCGACGGGAAGGACTTGGAGGTTCGGGAACATTTCGCGAAAACGCGCGGCCGATGTTTCAAGCTGCTCTTTCGAAATGTCGATCGGGACGTAAACGACAGGGTCGCGCAACTCCTCGAGAAGGATGCGGGTTTTGGTTCCCGCTCCCGTGCCGAGCCCGATCAATTCGATCTGCGGCCCGAGCGCTTTCGCCATATCGGCGCCGTTCAGGCGCAGGATTTCGATCTCTGTCCGCGTGATGTAGTACTCCGACAGGTCGCAGATTTGCCGAAACAACAGCGCGCCGTGTTCGTCGTAGAAAAATTTGCAGGGGAGTTCGCGCGGCGATTTTGAAAGGCTGCGCAAAACTTCTTCGCGAAAGTTTTCTTTCGCGGCGGCTGCGGCCGCAGAGGTGATTTTCTCGTTCACGAAAGATCGCGCGCCAAACGAATCCCCATGAATTGCCACCGTTTCTCAGGTTGAAAGAAATTGCGATAGGTTTTGCGAATGTGAGTTCGCGAGGTGGCGCAGGAACCGCCGCGAAGCACGTACTGATTGCACATGAACTTGCCGTTGTATTCGCCGAGCGCGCCCGGTTCAGCCCGGTAGCCCGGATAAGGCGAATACGAGCTGCGCGTCCATTCCCAAACGTCACCGAACATTTGCGCGAGTTGTCCGTCTTGCGGCGATTCGTTGAGCGGGGCAGGGTGAAATCGCTCGTTTTCGACAAAATTTCCGTCGATGTCGATCTTCGCGGCCGCGCGCTCCCATTCGAATTCGGTCGGCAAACGGGCGCCGGCCCAATTCGCGTAGGCGTCGGCTTCAAAATAGCTCAGGTGCGTGATGGGCTCGTTGGGATCGACCTTGCGAAGACCGCTCAAGGTGAAATTCCACCATTCGCCGTCACGCTCGATCCAATAAAGCGGCGCGCGCCAGCTTTGTTCGTTCACGGTCATCCAGCCTAGCGAGAGCCAGAATTCTGACCGCGAGTAAGCGTTATCGCGCATGAACTCGAGATATTCGCCGTTTGTGACCAGCCGGTTCGCGAGCGCGAACGGCAAGACGAGCGCGCGATGCCGCGGGAGTTCGTTGTCGTAACAAAAATCATTTCCGTCGTGACCGATCTCGAGCGTCGTTTCATCGAACTCGACGAACTTCACCGGCGCGATCCCGGCCTTATGGTTCTCGATCTTTTGTTTGCGGAAGACCGGAAAGAGCGGGTTCTGCGCGAAGACGTGTTTGATGTCGGTGATGAGCAACTCCTGGTGTTGTTGCTCGTGATGAATGCCGAGAATCAGGATCGGCTCGATCTCGCGGAACAATTTTTCGTCCGCGTTTGAAACAAGGTCGTCGATATCGGCGTTGATCGAGGCCCGATATTTTTTTGTTTCTTCAACGGTCGGGCGCGAGATCAGACCGCGCAGATCGCGCCGGTGCATGGTGCCGGCCGCGTTGTAATAAGAATTAAAGAGATAGGCGTATTCGGGAACGGCATCGCGATAATCAGTCTTCCATTTTTTCAGGATGAACGTTTCGAAGAACCAGGTGGTGTGGGCGAGGTGCCATTTCGTCGGGCTGACGTCGGGGATCGATTGCACGACGCAATCCTCCGCCGCGAGATTTTCGGACAGCTTCGCGCTGAAGTTTCGGAGTTCGTGAAAACGCGCGAGCAAATCCTTCGCGGGTGAAGAGCTATCTGGCGAGCCTTCCGCGGTCGCCGTTCTTTTTTTGGGAGCGACCGCGGTCTGAATCAAGTAATTCCGCCTTCCTGCTCGAGTTCTTCGCGGCGCGCTTCGAGCATTTGATCGTGGGCCGCTTCTTCCCTCCCATCGCTCACGAGATGTTCTCCGACCGATTCTTCATCGTCCTCGAGGCCGGGCCGGTCCACCCGATGGCCGCGATTATCTGGCGTCACTTCCCACTCGTACTCGAGCTTGATGTTCTTGTCGTCCTCTTCCGGCGGCTGGGTCTCGAGCTCGCCCAAAAGCTCCTCGCGTGCCTGCTTCCAATCGGTGTCGGTAAAATTCTTTGGATCGCGCTCATCAATCATCGCGATCTCTCTCGCGCGCCGTTCGATGTCCTCGGGCGAGGCAACGCCCATCCCGTTGCCATGGAGCGAGATTTTTCCGCCACTAGGTTTGTTTTCTTTCATATACTTGAATTTCGAACAGCGAATTAGGTCTACGTGCAAAAAGTTACAGCGCGATTTGGGCATGGGAAAGAGGATTTTCCTCGCGGCCAGATTCGGCAAATAGTTGGAACCCGATGAACGATTGCAGCTTTTTGGAGCTGAAAAGCGGTGGGCAGCTCGCGTTCTGCGAATATGGCAGCGCGAACGGAACGCCCGTTTTCTTTTTTCACGGCTGGCCAAGCTCGCGCACGATGGCGCAATTGACCGAGAACGCGGCACGGGAGCTGAACGTGAAGATTATTTCACCCGATCGGCCGGGAATTCGGGATTCAAGTTTTCAGCCGAATCGAAAATTGATCGATTGGCCGGAGATCGTTCGGCAATTGGCCGATCATTTGCGACTCGAACAATTTCATCTTCTCGCGATGTCGGGAGGCGCGCCCTACGTCTACGCGACCGCTTGGAAACTTCGCGATCGCGTCCGTGCGGCCGCGGTTGCCAGCGGCGCTCCGCCGATTGTCGATCTGAGCGATCATTCCGGATTGCTCCCGCTTTATCGGCGAATGATCTGGCTCTATAACAATTCACCGAAAACGTTACGTGCGTTTTTTTACCTAACGGGCGCGCTGGCGAGCATTCGTCCACCGCCGCGGTTGCGGCCGTTGATGTTGAAGGTCTTGCGCTTGCGTCAGTGCGATTCTCAGTCGCTCGAGGACACGGTTGCGTTTGAAGCATGTTTCGAGAGCCAACGGCGCGCCTGGTTGTCTTCCGTGAAGGGGCTGATTCAGGACGCCGAAATTTTTGGAAAGCCGTGGGAATTTCGATTGGAAGATGTCGATGTTCCGGTGCGGCTTTGGCATGGAACAGAAGACCGCGCGTTCTCGGTTGAAGTCGCGAAATACGTGGCCAGCCGGATTCCGACGTGTGAGCTGCGATTCGTCGAAGGCGAGGGGCATTACTCGCTGCCGATCCGCCATATGCGGGAAATCTTGTCGGATTTGATCGCGGTCTAACTGCCTCTACATTCCCAAGTGAAGGAAGAAGATTTTACCGCGGGCGCGATCCTGGATCAGCCGGCGCGGCGGCTCTGGACGGTGGACGCTCCATTCGATCAGCGGGTCCAGGATTTGGTTCGGGAGTGGGGCGCGAAGAAGAATCCGGAGTTGATAGAGGAGATGATCGTGACCGCGCTAAAGATGGCGCGGGATGAGATGAGCGTGGCGGATCTCAAGCTGATCAATCGGTCACTCAAAGAAATGCGCTACGCGGCGAAGGTGTTCGCGCCGTATTCGCAATTTCGGAAAGTCGTCGTGTTTGGCTCGGCGCGAACAACAACCGACGCGCCCGAATCAAAGGTCGCGGAAAATTTCGCGCGCGCGATGGTCGGGCACGACTACATGGTCATCACGGGCGGTGGGGACGGGATCATGGGCGCAGCCCAGCGCGGCGCCGGCCGCGAGCGCAGTTTCGGTTTGAACATTCGGCTGCCGTTCGAACAACAGCCGAATGAGATCATTCAGGGCGATTCGAAGCTGATTAACTTCAATTACTTTTTCGATCGTAAACTGCATTTTGTGAAGGAATCGCACGCCTTCGCGCTTTTTCCGGGTGGTTTCGGGACAATGGACGAGACGTTCGAGATCCTGACCCTAATGCAAACCGGCAAGGCACGGGTCATTCCGGTGGTCATGCTCGACCGGCCGGGCGGCGATTACTGGCAAACGTGGATGAAGTTTCTGACCGAATATCTTTTCAAGCTCGGCCTGGTTTGCGAGGACGATTTTTCTTTCTTCAAAATCGCGCGCGATATCGATGACGCCGTCGCCGAGATTTTGCAGTTCTACAAAGTTTATCACTCGGCCCGCTGGGTTGGGGAGCAACTGGTGTTGCGAATTTCCAAACCGCTCTCGAAAAAGGCGATTGTCGATCTAAACGAGAAATTCGCCGACGTTGTTCGCGAAGGCGAAATTATTCAGAGCAGCGCTTTGCGGCAGGAAAAGAACGAGCCGGAGATTTGGGACCTGCCACGGATTGTTCTGACGCCGCACCGAAGCAATTTCGGGCGCTTCCGGCAGTTGATCGACGCGATTAACGCTTCATCAGTCACGTAAAATAAAATCCGCTACGCGATCGGCGCCAATTCAGGCGATTCTGTTCGAACCGCGCCCTTTTTATTGGCTTCGACAAGCGCAAGATCGACATCGAGCTTTGCGTGCATCATTCGGTCGAAACAGAAATGTTCGCGCGCGTAACGGAGACCGTTTTCGGCGCAGCGCGCGGCCAGATTTGCGTCCGAAAGGAAAAGAAGAATCGCGGTGGCGAGCGCGTTGCTGTCATTCGGTTGCACGATGAGACCGTTTTGGCCATGAACAATGATCTCGGGAACGTCGCCCACGCGCGTCGCGACAATCGGCCGTCCGCAGGCGAACGCTTCGCGTAGAACAATCGGCGAAGCTTCGGTGTGCCGGGACGCGATCACGACCATGTTTGCCGCCGCGAGAATGTCCGGAATGTCCCAGCGATAGCCCATCATTAAAACGTTGCCGTTGAGCCCGGCGCGATCGATCGCCTTGCGGACCCATTTTTCGCGGCTGCGGCCGCCGGTCGCTTCACCAACGAAAACAAAATGCGCGTCCGGACGCTGATGGCGAACGATGCGCGCAGCTTCGACCAAATTGAACTGCCCCTTGTCCGGCCGAATCATGCCAACGTTCACGATGATCGGCGTGTCGGCCGACAATCCGACTTCGCGCCGGAATTTCATCCGGTCGCGTTTCGGCGAAAATTTTTCGAGGTCGACCGCCGATCCGATGACTTCGATTTTTTCCGGCGCGATGCCGTATTGCTCGATGAACTCGTTTTTGATGACTTGCGCGTCGGCGACGATTTTCGCGCAGCCGTGCCGGTAAATGAAGGCGCGTTGTTTTTTGCCGAGCGGGTCGGTAATGCAGCGCGCGCGGGTCACCGGCCAGCCGCACAGAAAAAGAGGCAGACAAAGCCAGTGATCTTTCGAGCTGTAACTCTTGATGAGATCAACGCGATTGCGGCGGCAAAAGAGCCAGATGCGAAATGAGACCAGCGGATGGATGCGATGCCGCAGATTCATCGGGACTACGGGCGTGCCGAGCTCGCGCGCTTTCGCCATTACTTCGCTTGTCGGGTCACAGATGAGCCAGGCGCGATGGCCGTTCGCGTTGAGCCAGTTGATTTCGAGACAAGTGCGATACTCTTGTCCGCCCCAACTGCCGCTGCTTTCGAGATGAAGTAGGTTCACGCCGGTTTATCGAGCTTCGGCCCAGTTTGAACACCTTCTCCGCGTTTTTCGAGAATATAATCATGGATCGTATTAACTGTTTTGAGGGCACGCCCGGCCACCTCGGAGTTGGGGACGGTCACTCCGAAGGTCTTTTCCATGCTCACCACCAGCTCCAAGGCGTCGATCGAGTCCAAACCGAGCCCGTTTGGTCCGAAGAGCGGCAGATCGTCCCCGATTTGGTCCGGGGTGGTCTGGAGCATCAAATTCTTGACCAGCATCTCCTTGATGCGGGCGCGCAGGTCATCGTCTGACATAAGGTAAGGCGGCGCGAAATTGTCGCAAACTTCCGCGCCGGTCAATTAAGATCGACAACGAAGGCGACTTTAGACTTGGCCGGCTTTGTCGCCCGGCTTCGCGGATTGACTCGGATCGGGCTGGGTCGCACCGGCTGGCGGGTTCTGGGGAACGGTCGAGGCCGGCGGATTCGTTTTCGCCGTCGCGTCCTCTTTCCCGGCTTTGTGCAGCTCGTCGCTGAACTCGTCCTTCGCCTTTTGGAACTCTTTGATCGCCTGTCCCATCCCGCGCGCTAGCTCCGGCAATTTTTTAGCGCCGAAGAGGAGGAGGATCAGGAGAAGAATCCAAATCAGATCCATGCCTCCGAGATTCATCAGACTGGCGAGGAAGCTCATTGGGCGGAACATCCGTC